>JAZBPO010000066.1:0-24925 GCA_036351675.1 Pseudomonadales bacterium
CGAGCGCCGCGGCCATCATCAGGTGCTCGGTGGCGCCGACCGTGACCACGTCCATGAGGATGCGGGCCCCCTTCAGGCGCCCGCTCGCCCGCGCCTTCACGTAGCCGCCCTCGACCTCGATGTCCGCGCCCATGGCGGCCAGGCCCTTCAGATGCTGATCCACCGGTCGCGAGCCGATCGCGCAGCCGCCCGGGAGGGACACGGTGGCGCGGCCGTGCCGCGCGAGCATGGGCCCGAGCACCAGAAAGGAGGCGCGCATGGTCTTGACGAGCTCGTAGGGCGCCGTGAACTCCCGGATGGTCTCCGGATGCACTTCGACATCGAGTCGCTCGTCGATCACCAGCTCGACGCCGAGGCACCCGAGCAGCTCCATCATGGTCGTGATGTCGTGCAGGTGCGGCACGTTCGAGAGCACCACCGGCGCATCGGCCAGCAGCGTGGCCGCGAGGATCGGCAGCGCCGCGTTCTTCGCGCCGGAGATCGGCACGTCACCCTGCAGGCGCGCGCCGCCCTCGATCAAGAGACGGTCCACGGGCTCAGCTTCCCTCGGCCCGGGCGTCCCACTGCGTCGGCGTGAAGGTGCGGATCGTCACCGCGTGCACCTCACCGGAGGCGATGACCTCCGAGAGCGTGGCGTAGACGAGTCTCTGGCGCTTCACGGGCGTGAGGCCCGCGAACACGTCGCCGACGGCCGTCACCTCGAAGCGGCCGCCGCCGCCCTGAACGTCTACGCGGCAGTCGTCGAGGCCTGCCTCGACGAGCGCCCTGACCTGGCTCGCTTCCATGGCTGGATGTCCGCTGGGGAGCTGCAGAAGGCGCGGAATTCTACACGAAGGCGAGCGTGCACTCGCGTGATCAAGGGTGAAGGGACCGTGGAAGCTGGCGCGGGTGCCATGCCTCGACCGCCGACGTCGGGGCTGCGGGACGGCTCGACACCGCGCTCAGAGCTCGCCGATGGTCCAGCCGCGGATCACCGCGTCGATGTCGCCGCGCGCGTCGCCTGTCTGCATGGCCGATGCGAACTGATTGCGGTAGGTGAGGCCGAGGTTGACTCCGTCGACGATGACGTTGCGCACACGCCAGGCGCCGTCTTCCCCGCGACCCATGGAGTACTGGAGCGGGTAGATGCGGCCGTTGCCGCCGGTGATCTCCATGCGCACCAGCGCCCGATCACCGCGCAGGTGCTCGGAGAGGAGTGGCAGCACGTCGACGCGCTCCTGCTCGAACTCGAGGAGCGCACGCGCGTAGGTCCGCACGAGCCCCCGCCTGAACACTTCCACGAAGCGCTCCTGCTGCTCCACGCTCGCTTCGCTCCAGTAGCGGGCCATGACGGCGCGGGCGATGGACCGGTAGTCGACGAACCCTGCCATGGTCTCGTCGACGGCACGGTAGTAGCCGTCGGGGTCGTTCTCGAAGCGGTCCTGGTAGCTCTGGATGATGCCGAGAATGTCGCCGGCGACGCTGCGGACGATCTCGTCCGGCGCCTCGGAAACGGCCTCGGCCCGGATGGCACCCGCGAGACACAGCAATGCGCACAGCAGCAGTGCTCGCACGCGGACGAGGGCGGCGCGGCTGGCGTGAGCGCTAACGGCAGGACCGGACACGGAGATCTCCCGGGACGGATGCTGGGGGGGAAGCCGGATCGACGACCAGGTGATCCGAGCCGCCGATTGTAGCACCGCCCCACGCTTCCGGCGGTCGATGGCAGCCCTGCGACGTGAACCGCGTCACGCTTGCAAAGCCCCCGTGCTTCTCTTTCAATTGCGCCCTCGCGGCCCACGGGGCGTGCTCGGCGGCACAGCATTCCCGGCCTGACCTTCCTTCCCCGGCACCCATACTTCATATGTGGCTTGCGGTCGTCTCCCTGATCTTCGGGTTCGTGACGCTCGTCTGGAGCGCAGACCGCTTTCTCAATGGCGCAGCGGCCACGGCCAGCAACTTCGGCATGTCGAAGCTGCTGATCGGTCTGACCATCGTCTCGCTCGGCACATCGGCGCCGGAGATGCTCGTCGCGGCATCGGCCGCCGGCAACGGCAAGCCACTGCTCGCCATCGGCAATGCCATCGGCTCGAACATCACCAATATCGGCCTCGTACTCGGCTTCACGGCTGCGCTCGTCCCGCTGCCCTTCGCCCGCTCCGTGCTCAAGGGCGAACTGCCATGGCTCATGGGCAGCACCGCCGCGGCGTTCCTGGTCCTCTTCGATCTGCATCTCGGGCTCTACGAGGGACTGTTCCTCCTCGCCATCCTCGGCGCCCTGGTGTACCGCCTCTGGCGCGAGAACCGGAGCGGTGATCCGGAGGAATTCCCGGAGCTCGACGAACTCGAGGAGATTCCCGAACTGCCCCGTCCGAGGGCCGTCTTCTGGCTGCTCTCCGGCCTGGTCGTCCTGCTGCTGTCCGCGGAGGTACTGGTCTGGGCGGCGACGACCATCGCCCAGGCGCTTGGCGTGTCCGAACTCATCATCGGTCTCACGATCATCGCGATCGGCACCAGCCTCCCGGAGCTCGCCGCCACCGTAGGCTCCGCCCTGAAGGGCCATACGGACATCGCCATCGGCAACGTCGTCGGCTCCAACATCCTCAACATCCTCGCCGTCATGTCGATTCCGGGGCTCATCCATCCCGTGGACTTCGGGGGCGCCGTCCTCTGGCGCGACTTCGGCATCATGCTCGCCATGACCCTGCTCCTGCTGCTGTTCGCCTACGGCATCAACGCGCGGCCCGTGATCACGCGTTTCGAGGGGGTCGTGCTGCTGGCCGCCTGGATCGGCTACAACGTCCTGCTCTACGCGCAGGCATGAGGCGACGGTGAGCGCATCGCGAGAGCCCGACGATCCGCTGACTGCCCTGTCGGAGCCCCTGCGGGCACGCTTCGCGCGGGTGCGCCTGCTGTGCCTCGACGTGGACGGCGTGCTGACGGACGGAGGGCTGCACTACACGGAGAGCGGCGAGGAAGCGAAGACCTTCTCCACGCAGGACGGGCAGGCCATCAAGATGCTGGCCGCCTCCGGCGTCACCGTCGCCATCATCACCGGTCGCCGGACACGGCTGGTGGCACGTCGCGCGGAGGAGCTGGGCATCGAACACCTCTTCCAGGGCGTACACGACAAGCGCGAAGCGCTGACGGAGCTCCTCGCGTGCACCGGACTCGACGCAGCCGATGCGGCGCACATGGGCGACGACATCCCTGACCTGCCCGTGCTCACGGCCGTGGGTCTGGCCCTCGCGCCCGCCAATCTCCACCCGGCGCTGCGTGCTCACGTACACCACGTCACGGCCGCGCGCGGCGGCGACGGTGCCGTGCGCGAAGCCTGCGAGTTGCTCATGCGCGCTCGGGGGAGCTGGGAGGACGCGCTCGCGCCCTATCTCCGCGGAGGCTCCGGGCCGTGACGAGCGACCGGCAGCGCACACGGGGCACGGCGGCTCGCCTCCGGCCACGCGGCCCGTGCCCGACGCGAGCCCCGCGCACCCTCCGGCCGGAGTCCTGAGCGCGTGCCCCGGGCGCCCCTGTTCTTCCTCGCCCTCGGAGTTCTCGTCGTGGTGTTCGTGAGCCTCGGCGAGGATCCGCGCGAAGCGCCGATCGAGCGCATCCTGGACGACGCGCCGCAGGCGGTTCGCGATCTCGGCGAACCGGACCTCTACATGGAGACCGCGGAGATCTCGCAGTTCTCCCGTGACGGCGTGCTCGCCTATCTCATCCGCGCCGCGGCCATCGTCCACTACCCGGAGGCGGAGCACACGCTGCTCGAGGCGCCGCGCCTCGTGCTCTATCGGGACGAAGAACCGCCCTGGGAAGCGAGTGCGCGACAGGGCCGCATCATCGGCGGCACGGGCCTCCTCGACGCCGGGCCAGGCGGTGCCGGGGACACGCCGCCGGGCCGTGAGACCGTGGAACTCGAGGACGACGTACTCATCCAGCGGCGCCGTCCCGGCGAGGGTTTCATGGAGCTGCACACGGAACGGCTGACTCTCTATCCCGGACGCGAATACGCCGAGACGGAGCGCCCTGTTATCATCGACACGCACTCCGGGCGCATCACCGCCGACGGCCTCCGCGCCGACCTCGCCGGCGGCACCATCGCCCTCGGCAGGCCATCGCGACGGGTGCGCTCCACCATCTTTCCGGGATTGCTCTGATGTCACTGGACGCCCGCGCGCTCCGCGCACTCGCTCTGATCCTCGCCCTCGCCGCGCCGGCCCTCCGTGCCCTGCCGGAGGATGGGGAACAACCCATCGAGATCGAATCGGATCGCGCCGAGCTCGACGAGGCGAGCGGCGTCGCGGTCTATGCCGGCGACGTGCGCATGCGCCAGGGAACGCTGGTGGTGACCGCGGAGACGCTGACCATAAGCACCGACGACGACGCCGTGACCCGCATCACGGCGGACGGGGACGGAGACGACGAGCCCGCCACCTTCACGCAGCAGATCGAGGCCGGCCCCGCCACGGACCCGGATCTCCAGGTGCGCGGTCGCGCCGCCCAGATCGTGTATCTGACGGCAGAAGAGCGCATCGAGTTCGAAGGCGACGCGGAACTCTCCCAGGCCACTGATCGCTTCGAGGGCGACCGCATCAGCTACGACCTGCGCGCGCGGCGCGTGAACGCGAGCGCGGGCGGGGGCGAGCGCATGACCTTCACGCTCGATCCGGCGCGCATGCGCAGGCGCGAGGGCGAGCGACCGGAAGGCCGATGACGTCCCGGGGCTCGAAGATCCGGTGCGCAGGGCCGTGGCGCGCCTGACCGCAGCACGCCTGCGGAAGGCGTACCGCGGCGTCGCCGTGGTCCAGGACGTGTCCCTGGCCGTGCGTTCCGGCGAGGTCGTCGGCCTGCTCGGGCCGAACGGCGCGGGCAAGACGACCACTTTCTACATGATCGTCGGCCTCGTCCGCGCCGACGCGGGCACCATCACCCTCGACGACGCCGAACTCTCCGGCCTCCCGATGCATGCGCGCGCCCGCCTCGGCATCGGCTATCTGCCTCAGGAAGCGAGCGTCTTCCGGCGCATGACCGTCGAGGAGAACGTACTCGCCATCCTCGAGACGCGGCGCGATCTCGATGCCCGCAGCTGTCGCGAACGTGCGGACACGCTGCTGCGGGAATTCTCGCTCACGGACGTGCGCAACCATCGGGGCGAGAGTCTGTCCGGTGGCGAACGGCGACGCACGGAGATCGCCCGCGCCCTGGCCACGGAACCGGCCTTCGTCCTGCTCGACGAGCCCTTCGCAGGCGTCGACCCGATCTCCGTCACGGAGATCAAGACCATGGTCCGGCATCTGACGGCGCGCGGGATCGGCGTGCTCATCACCGACCACAACGTCCGCGAGACCCTCGACATCTGCGACCGCGCCTACATCGTCGCCGACGGCTGCATCATCGCCTCCGGCGATCCGGAGGCGATCCTCGCCGACGAGCAGGTGAGACGCGTCTATCTCGGTAGCGATTTCCGGCTCTGACCGGCGGTCGGCCGCAGGCGTATGCACGTCGCGTGCCGATTGAGCGCGCACCCCGCCGGTCAGTATGATCGAGTCATGAAACAGTCCCTCCAGCTCAAGGTCGGGCAATCCCTGACCATGACCCCGCAGCTGCAGCAGGCCATCCGCCTGCTGCAGCTGTCGGCGCTGGAAATGGAACAGGAGATCCAGGAGGCGCTCGAGTGCAATCCCATGCTCGAGATCGCCGAGGACGGCTACGACGACACACCGGACGGCTCGGATCCATCGGGTCCCGACGAGAGCGAACTGGTCGGCGCCGGGGAGGACAGGGTCGAAACCGCCGACGCGGGTCAGGACGACGACCGCGGCGACGCCGGCGCCGACGAGTTCCCGACCGACACCGATCACGCCTCGCTCGACGCCGCCGCGGAATCCGGCGACGACTGGGACTCGTCCGGGGACGTCGACGCGGGTCCCGACGACGGCGACTGGGAGCAGCGAGACATCCCCGAGGATCTTCCCGTCGATTCGAGCTGGGACGACGTCTACGCCCAGGCGCCCGCCGCCGGACCGCCACCGGAGGACGACCTCGACTACGGCGCGCGGACCGCCGCGTCCGCATCCCTGGCCGACCACCTGGTCTGGCAGCTCGGCCTCAGCAATGCCTCCGACGAAGACCGTGAGATCGCCCTCGCGCTCATCGACTCCGTCGACGGCGACGGCATGCTCCGGACCTCGATCGAGGAGATCGCCGCGGATTTCGATCCGGAGCGGGAGATCGGTGTCGAGGAGGTCGAGATGGTGCTGCACATGCTGCAGCAGTTCGACCCCCCTGGCGTCTGTGCCCGCGATCTGCGCGAGTGTCTGCTGCTCCAGCTGCGCGAGGTCGCGGACGGCACACCCTGGCTCGAGGAGGCACGCCTCGTGCTCGGCGAGCACATGGAGCTGCTCGCCGCGCGCGACTATCAGACCCTGCTGCGCCGCACGCGCCTGTCGGAGGACGAGCTCACCGCGGTCATGGGCCTCATCCAGTCCCTCAACCCCCGCCCCGGTTCGGCGATCGGCGGCGACGAGGTCGAGTACGTCGTGCCCGACGTGCTGGTGCGCAAGGACAAGCGCCGCTGGATCGTCGAGCTGAACGGCGAATCGACGCCTCGGCTGCGGATCAATGCCGACTACGCGGCGCTCGTCCGGCGCGCCGACTCCTCCGCCGACAATCAGTTCCTGAAGAACAACCTGCAGGAAGCGCGCTGGTTCCTCAAGAGCGTGCAGTCGCGCAACGAGACGCTGCTGAAGGTGGCAACCTGCATCGTCGAGCACCAGCGCGGCTTCCTGGAGTACGGTCCGGAAGCGATGAAGCCGCTCGTCCTCGCCGATATCGCGGACGCCATCGGCATGCACGAGTCGACGATCTCCCGCGTCACCACGCGCAAGTACATGCACACCCCGCGCGGCATCTTCGAGCTCAAGTACTTCTTCTCCTCGCACGTGGGCACGGCGAGCGGAGGCGAGGTCTCCTCGACGGCGATCCGCGCGCTCATCCGCAAGCTCACGGACGAGGAGAATCCGCGCAAACCGCTGTCCGACTCGAAGATCGCACAACTGCTTGCGGAGCAGGACATCAAGGTCGCGCGCCGGACGATCGCGAAGTACCGTGAGTCGATGGCGATACCGCCATCGAACGAGAGGAAGCGGCTGGTCTGAGTCCCTGCGCGCGATCGGGCGCCACTCGGGCGAGCGGCTCCGGAAAGGAGGGCACCATGCAGATAAGCGTCAGCGGTCATCATCTCGAGGTCACGGATTCCATCCGCGCCTATACGCTCGAGAAGTTCGCGAAGCTCGAAAGGCACTTCGAGCACATCACGAACATCCACGTCATCCTCGAGCTCGAGAAGAACCTCCAGAAAGCGGAGGCGACGGTCCACATCAAGGGCGGGGACGTGTTCGCGGATGCCACCCACGACGACCTCTACGCCGCCATCGACGCACTGGTCGACAAGCTCGATCGCCAGATCCTCAAGCACAAGGAAAAGACCATCGACCGTACTCACCGGTCCGTGGCACGCCAGTAGGCATACCGGACCGGCACGCAGGGGTCGGCGTCCGCTGGCCCCCGCGTCGCTCACCGCAGTACCATTGCGCATCCTTCCGAGCGCAGACGATCAGGCCGTGCCTTTCGACCGGCTCCTCACTCCCGACTGCACCCACTGCGACCTCGGCGCCGCGAGCAAGAAGCGAGCGCTGGAGCTCGCGGCCGAGAGCATCGCCGAACGGAACACCTCGCTCGATGCGCGCGAGGTGTTCGAGGCGCTCATGGCGCGCGAGCGCCTCGGCAGCACGGCGGTGGGCCACGGTGTGGCGATCCCGCACTGTCGCCTCGACGGCTGCACGGCGCCCGTGGCCGCCCTCGTACGTCTCGCCACGGCCATCGATTTCGACGCCCCGGACGGCGAGCCCGTGGACCTGCTGTTCGTGCTGGTCGTACCCGGCGAGGCGCACGAGGAGCATCTGCAACTGCTCGCATCCGCGGCGCGCGCACTGAACGATCCGGCCTACCGCGCGGCGCTGCGCGAGGCGGGCAGCGATCTCGACCTCTTCGAGACGGCCCTCTACAGTCGCCGGGGTGACGGCCGCGCCGACGCCGCGAACGGCTGACGGACGCAGGCGGCTGTACGCCCCTGCCCAGCAGGAGGGCACCGGTGAAGTTGATAGTGGTCAGCGGTCGATCGGGCTCCGGCAAGTCCACGGCGCTGCACGCCCTGGAAGATCAGGGCTTCCACTGCATCGACAATCTGCCCGTGAGCCTGCTCCCGAACCTCGTGGACAGCGCGAACGAGAGCCACGTAGACGTTCCCTTCGCGGTCGGCATAGACGCCCGCAACCTGCCCGCGGAGCTCGACCGCTTCCCGGAGATCTCCGAGACCCTTCGCCGCGAGCGCCCCCACGTCGTGCTGGAGATCGTCTACCTGGATGCCGACCCTTCCATACTCGTGCGCCGCTTCAGCGAGACGCGGCGGCGCCATCCGCTCACCGGCGGCGACGTGCATCTGCAGGAGGCCCTCGAGGCGGAGGGCAGGCTCCTCGCCGGGATCCGCGAGCGCGCCGACCTGGTCGTGGACACGACGCGCATGACGATCCACGGGCTCCGCGACGATATCCGCCAGCGCGTCGCGGGCCGCGCCGGTTCGGGTCTGTCACTGATGTTCAGGAGCTTCGGCTTCAAGAACGGCATTCCCGTGGACGCCGACATGGTCTTCGACGTCCGCTGCCTGCCGAACCCGCACTGGCTGCCCGACCTCCGCGACCACAGCGGCCGCGAGGAACCCGTGCGCCGTTGGCTCTCGCAGCACGAGGCGGTCGGCGCCATGGAAAGGGATCTGCGCGCCTTCCTCGAACGCTGGCTCCCCGAGTACGAAACGAACGCGCGCAGCTATGTCACCGTCGCCATCGGCTGCACCGGCGGCCAGCACCGCAGCGTCTACCTGGCCGAACAGCTCGCCGGCCACTTCAGCGGCGCGCGAGCGCCCGACAGCCCCGCGCGCGACGTGCTCGTGCATCACCGCGACCTAGACGGCCTTCGGCGCAGCGCCTGATGCAGCGCCGGGAACTGGAGATCGTCAACCGACTCGGCCTGCACGCCCGCGCCGCGGCGCAACTCGTGAAGGTCGCCGGCGCCCATGCGGCCCGCGTGACGATCGAGAAGGACGGCCAGAGCGCCGACGGCAAGAGCATCATGGCGGTCATGATGCTCGCGGCCGCGAGGGGCAGCTGCATCACCGTCACCACGGAGGGCCGCGACGAGATCGCCGCCATGGACGCGATCGCGACGCTCGTCGCCGACTACTTCGGCGAGGGCGGCTGAGCTCCCCCGGAACCGCTCCCGACCGCCTCACGCGCCGGCGACGGTCATCCCGTCGACGAGCAGGGAACCGCAGCGCACGTTGGTCTCGCGCTCGGCGTCGGCGCCGACGGCGCGCAGACCGGCGAACATGGCGCGCAGGTTGCCGGCGACCGTGACCTCCTGCACCGGCTCGACGATCGCCCCGTTCTCGACCCAGAAGCCCGCCGCGCCCCGCGAGTAGTCGCCGGTGACGAGGTTGACGCCCTGCCCCATGAGTTCCGTGACCAGCAGCCCCGTGCCCAGCTCCGCGAGCAGCGCATCGCGATCGAGCCCGTCGTCGCTGACGAAGAGGTTGTGCACGCCGCCGGCATTCGCCGTGCTCTCCATGCCGAGCCGCCGCGCGGAATAGACCGAGAGCAGATAGCTGGCGAGGCGTCCGTCCTCGACGATCGCCTTGGCGCGGGTCGCGAGGCCATCGCCGTCGAAGGCGGCGCTGCCCACGGCCCCGGGCAGACGGGGACGTTCGTCGATGGTGATGCGTTCCGGGAACAGTCGCTCACCGAGCGCGTCGCAGAGGAAGGAGGCTCGTCGGTAGAGTGCGGCGCCGGAGATGGCGCCGAGCAGATGGCCCACGAGCCCCGGCGCGATCTCCGTCGCGAACAGCACGGGCACCTGCCCCGTGGGAACCGGCCGCGCACCGAGCCGGGCGACGGTCCGCTCCGCGGCCCGCAGCCCCACTGCCTCAGCCGCCTCCAGTGCCTCCGGGCGCCGCGAAGCCGTGTACCAGTAGTCCCGCTGCATGCCCGCGCCTTCGCCAGCGATGACCGCGATGCTGAGGCCGTGCCGGGTGCCGCACTCGCTGCCGACGAAGCCCGCGCTGTTGCCGTAGGCACGGCAGGAGCCGTAGCTCGTGACCGTCGCACCCTCGGAATTGGCGATGCGCGAATCGGCGCCGGTCGCAGCGCGCTCGCAGACGCGCGCCAGCGCCTCGGCGGCCGCCACGTCGAGTGCCCAGGGGTGATAGAGGTCGAGATCGGGCACGTCGCTCGCGAGCTGAGCCGGATCGGCGAGGCCGGCCGCAGGATCCTCCGCAGTGTGGCGAGCGATCTCGAGTGCCTTGGCGACCACGTCGCGGGCGGCACGACCGTCCACGACCGTGGTCGACGCGGAACCGCGGCGATGCCCGTCGTAGACGGTCACGCCGAAGCCAGCGTCCCGCGTGAACTCGACGGTCTCGAGTTCGTCGCGCCGCACCGTGACCGAGAGGCCGACGGTGCGCGTGACCGCGACTTCCGCATCGGTCGCGCCCTGACGCTCCGCCTCGTCGAGCAGACGCCGCACCTCGTCGCGCAGACGTGCCTCGTCCGCACGCAGATCCTCCGACGCAGACGCTTCCACGACCATGCTGCTCACGCGCACCTCCCGGTTAGACTTCCACTGGCAATGACCCACAGGCGAGACCCGTGATCGAACCCGACGACGACGCTCCGGAGCTCGACGGCGAGCTGCCGTCCAAGTCGCAGCGCAAGCGAGAGATGCGCGCGCTGCGCGATCTCGGCGAGCGCATCACGGAGCTGCCTCGCGCCCAGCGCGACGAGCTCCCCGGGAGCGAACGCCTGGTTCGGGCGCTCGAGGAGTTCGACCGCATACGCTCCCGCGAGGCGCGAAGACGACACCTCTCCTTCATCGGCAAGGTCCTGCGCAGCGAGGACGTCGACGCCCTCTCGAGCGCCATCGACGCCTTCGACGCCGCGAGCGCGACGCACACGCGCGCGCTCCATGCCCTCGAAGCCTGGCGCGACGCTCTCCTCGCCTCCGATGCGGCGCTGGACGAATTCCTCGAACGCTGGCCGACCGTGGACCGTCCGCGCCTGCGCAACCTGCTGCGGGCTGCCCGGCGCGAACGCGACGCGACAGATCCCGGTGCGGCACCACAGCGGCGCCGCTACCGGGAACTGTTCCAGCTGCTGCGGGAAGAAACGGCCGAGGGCACCGAACTCCTGCCGCCGCCGCGGCGCTGAGCGCTGACGGCAGCCGTTCAGCGCGCGGTGCCGCCGACGGTCACGGCATCGACGCGCAGCGTCGGCTGGCCCACACCCACCGGCACCGACTGGCCGTCCTTGCCGCAGACGCCGACGCCCTGATCGAGCGCGAGATCATTGCCTACCATGCTCACGCGCTGCATCACCTCGGGCCCGTTGCCGATGAGCGTGGCACCTCGGACGGGCGTCGTGAGCCGGCCCTTCTCCACGAGCCAGGCTTCCGTGGTCGAGAACACGAACTTGCCCGAGGTGATGTCCACCTGCCCACCGCCGAAGTTCGCCGCGAAGAGCCCCCGGTCCACGGACGCGAGGATCTCCTCGGGATCCGACTCGCCGGCCAGCATGAAAGTGTTGGTCATGCGGGGCATGGGCAGATGCGCGTAGGATTCGCGCCGACCGTTGCCCGTGGGCGCCGCGCCGGAGAGACGCGCGTTGAGCCTGTCCTGCATGTAACCGCGCAGGATGCCGTTCTCGATGAGCACCGTCCGGCCCGTCGGCGTGCCCTCGTCATCCACCGTGAGCGATCCGCGACGGCCGGGCAGGTCGCCCTGATCGACGACGGTGCAGAGTGGCGATGCGACCCGTTCGCCGACGCGGCCGGCAAAGGTCGAGGTGCCCTTGCGATTGAAATCACCCTCGAGACCGTGCCCCACGGCCTCGTGCAGCAGTACACCGGGCCAGCCCGGGCCGAGGACAACGGGCATGGCGCCGGCGGGGGCCTCGACGGCTTCCAGATTGAGGAGTGCCGAGTGCACGGCCTGCCGCACCCAGGCGTCGACGTTGGGATCACGCTCGGGGTCGAGCAGATCGACGTAGTCGAAGCGGCCACCGCCGCCGGCGCTGCCGCGTTCCCGGCGGCCGCCCCGCTCCGCGATGACGCTGACGTTGAAACGCACGAGCGGGCGGACGTCCGCGGCGAGCGTGCCGTCGGATGCGATCACCAGCACCACGTCGTGGGCGGCCGAGAGACTCGCCGTGACGCGGCAGACCGCAGGATCGAGGCTCCGCGCGAGGCGATCCACACGCTGCAGCAGCGCCGTCTTGTCGTCGTCGGGGATGCTCGCGAGCGGATCCGCGTCGCCGTAGAGCGGCACTGGCGCGGCACCGGCGAGCGTTACCCGGCCGGTCCCCTCACCGCTGCTTCGTGCGATCTGCCGGGCCGCGACGGCGGCCTGCGTGAGCGCGGCCGGCGCGAGGTCGTCGGAGCATGCGAACCCCGTGCGTTCGCCGGCCACGGCGCGAATGCCGACGCCACGGTCGATGGCGAAGCTGCCGTCGCGGACGATGCCGTCCTCGAGCATCCAGGACTCGCTGCGGGAGTACTGCAGGAAGAGGTCCGCATAGTCGATGCTCGGCGTCAGCAGCCCGCCCAGGACCCTGGTGAGGGCCGATTCGTCTAGCTCGGCCGGCTCGAGGAGGTCGCGCCGGGCGATGGCGAGCAGATCACTCATGGGCTGTGTCGTCCGATGGTTGCCGCGTCGGGTGATCGCGACGCGGGGCGCCGACGGAAACGCTAGGGCACGTCGCCGGCGCCGGGGGATGGTTCATCGGGAACCGGATCAGCGGCCGCGTCGTCCTGACCGCGGCCGAGTTCGTTCTCGAAGATCGTATCAAACTCGACCTCGGGGTCGTCGACGGTACCGGAGATGCGGTAGCGGGCACTCGAGTACTTGTCGATCGCGTCGCGCAGCAGGCGTTCCGCGACGAACACGCCGGCCCCGGCGAGCGGGTTGGCCACGACTGCCGCGTAGGCCGCCGCCCAGGGCAGGTTCTTGCTGACCGGGAGCGTGACGACGAGTTCACCGTCGAGCATCCGCGTCGCCAGGTCGAGCTCACCGGTGAGCACGAAGCGGCTCTGCGGGCCGACGATCCGCAGCGGCCGCACCGTGGAGAGCGTGCCGTCCGCGAAGGCGAGCGCGCCCTCGATCTCCTCGAAGGCGATGCCCCGCTTGTAGATGTCCGTGAAGTCGAGGCGCATGCGCCGGGCGATGGCATCGACATTGAGCAGCCCCACCATGCGGAGCGGGCCGCCGCCAGCGTCGAGCTCGTTGAAACGGCCACGGGCGACGTCGACGGTGAGCCCCCCGGAGAGCGTGGTCAGGGACGGATCGTCGAGAAGTCCCTCCCAGGCGACGTCGATATCGAAGGCGAAGGCGTCCGCCGCCACGCTCGGCGACAGCCCGAAGCGCCGCAGCACGCGCTCCGCATCGGTACCGGAGAGGCGACCGACGACGCGCGTCGACGGCGACGGCGACAGGCCGAGCTCGATCCGCGACTGCCCCTCCGTGTCCGGACCGAAGACCAGGCCGCGCCCTTCGGCCTCGACGTCCTGGAGGCGGATGCCGCCGGGGAAGGACCGCACTGCGAAGCGCGCCTCGCCGAGGTCTTCACCGTCGTTGGAGAGGGACGCGAGCACCACGTCCAGGGCCGGAATGGCGGCAGGGTCCAGATCCTCGACCAGCGCCGCCATTCCTTCGTCCGTCTCCGCCGTCGCCGAAGCCGTGTCTCCGGAGCCCGTGACCGGCACTGCCGGATCGAGCGGCAGATCGAGCCGGTCGAGGGCGAGCGTGAGGGGACGTTCGTCGTCCGGGATCACGAGCCGACCTGCCAGGCGTTCGGCCTCGAAGCCGAGCGTCAACTCGTCGCTGAAGCCGGACAGGGTGACGACCGCGGGCCCGAATGCCTGCTCTCCCCAGTGCGCCGCGTCATAGGACACCGTGAAGTCGAACAGCAGCGCGTCGGCCACAGCCTCGTCGTCGTCACCGCGCGCGCCGGCGTCCGCCCCCCAGCGCTCGACCGTCTCCAGCCAGGCCGCCACGTCCAGGGCCGGGGCGTGGCCGACCGCCGAAAGCCCCAGGGGAGGCAGCGCTCCGAGCGGCGTATCGATCGCGAGCGCGCCCCGCGTGAAGGTGCCATCGACGAACTCGAAGCGGGAACTGAAGACGCCCCAGTCCAGACGCAGGTCCAGGGGGCCCTCGGCCGCGACGGTCATGCGCGCCGCGAGCGATTCGCGCGGTGCGGCGAGCGGCGGCGGCAGATTCGTGACGAGTCCCGCGTCCGGAGTCGCCGGCGCGGGACTGTCCACCTCGAGCTCCACGGCCCCGTCTCCCTGGATGCGCATGCGTGAGCTCCAGGGGGCCTGCCCCGCGAGCCCCGCGAGAACGTCGACACCGGACCAGTCCGCGATCGCACGGCCATCGGCCGTGCCTCGCCCCTCGACGAAGAGACCCTCGCCGCCCTCGGCGAAATTCCCGGCGAGGCGGAACTCCGCAGGCCCGTCGAAGAGTCGCGCGCGGGTGTCCGAGGAGGAGAGGATGCCCGGGTGCCGGTAGGACAGGCGGCCGGAGACGTCACCGAGATCGAGGTCGGCCTGGCCGACGTGCAGCCGCTCGAGGAGCAGCTCCGAATCGATCTCCAACTGCTGGGGGGCGCCCCCGTCGAGGGGCACGACGGCGTCGAAGTGGACGTCCACGGCGCCGACCGCGCGCCAGCGCTCGTCGAGGAACGCGAGCGCGTCGCCGAGCGGTACGGTGCGCAGGAAGCGCAGCACCGAGCCGCCGTCACCGCGACCGTCGCCCTCGAACTCCACACGTGCGCCCTGCGCGTCTCGCGGAACGCGAACGAGTGTCCGGCCGAGCTCGAGGCCCGCGAGGCGACCCGATACGAGGTCGGCACGCACACCATCACCGGCGACCAGGACGCTGCCCTCCAGGGAAGTGGCCGTCGGCCAGGCCGGATCGAAGGCGAGCCGTCCGGCGCGGAAATCGAACCAGAGACCGAAGGCGCGCTCCTCGCGGGAGGCGGGTTTCGCGGCACCATTGATGACCACGGCGCCTCGATCGACGCGTCCCGCGCGGACGGCACTGACGAGCCAGTCGCGCAGCTCGGGTTCGAGCCGGCCCGGCAGGAAGGCCTCGGTGAACGCCGCGTCGGCACCCTGAATGCCGAGCGCGAGCGAGATGCGCCGCTGCGCCTCGTCCGGCGGCAGGAAGAGCGCGACGTGGCCGGCGGCACGGCCCTGTGGTCCGCGCAGGGTCAGCAGACCACTGCGAAGGTGCAGGCCCGCGCGATCGAATCGCAGTGCCACCCGGCCGCTGGCGGCGTCATAGCGCCAGCCTTCCGCGAACACGTCCGGGAACTGGAGATAGAACGTGTCCGTGTCGACGTCGATCCAGGCCCCGCCTTCGTAGACCACAGCGCGAGCGTCGAGGCCGCGGACCCGCGGCACCCCGCGATAGCCCCGCACCGAGATGTCACGGGCTCGCAGGGCGACGGCACCACCGCCGACATCCGGCTCGACCGCGAAGTGGATCGCATCGATCCGTGCCGAGGGCTCGAGACTGGTCAGCCAGCGATCCGCGCGCGCATCGAGCAGCTCCAGACTGCGCGCGAGCCGTGCCAACTGTTCGCCGTCGAAGGCGCCGGCGGAACCGTAGAGCGCCGGCATCCCTGCCCCGTCTCCGCGCCAGGCCAGACGCGCGCCATCGAGCGAGAGCGCTTCCCCCTCCACGAGGACGTCGAGGTCACGGATGCGCAGATCCGCGTCGTGCAGACGCCGGCCGTGCCCGTCGAGGTCGACGCGGACATTGCGCAGACGCACCGGCGTGTCGCCCTCGATCGCGGCCTGCTCCGCAGACAGGCGCAGCGCGAAGTCCGTACCCGTGGACGGATCGACCCGAGCACGGAAACGCGCGCGCTCCACCCGCCCGTCGAGCACGGGAATCGCGTCCCCGAGGAGACCGGAGAGCGCGCGGAGATCGAGACCGGAGAGCTCCAGCAGGACGCTGCCCGAGCGGCGCCGTCGATCGAGTGGTTCGTCGTCGAGCTCGACGAACAGCTCCGCCTCCATGGCCGCACCGCCAGCAGGCGTGAGCGTCGCGCGCAGATGTCCGCGGTGGTCGAAGGTCTCGCCGACGAGGAGCGCGGCGAGGGTCATGCGCGCGAGCGGTTCGGCCGACGCATCCGCACCAGGCGCGTAGAGCGCGAAGCGCGCGTCCCGGAGATCGACATAGTCGCTGTGAAAGAGGAAGGAGACGACGTCCTCGATATCCGGCGGCCTGGCCCCGGCGCCGCCGCGGAGCGCGATGGCGCCGCCCTCGAGGCGCTCGAGCTCGACCGTCAGGTCTTCGACGACCAGGGCCGCCGCCACGACTCGACCACGCAGCAGTGCTTCCAGCACGTCGGCCTTGATGCGCGCCCGGCGTGCAGCGACCACCTCGATGCCGTTCCGCGACAGACTCAGTCCCTCGATCTCGAGGACCGGATTCCAGTCCAGGAAACGTCCACGCAGCCTGCCGATGCGCACGTCGAAACCGGTCACCGCAGCGATGCGCGCCGCCACCGAGGCCTCGGCTCCGTCGAGCTGAGTGGTCAGCAGGCGACCGGTGAGCGTCCCGCAGGCCAGGAGGACGAAGGCCCAGGCGAACACCCAGGGGAACCAGATGCGGAGCGCCCGCGCAGCGGCTCGAGGCATCCGCCGGCGCATGTAGGGGGCGACGGGCAAGGCTTCAATCCAGGTCCTGGAGCAGGACGACGTCGAACTGCTCGACGGAGTAGGACGGTTCCAGCTGGAAGCGGATCGGGCGCTGCACACGCTCGGACAGCGCGGCGACCTCGTCGGCGTCCTCGTCGAGGAGCCGATCCAGGACGGCCTGACCCGCTCGAACGAGGTAGGCGCTACGCGCACCGTCCGACGAGCCGTCCACAGCCGTCTTCCGGCGGCGCGCGTCGCGCTGCAGCGCCCGGAAGATCTCGAAGCAGACCGACTCCGGGCGCCGCGTATAGCCGCGGCCTTCACAGGCTCCGCAGGGTTCGCAGAGCTGGCGAGTCAGCGACTCGCGTGTGCGCTTGCGGGAGAGTTCCACCAGCCCGAGATTCGAGATGCCCGAGATGCGGATCCGAGCCGGGTCGTGCTCGGCCGCCTTCTCGAGCGTCCGCAACACGTTGCGCTGATGCTCCGCATCCTCCATGTCGATGAAGTCGATGACGACGATGCCGCCGAGGTTCCTCAGACGCAGCTGCCGGGGAATCGCCGCCGCGGCCTCGAGATTGGCCCGATAGACCGTGTCCTCGAGACTGCGCGCACCGACGAAGCCTCCGGTGTTCACGTCGATGGTGGTCATCGCCTCCGTCTGCTCGATGACGAGATGCCCCCCGCACTTGAGCGGCACGTGGGGCGTCAGGGCACGAGCGATCTCACCGTCCACGGCGTGGCGCTCGAAGAGCGGCGTGTCCTCCTCGTGCAGATGGAGGCGTTCGCTCAGCTCGGGCAGGAAGCGCTCGGCGTAGCGACGCATGGCAGCGTGCGTATCGGCACAGTCGATGCGGATCGAAGCCACCTCCGGCCCCACCAGGTCGCGCAGCACACGAACCTGCACCGGCAGCTCCTCGTAGACCAGCGCCGGCGCCTGCACGGCGTGCCGACAGGGCTCGATGCGTTCCCAGGTGCGATTGAGGAACGCCATGTCCTCCGCGATCTCGGCCTCCTGCGCGCCGTCGGCGACCGTGCGGACGATGTAGCCGAAGCCGTCCGGTGCGGCGAGCTGTTCGCGCGACCGCTCGACGAGACCACGCAGGCGTTCTCGTTCGACCTCGTCGTCGATGCGCTGCGAGACTCCGACGTGCCGCGAAAAAGGCATGAGTACGAGGAAGCGCGAGGGCAACGCGAGATGCGTCGTCAGGCGCGCACCCTTGGACGAGATCGGGTCCTTCACGACCTGCACCAGTACGCGATCTCCTTCGGAGAGCAACCGCTCGATCGGCGGCGAGGCGACGCCTTCCGCGCGCGCTGCCTCGACGGCAGGCCAGTGGCTGCCGCGGATGTCCCGCGCATGCAGGAATCCCGGGCGCTCGAGGCCGACATCCACGAAGGCGGCCTGCATGCCGGGCAGGATGCGGACGACGCGACCGCTGTAGACGTTCCCCGTCGCCGATACCCCGTCGGCACGCGCGAGATGCAGTTCCTGCAGGCCGCCCTGTTCGAGCAGCGCGACCCGGGTCTCGAAGGGTTCGACGTTGACGAGCACGTCCTGGGTCATCGTGACTCCCCGCGCTGGCGCCAGACGTCGATGCCCACGCCACGCAGCAGCAGTTCGGTCTCGGCCAGCGGCAGCCCCATGACGCCGGAATAGCTCCCGTCGAGGCGCACCGCGAAGATGGCGCCCATCCCCTGAATGGCATAGGCGCCCGCCTTGTCGCGAGGCTCGCCGGTGGCCCAGTAGGCCTCGGCCTCCTCGCGCGCGATCTCCCTGAACTCTACCCGTGAACGGCTGAGCGCGACCTGAACGCCGGCGGCAGTCACGACCGCCACCGCCGTGAGCACCTCGTGCACGCGCCCGGAGAGACGCGCGAGCATCGCGAGCGCGTCGGACCGGCCAGCCGGCTTGCCGAACACGCGACCCTCGAGGACGACCTCGGTGTCGGAGCCCAGCACGGGCGGATGAGCGCCCTGCTCCGCACGCAGCCGGTCGGCCACGGCACGCGCCTTGTCGGCGGCGAGGCGCCGGACGAGCGCTTCCGGCGTCTCGCCCTCCCCGGGCGTCTCGTCGATCTCGGCGGGGAGCGCACGCACCCGCAGACCGATCTGTTCCAGCAGCAGCAGGCGCCGCGGCGAGGCGGAAGCGAGCACGAGCTGCGCGTCCGCGTCGATGCTCACGCGATCCGGAAGCGACGGCGCAGGGCGCGCTGCGCATCGAAGGCGATGGGCCAGAGCAACGCACTGGTGACGGCGGGTCCGAGCACGCCCCAGCTCCAGCGCGCATCCCGCGCCACGATCTCGATGGCCATGTCGATGCACTGCGCCAGCGCCACCGTGACGAAGACGATGAAGGCCTGCTGCAGCATCGCGTACATGCGCAGACGCTCGTAGAGCGACAGGCCCGCCCAGGCGATGATGACGAGGCCGAGCGCGTGCTGACCGAGCAGATTGCCGGTGATGCTGTCGACAAGGAGGCCCGCGATCCAGGCAGTCGTCATCCCGACCTGCTGCGGCAGGGCGATGACCCAGTAGAGGATCACGATCGCCACCCAGTCGGGCCGCAGCCAGGCCAGCCAGTCGGGAAAGCCGGGGGGCAGCTGCACGGCGGTCAGGAGCAGCGCCAGCAGCAGACTCCCGCCGACGACGAGGAGCGTCCCGGGGTTCACGTACCGGCCCCGATCGGTTCCGGCGCCGGCGACTCTGCCAGTCCGTCGGTCGGCGCGCGATCACCGACCAGCACCAGATGGCGGCTCCTCGCGAGCTGCGCCGTCGGCCGCGCGCGGATCGCCGCGAAGGGTGCGGCGGGGTCCTGCAGGATCTCCTCGACCACCGCCACCGGATAGCCGGGCGGGAAGCGCCCGCCGAGGCCGGAGGTGACGAGGAGATCGCCGACGCGCACGTCGGCCGTGTTCGGCACGTGCTGAAGCGAGAGCTGCTCGGGCGCGCCCGTTCCCCGCAGGATGGCTCGGAGATCGTTGCGGAGGATCTGCACGGGCGTCGCGTGCGAGAAGTCCGTGACCAGCAACACGCGACTCGAGACCGGTCCAGCCGCCACGATCTGCCCCACCAGTCCATCGGCGTCGAGCACGGCGTCGCCGATCTCCACGCCGACGCTGCGCCCCTTGTCGACGACGAGCATCTCGCGCGTCGGATCGGGCGACAGACCGATCACCTCGGCGAAGCTGACCGTGCCGCGGATACGCTGGGTGCTGCCGAGCAGGGCACGGAGTCGATCGATTTCGCTCTCGAGCGCCTGCAGGCGCTGATTCTCGGTCGCATAGCCGAGATTCTCCCGACGCAGGCGTGCGTTCTCCGCGTGCAGGAACAGCCAGCCCGAGACGATCTCGAACCCGGCGTAGGGCACGTCGGCGACCACGAACACCGGCGTGGTGAGCAGGGAAAGCACACCGCGCACGCCGACGAGCAGCTCGGTGCGATGGTCGGCGGCCATGAGTGCGATGGACAGCACACCGAGCGCGAGCGCCTTGTAGCCGGTGAAGGAGCGTTCGAGGAAGAGCGGCTTGATGGCGGGTCCTCCCTCGTGGGGCCCTCGGCGCCGACTCCGTCGCCAGCGCCGGAGCCGACGTCACTCGGCGGACATCAGGTCCAGGCGACCGAGCTCGTCCATGAGTTCCATGGCCCGCCCGCCGCCGCGGGCGACGCAGGTCAGCGGCTCCTCGGCGACGAGCACGGGCAGCCCCGTCTCCTCCGCGAGCAGCAGGTCGAGATCACGCAGCAGTGCGCCACCGCCCGTCAGGACGATGCCCGACTCGGCGATGTCCGAAGCGAGCTCCGGGGGCGTCTGTTCGAGGGCGCTCTTGACCGACTGCACGATCATCGCGAGCGGCTCCTGCAGTGCTTCGAGCACCTCGCTGGAGGTCAGCGTGAAGCTGCGCGGCACGCCTTCGGCGAGGTTGCGGCCGCGCACGTCGATCTCGCGGACCTCCTTGCCCGGATAGGCCGTGCCGATCTCCTGCTTGATGCGCTCCGCCGTCGCGTCACCGATGAGGCTGCCCTGGGTGCGGCGAACGTAGGCGACGATCGCCTCGTCGAAGCGATCGCCACCGACCCGTACCGACTCCGAGTAGACGATGCCGTTGAGCGAGATGACCGCGATCTCGGTGGTGCCGCCCCCGATGTCGACGACCATGGTGCCGCGCGCCTCGTGAACCGGCAGACCCGCACCGACGGCCGCGGCCATCGGTTCCTCGATCAGGTAGACCTCGCTCGCGCCTGCGGAGAGCGCCGACTCGCGGATGGCACGGCGCTCGACGGCCGTGGCCTTGCCGGGCACGCAGATGAGCACGCGCGGCGACGGGCGCATGAAGCGATTCCCCTGATGCACCTTGTCGATGAAGTGCTTGAGCATCTTCTCGCAGACCTGGAAGTCGGCGATGACGCCGTCCTTGAGCGGACGGATGGCGGTGATGTTGCCGGGCGTGCGCCCGAGCATGCGCTTGGCGTCGACGCCGACCGCCGCGACCGATTTCTGGTTGTTGTGCTGGCGAATGGCCACCACCGACGGTTCGTTGAGGACGATGCCTTCGTCCTTGACGTAGATGAGGGTGTTGGCCGTTCCCAGATCGATGGACAGATCCCGGGAGAACAACCCCCTGAATTTCTTCAGCATGTGTGGTGGTGGCGTCCCGTGTCGAGGGGGCGGGAGAACCCCGGAACTCTAGCAACGCCCCCCCTGTGGAGCAACTTGGAAACATGCTAATTTCCGCGACCTTGCGCGCACCCGGCGGCACAGGAGCGGGCTCCGGGGGAGCCTTCAGGTGGTCTCCGTGTGCCCCTCCCGAACGGATCACAGCGGAGCACCAGATGGGCGATCCCGGCCACGTCGACGCCGACCGCGTCCGCCACATCGCGCACCTCGCGCGCCTCGCCCTCTCCGAAGGCGAAGCCGAGGCGCGCATCGACGACCTGGAGTCGATCCTGACCATGGTCGACCGCATGCGGGCCCTGCCCACCGAGGGCGTCGAGCCCCTGTCCCATCCGCTCGACGCCGGCCAGCGCCTGCGCCCGGACGTCGTCACGGAAGCAGACCGCCGCGAGGCCTTCCAGGCCGCCGCCCCACAGGTCCAGGACGGCCTCTTCGTCGTGCCGAGGGTCATCGAATGAGTCTGCCGGCCACCGTCGAGGCCTGCGCCGCGGCGCTCGAGAGCGGCGCCGCCAGCAGCCGCGAGCTCGTCGCCGAGAGCCTCGCACGCTGCGAGGCCGGCTCGGACCTGAACGCGCTCGTCAGCTTCGACGCGGACGGCGCCCGCGCTGCCGCCGAGGCCGCCGATGCGCGGCGCGCGGCGGGCGAGGCCGGCCCGCTCACGGGCGTCCCGATCGTCGTGAAGGACATCTTCTGCGTCGAGGGCGGCCGCACCACGGCCGGTTCGCGCATGCTCGGCGACTGGATGGCGCCCTATGACGCCCATCTCGTCGAGCGCCTGCGCGACGCCGGGGCCGTCATCGTCGGCAAGGCGAACATGGACGAGTTCGCCATGGGCTCCTCGGGCGAGAACAGTGCCTTCGGACCGACGCTCAATCCCTGGGACCGCACGCGCGTACCGGGCGGATCGTCCTCCGGCTCCGCCGCTGCCGTCGCCGGCGGCCTCGTACCCGGCGCCTTCGGAACGGACACGGGCGGCTCCATCCGCCAGCCCGCGGCCTTCTGCGGCTTGACCGGCATGAAACCGACCTACGGGCGCATCTCGCGCTACGGCATGATCGCCTTCGCCTCGTCCCTCGATCAGGCCGGCCCGCTGGCCTGGACCGCAGGCGACGCCGCGCTCCTGCTCGGCGCCGTGGCCGGCTTCGACCCGAGGGACTCGACCAGCGCCGAACGCCCCGTACCCGACTATCTCGCGGCCCTGGACGAGTCCATCGAGGGGCGCACCGTGGGCTTCGCACCGGCGCTGATGCGGAATCTGCCGGCAGCCGTGCAGCAGACGCTCGAGGAGGTGCGCCGGACCCTCGAGGCGTGCGGCGTGCGCTTCCGCGAGGTGACGCTCGAGACCGCCCTCACCGGGGTCTCGGCCTACTACGTCATCGCCTCCGCGGAGGCCTCGACGAACCTCTCCCGCTACGACGGCGTGCGCTTCGGCCACCGCTGCGCCGACCCGGTCGATCTCGAGGACCTCTACTGCCGCTCCCGCGCCGAGGGCTTCGGCGAGGAGGTCAAGCGTCGCATCCTGACCGGCACCTACGCGCTGTCCGTCGGCTACTACGACGCCTACTACCGCACCGCCCAGCGCGTCCGGCGCATGATCCGCGACGAGTTCCTCTCGGCCTTCGCCGATGTCGACGCGATCCTCGCACCGGTCACCCCGAGCCCGGCCTTCGCCCTCGGCGAGAACACGGCCGACCCGGTCGCCATGTACCTGCAGGACGTGTTCACGATCCCCGCGAGCCTCGCCGGCCTGCCGGCCCTGTCCATGCCCGCGGGGCTGGACGGCGGTCTGCCGCTCGGTGCGCAGCTCATCGGACCCCACTTCGGAGAGGAGACGCTGTTCGCGCTGGCCGGAGCCTTCCAGCGCGAGACGGACCACCATCGAGCACGACCGGAGGCCGCCGCATGAGCTGGGAGACGGTGATCGGCCTCGAGATCCACGCCCAGCTCGCCACGGCCTCGAAGATCTTCTCCGGCAGCGCCACGACCTTCGGTGCCGAGCCGAACCGCCAGGCCTCGGCCGTGGACCTCGGCCTGCCCGGGACCCTGCCCGTGCTCAATGCGGAGGCGCTGCGCATGGCGGTCCGATTCGGCCTCGCCGTCGACGCGGAGATCGCCCGGGAAACGGAGTTCGCGCGCAAGAACTACTTCTATCCGGACCTGCCGAAGGGCTACCAGATCAGTCAGCTCGACAAGCCCGTCGTCGGCGCCGGCAGGCTGACCATCGAGCTCGAGGACGGCACCGAGCGAACGATCCGCATCACGCGTGCGCACCTCGAGGAGGACGCGGGCAAGTCCGTCCACGACGCCATTCCAGGCGCGACCGGGATCGACCTGAACCGGGCCGGCACGCCCCTGCTCGAGATCGTCAGCGAGCCGGACCTCCGCAGCGCGGCCGAGGCCGCCGCCTACATGCGCGAGATCCACACGCTGGTGCGCTGGCTCGGCATCTGCGACGGCAACATGCAGGAGGGCTCCTTCCGCGCCGACGCCAACGTGTCCATCCGGCCCGTGGGCAGCGGGCAGCTCGGCACCCGCACGGAGATCAAGAACCTCAACTCCTTCCGCTTCCTCGAGAAAGCGATCGAGTTCGAGATCGACCGGCAGATCGACGTCCTCACCGGCGGCGGAACGATCGTTCAGGAAACCCGTCTCTACGACCCGGACCGGGACGAGACGCGTCCCATGCGCGGCAAGGAAGAAGCGGAGGACTATCGCTATTTCCCCGATCCGGATCTGCTCCCGGTCCGCGTCGACGCGGCACTCGTGGACGAACTCCGGTCCGAGCTGCCGGAGCTGCCGCGGGCGCGACGCGCGCGCTTCACCACGGAACTCGGTCTCTCCGCCTATGACGCCGGCGTGCTCGCCGCGGAGCGACCCCTGGCCGACTACTTCGAACGGGTCGCCGGGATCGCGGGCGACGCCAAGCTCGCGGCGAACTGGGTCATGGTCGAACTCGTCGGTGCGCTGAACCGGGACGGCCGCTCCATCACCGAGGCGCCGGTCTCGCCCGATGCCCTCGGCACCCTCATCGCCCGCATCCGCGACGAGACCATCTCCTCGAAGATCGCCAAGACCGTGTTCGAGGTCATGATCGCGGAAGGCGGCGAGCCCGACGCGATCATCGAGGCGCGGGGCCTGAAGCAGATGTCGGACTCGAGCGAACTCGAAGCCGTCGTCGACGCCGTGATCGCCGAGAACCCGGGCCAGGTCGAGCAATTCCGGGCCGGCAAGAGCAAGGTCCTCGGATTCTTCGTCGGCCAGGTCATGAAACGCACCGGCGGTCGGGCCAACCCGCAGCAGGTCAACGAACTGCTGCGCGAGCGGCTCGTGGAGTGAGCCGGCCGGCGCGCGGGCTCAGCTGTCCTCGGAAGACAGATCGCGGATCGCGCGCAGGACGTCCCGCCGGCTGATCTGCCCAACCAGGCGCCCCTCGTGGACGACCGGCAGGCGTCGACGATGATCGCG
>JAZBPO010000067.1:0-5301 GCA_036351675.1 Pseudomonadales bacterium
CTCGCCGGGCCAGGTCGTGATCGCCGGCGACGCCGCCGCGGTCGCGCGAGCCATCGACGCCTGCAAGGCGGCGGGTGCGAAGAAGGCCATGGCGCTGGCCATGAGCGTCCCGAGCCATTGCTCGCTGCTGCGCAGAGCCGTCGAGCCGTTGCGCGAGGCGCTCGACGGCGTGGTGCTCGCCGAGCCTGCCTTCCCCGTGGTGCACAACGTGGATGCGAGCGTCGGCGACGACCTCGCGGGAATCCGCAGCCGGCTCCTCGATCAGCTCTACATGCCCGTGCGCTGGGTGGACTGTGTCCTCGCCATGAAGGCGGCGGGTGCGCGGCGCCTCCTCGAGTGTGGCCCGGGCAGGGTGCTCAGCGGTCTGGCCAGGCGCATAGACCGCGAACTCCCGGCCGCTCCCATCGGCACCGTCGATGCCTTCGATTCGGCCCTTCCCGCCTGAGGACACGCCATGACCGACGCTCCCGCAGCCAGTGCGCCCGTCGCCCTCGTCACGGGCGCGAGTCGCGGTATCGGCGCGGCCATCGCCGACGCGCTGGCCGCCGCGGGCTATCGCATCGCCGGTACCGCGACGACGGACGCCGGTGCGAGCGCGATCAGCGAGCGCCTCGGCGCAGCGGGCCGGGGCTTCGTGCTGGACGTTTCCGACGACGCGTCCGTGGATGCCGGCCTCGAGGCCGTCACGGCGGCACTGGGCGCGCCCGAAGTGGTCGTGAACAACGCCGGCATCACGCGCGACAACCTGCTGCTGCGGATGAAGCCCGAGGAATGGAGCGCGGTCCTCGAGACGAACGTGGGAGGCCTCTACCGCCTGTGCCGCCGCGTGCTGCGACCGATGATGAAGGCCAGAAAGGGGCGTATCGTCAACGTGAGTTCCGTGATCGCTCGCATGGGCAACGCCGGTCAGAGCAACTACGCCGCTTCGAAGGCGGCCATGGAAGGGTTCACGCGGTCCCTCGCTCAGGAGGTCGGTTCTCGGGGCATCACGGTGAATGCGGTGGCTCCCGGGTTCATAGAGACCGAGATGACTGACGGGATCGCAGAGGCGCAGCGTGAGCAGTTGCTCGCACGGGTGCCACTCGGCCGCCTGGGCAGTCCGGCGGAAGTGGCGGCGGTCGTCGTCTTCCTGGCATCGGATGCGGCGGCCTATGTGACGGGTGAGACGCTGCACGTGAACGGCGGCATGTACATGGGGTGAGCCGCGCCGCGAGCGCGGTCTCTTGAAGCGCGATTTCGCGTTCAACTACACTACGCGCGCCCTGCGGGGGGCGCTTCCTTGCGGGGATCGATAACGGGAGTTCGACTGTCGATGAGCAGCGTTGAAGAGCGGGTCAAGAAGCTTATCTGCGAGCAGCTTGGCGTGAAGGAGGACGAGGTCACGGACGAGGCGTCCTTCGTTGAGGACCTGGGGGCGGATTCTCTCGACACGGTCGAGCTGGTGATGGCGCTCGAGGAAGAGTTCGAGACCGAGATTCCGGACGAGGAAGCCGAGAAGATCACCACGGTTCGCGAAGCCATCGACTACGTCGTCGCGCACCAGTGAGATCCGTGGGGGCGCGTTCGCGCCCCCGGCCTGACATGAACAACATCGGAAAGCCGCGCCGGTTCGCCTAGCGCGGCTTTCTTTTTTCGGTGCTTCCGGCGGGGAGGCGCTGCTGGGGAGAAGCTTGATGACTGGCAGGCGCGTGGTGGTGACCGGCCTCGGGATGTTGACGCCGGTCGGCAACGACGTTGCGTCGACCTGGGAGGCCATCCTCGCGGGCAGGAGCGGCGCGGCGACCATCGAGGCCTTCGACGTCTCCGATTTCAGTGTCCGCTTCAGTGCGTCGGTGAAGGACTTCGACGTCACGCGGTACATGTCCGCGAAGGAGGCGCGCCGCGTCGACGTCTTCGTGCAGTACGGCATGGCCGCAGCGATCCAGGCGATCGAGGATGCCGGGCTCGAGATCAGCGAGGAGGATGCGCCGCGCGCGGGCGTCTCGATCGGTTCCGGGATCGGCGGCATCACCACGATCGAGAGCACGCGTGAGACGCTGACCAACAGTGGTCCCCGCAAGGTCTCCCCCTTCTTCGTGCCCGGCAGCATCATCAACATGATCTCGGGGAACATCTCCATACGCTACGGACTCAAGGGTCCGAACCTGGCCGTGGTCACGGCGTGCACGACGGGGACGCACAACATCGGCCTCGCGGGCCGCTTCATCCGCGACGGCGACGTCGACGTGATGGTCGCCGGTGGTGCGGAGATGGCGACGTCGCCCGTGCCGCTCGCGGCCTTCTCCTCCATGAAGGCGCTCTCGCAGCGCAACGACGCGCCGGAAGCGGCGTCGCGGCCCTGGGATCGGGGGCGTGACGGCTTCGTGCTCGGGGACGGCGCCGGTGTGGTGGTGCTCGAGGAGTACGAGCGGGCGAAGGCGCGCGGCGCGAAGATCTACGCGGAGCTCGCCGGCTTCGGCATGAGCGGCGACGCCTATCACTTCACCGCGCCGCCGGAAGACGGAGCGGGGGCCGCCGCCGCGATGAGAGGCGCGCTGGCGAACGCCGGCATGAACGCCGACGAGATCAGCTACGTGAACGCCCATGCGACGTCCACGGGCGCCGGCGACGTGGCGGAGACCGCGGCGCTGAAGACCGTGTTCGGCGCCGACACGCGCACCCCCGTCAGTTCCACCAAGTCGATGATCGGCCATCTGCTCGGCGCCGCAGGCTCCGTCGAAGCGATCTTCAGCGTGCTCGCGATCCGCGACCAGGTCGCGCCGCCGACGATCAATCTCGAAGATCCGGACGACGGCTGCGACCTCGACTACGTTCCGGGTACGGCGCGCGAGATGTCCGTCGACGCGGTGCTCAGCAACTCCTTCGGGTTCGGCGGCACCAACGGTACGCTGGTGTTCCGCCGCGTCGATTGATCGACGGCGGGGCGCCACGGCCGCGGTTGCTCGTCGACGGCGCGACGCATGGCCGCGTGCCGGGTGACGATCGGGGTCTCGCCTACGGCGATGGCGTCTTCCGCACCCTGCGAGTGGTCGGTGGTCGCCCGGGCCTCCTCGACCGCCAGCTCCGCAAGCTCCTCGCCGACGCATGCGCCCTCGGCATGGAGCCGCCCGGCGATCTGGCGCGGACGCTCCGACGGGAGATCGTGGGGATCGTCGCGGAGCAGCAGGGCATCCTGCGCGTCACCCTGACGCGGGGCAGTGGTCCGCGCGGCTATGCGAGTCCCGCGACGCCTCGGCTGCGACGCGTGCTCGCCTTCACGCCGCTGCCGCCACCGGGCCTCGACGCCAGGCCCGTGCGCCTGCAGGTGGCGCGTACACCGCTCGCCGTTTCCCCGGTACTGGCCGGCGTCAAGCACCTCGGTCGCCTCGAGCAGGTCCTCGCGGCTTCCGAGCCCGCGGCGGCCGGTGTCTTCGATCGTCTCATGTGCGACCCGGGCGGTCGGCCGATCTGCGGCACCCGCTGCAATCTGTTCCTGCGTCGTGGGCGGCGCCTGTGCACCCCGGCGCTCGATGGATCCGGTGTCGCGGGCGTCGTGCGGGAACTGCTGCTGGAGTGCGCGATGGCCCGTGCGCCGGAAGTGATCGACGAGTGCATCGTGGCGAGGCTGACCCTCGAGGAGCTCGCGGCGGCGGACGAGCTGTTGGTGACGAACTCCGTGTTCGGCGTGCGTGCGGTCGCTGAATGCCTCGACGTCGACGGTGCCCCTCTGTTCAGGACCGCGGCACCGGGTCCGCTCGCGAGGCAGCTGCTCGCGACGCTGGCGGCGGAGTTTCCGGCGCCGGAGCCGGCCCCGTGATCCTGCGCGTCCTGCTCGTCCTCTCGCTGCTCGCCGCGATCGCGGCCGCCTCCCTCGGCGGCTGGGTCCAGCGCGTGCTCGCAGAGCCCCTGCCCCTCACGCGCCCGGAGCTGATCGAGGTGCCCCCGGGCGCGACGCTGCGCGGTACGCTCGCGGAACTGTCCGCCCGGGGCCTGGTCCGTTCACCGCGCGTGCTGGAGTACTACGGGCGCGCAACGGGTACGGCAGCGCGCTTCCAGGCCGGCGAGTACGAGCTCACGCCCGGGCTGTCGAGCCGGGACCTGCTGGAGATGCTGGCGAACGGGCGGGTCCATCGGCGTCGCTTCGTCCTGGTCGAGGGGTGGCGCATGAGCGAGGTGCGCGCGGCCCTGGCGCTCGCACCCCGGCTGGTCCAGCGCCTGCCCATGCTCGACGATGCGCAGCTCATGGCCGCGTTGCACCGACCGGGTGTCCCGGCGGAGGGTCGCTTCTTCCCCGACACCTACGACTACACCGCGGGGGACACGGACGTGGCGCTCCTCGAGCGCGCCCTCGCACGCATGGAGGAAGTCCTGGAGGAGGAGTGGCGGAGTCGGCTCGGCGGCCTCCCGCTCGAGGACCCCGACGACGCGCTGGTGCTCGCGTCCCTCGTCGAGAAGGAAACGGGTGTGCCGGAGGATCGCGAGCGCATCGCCGGCGTGTTCACGCGGCGCCTCGAGCGCGGCATGCGCCTGCAGACGGATCCTTCGGTGATCTATGGCCTCGGCGGGACCTTCGATGGCAACCTGCGCCGCGCCGACCTCCGTGATCCCCATCCCTGGAACACCTACGTGCACCGAGGCCTGCCGCCGACCCCCATCGCCATGCCCGGCCGCGCGTCGATCCGTGCCGCCCTGCGGCCGGCGGAGGGCGACGCCCTCTACTTCGTCGCTCGCGGGGACGGCACGTCGGAATTCTCCGCCACGCTCGAAGCCCACAACGAAGCGGTGCGTCGCTTTCAGCTCGAGCGGCGAGCGCCCGACTATCGCAGTGCGCCGGCGACGAGGCCGAAGCGCTGATGCGCGGGCGATTCCTGTCGCTCGAGGGCGGCGAAGGCGCGGGCAAGAGCACGAATCTCGAGCACGTCGTCGCGTTCCTCGAGCGCAGGGGGCTGTCGGTCGAGGTGACGCGCGAGCCGGGTGGCACGGCGCTCGCCGAGGAGATCCGGACGCTGCTGCTGGCGCCGCGGTCGGAGCCCCCGGCGCCACTCACGGAATTGCTGCTCGTGTTCGCCGCGCGGGCCCAGCACCTTGCCGAGCGCATCGAGCCCGCGCTCGCAGCGGGGCGCTGGGTCGTCTGCGACCGCTTCACGGACGCGACCTTCGCCTATCAGGGTGGTGGCCGGCAGCTCGGGAGTGGTCCCATCGAGACGCTCGCCGAACTCGTGCATGCAGGCCGCTGGCCGGACCTGACGCTCTATCTCGACGTGCCGCCGGAACTGGGTCTGGCCCGTGCCCGCGAGCGCGCGGAGCCAGACCGGATCGAGC
>JAZBPO010000068.1:0-2432 GCA_036351675.1 Pseudomonadales bacterium
ATTCACCAGCACGCTCTGCATCACGGTTGCTCCGCAGCGGCAGTCAGGAGGATGGCTCGCCCGCCGAGCGTCGGCGGCCGTCACCCGAGTTCGATCCTGTTCATCCCTCGCTGCCATCTTCACCGTCCAGCCGTTCCACCGCGGCCTGCAGGTGGTCGCGGCCGAGGTGCGCGTAGCGCAGCGTCATGGTGAGGCTCGCGTGACCGTGGAGTTCGCGCACGGTGTTCAAGGGTACGCCGGCCATGACCAGACGCGAGGCGAAGTGGTGGCGCAGGTCGTGCCAGCGGAAGTCCTCGATGCGCGCCTCGGCCACCAGATCGAGCCAAGCCTTGCGGATCTTCACGAGCGGCGCGCCGAAGCGCGAGAGGACGATCTGCTCGCCGCCGGGATGACTCTCGCGCCAGCGCGCGACGACGGCGCGGGCCTCCGCGTTGAGGGGCACGTGGCGAACGCGGCCGGCCTTGGCGGGAACGGCGCGCACCGTCAGGTTCGTCGCCTGCACGTCCGCCCAGCGCAGCGCGAGCAGCTCGCCCTGGCGCAGCCCGGTGTTCAGAGTGAGGAGCACTGCGGGCGTCAGGTAGTCCGGATAGGCGTCGGGTGGGTGCTCGGGGTACAGGGGGCGACCCCGGCTGCGTCGCCAGACGTTGGCGGAGTCCCGCGCCTCCCGTAGGCGAGTGTCGCGCGCCGCGAGCGCGGCGCGCAGGCGGCGCTCCTCGTCCCCCGAAAGGAACCGGACCCGGGCCTCGTCCGTCGACGGGAGCCGCCTGAGTTCGCGCACGGGATTGATCGCGACCCAGCCCTCGGCGATGGCGAAGTTGAAGGCCCCGGAGAGCGCCGCGAGATTCCGCGCGAGCGTGGTGAGCGCGATGCCGGCACGGCGGCGCTCACGACGCCAGGCGTCGAGGCGTGCGGCGTCGACGGCCTCCGGGGGCAGGGTGCCGAAGGCGCGCACGAACAGGTTCAGGCCCTCGAGACTGCGCTCGTGCCGGTGATAGAGGGCCCAGTCGGCGCGATAGGCGTCGATCAGCGCCGCGAAGGTGGTCGGTCGGTCCATCGAGAGGGCAGGGCGAGGCGTTTTGGGTACCGGTGATCCGCAGTCTCGGCGAGCGCCGAGAGGGTACCGCTGGACCATCACCCGCAGAGCCCGGCGTGATCGCTCGATCGCCCGTGAGCCATCGGCGTGTGCTCGAGAACGGACAACTTGCAGGGCCGCAGCCAGCCTCGCGAAGCTGACGCGCCGCGAACCGTTCACGGCCCGGAATCGGCCGTCGCGCAAACTGGTGGCGTCGAGCACGTCGAGGTCCTGGTCGAGATCGACTGGACTGTCCTGCGGCCCTTCGCGTGGATGCTGATCACGCCGTTCGCGACGCCGTGCGTGCGCCCCGTGCAGGGGCCTCGACCTTTACTCGCGCGCGGCGCTTACGCGGTCGTACGCTTCCACGCAGCCGATCAAGATGACCACCTGATTGGTCATCGACGTATGCCATGCGGAACGAATCCTTCAGCCTTGCCGACGCCAAGGCGCGGCTCAGTGAGATGACCGCGCGTGCTGCGCGCGGCGGGAAACTGCTCATCACGAAGCGTGGCAAACCCGTGGTGCAGCTGACGCCGCCGGACGTGCCTCGCAAACGCATCGATCTCGGGCGACTCAGGGCCCTGACAGATTCCATGCCGGAGCAGACGGAGAGCGCGGGGGAGTTCATGCGCGCAGAAAGAGACCGCGCGCGCTATTGATTCACTATCTGGACACGAGCCTTCTCGTCGCCGCGCTCACGAAGGAGGCGCGGACCAGAGCCGTCCAGGACTGGCTCGCTGAGCAGGAACCGGGCAGTCTCGCTGTCAGCGCCTGAGTCGTCACCGAGTGCTCTGCAGCGCTCTCGGTGAAACTCAGAAGCAGGCTGCTGACGGCTCGGCAGCGCGCGTATGCCCTGTCGCTCTTCACGACGATCGCAGCGGAAAGCTGCGAGCGCCTGCGGGTCACGGCCGAGGCTTTCCATGATGCCGCCCGCTTCGCGGATCAGTTCCGCCCCGGTTTGCGTGCAGGGGATGCCCTCCACCTGGCCGTTGCTGCGAAGCACGGGCTCACGATGGTCACGCTCGACAAGGGGCTCGCGCGGGCCGCAACGGCGCTCGGGATCAGCAGCACGCTCCTGTGACGTGCAGCGCGTCATGCCTGACCGTGCCAGCGCGTGTCCCGCGTAACAGCGTGAGGGCGAGAGTGACGAGCGGCGTCGTGACCGCTGCCAGCTCGTGTTCGAAGTCTTGTGGCATTGCGCGTCTCGATGAGCTTCGACCGGCGCCGCAAGGCTCGATGGCCGCTTCACGAGGCGCGAGGCCATGGCGGTGCCCGCCCCGAAAGCCCTACCGTCCGGATCTTCCTGGATCGGTCGCGAGCCGGCGTGCCCTTCAGGACCCGGCGCGACCGCTCAATC
>JAZBPO010000069.1:0-2321 GCA_036351675.1 Pseudomonadales bacterium
CATCGCCGTCGCGGTCCTCATGGGCATGGGCGCAGTCGGCGCATCCATCGGCGTCGGCGTGCTCGGCGGCAAGTTCATCGAGGGCGTCGCGCGCCAGCCGGAGCAGCTGCCGACCCTCCGCACGCAGCTCTTCATCATCCTGGGCCTGGTCGACGCCATCCCGATGATTGCGGTGGGTATCGCGCTGTACATGCTGTTCGCGCTCTGACCCTCGATCTCCCCGCTGTCGGGAACCGCTTCCGGCGCGCAGCGCGCGCCCCGTGGATGAGGGACTGAACCCATGAACATGAATGCCACGCTGATCGGTCAGACGATCGCCTTCGCGGTCTTCGTCTGGATCGTCATGCGCTACATATGGCCGCACATCACGAGCGCCATGGCGGAGCGTCAGAAGACCATCGCCGAAGGCCTCGAGGCGGCCGAGCGGGCATCGCACGATCTGGAGCTCGCGCAGAAGCGTGCGACCGAGGACCTGCGCGTCGCCAAGGAAGAAGCGGCGGCGCTGGTCGAGGACGCGCGTCAGCGCGCCGCGAAGATGATCGACGAGGCGAAGGAAGACGCCCGCGCCGAAGGCGAGAAACTGAAGGAAGCGGCCCGGGCCGAGATCGAACTCGAGGTGAACCGCGCGAAGGAAGCGCTCCGGGCCCAGGTGGCGGTGCTCGCCGTCGAAGGTGCGGAGAAGATCCTTGAGCGGTCCGTGGACGAGCAGGCCCACAGCGATCTGCTCGGCAAGCTCGCCGCACAGCTCTGAGACGGAGAACGGCTCCATGGCAGAACTCGCGACCCTGGCCCGCCCCTATGCCCGTGCTGCCTTCGAGGCGGCCCGGGAGGACGGCGACGACGGTCTCGACCGCTGGTCGCGCATGCTCGCGCTGCTCGCGGCGGCCGTGGAGCAGGAGGCGGTGGCCGACGCCATCGTCTCGCCTTCGCGCACGCCGGAAGGCAAGGCGCAGATGATCGTCGATCTGCTCGGAGACGACCTCAGCGACAAGGGTCGGAATCTGGTGCGTCTGCTGGCGGAGAACAAGCGCCTTGAACTGACGCCTGAGATCGCACCGCTCTACGAGGAGCTCAAGGACGCCTTCCTGCGCACGCTCGAGGTCGAAGTCGTGTCGGCGCGCGAGATCTCGCAGGCGGATCTCGATGCGCTCTCCGAAAAGCTCGCGGCGCGCTTCGACAAACAGATCGCCCTGACGAGCCGCATCGATCCGAGCTTGCTCGGCGGCGCGGTCATCCGTGCGGGCGACGAGGTGATCGACGGCTCGATCCGGGGCCGCCTGGACCGGTTGGCGGACACCCTGCGAGCGCGCGTCTGACGCGCAGGCGGCGCAGCGGAGCACGCGCCAGCGGCCCCTACAGCACACATTCGAGGATGGACCGATGCAGCAACTGAACCCCTCCGAGATCAGCGAGATCATCAAGAAGCGGATCTCCTCGCTCGAGCTCGGCAACGAGGCGCGGAACGAAGGCACGATCGTGAGTGTGTCCGACGGCATCATCCGCATCCACGGTCTCGCGGACGCGAAGTACGGCGAGATGATCGAGTTCGAGGGCGGCGTCTTCGGTCTCGCCCTGAACCTCGAGCGTGATTCCGTCGGCGCGGTGGTGCTCGGTGACTACGTCGAGCTCGCCGAAGGGCAGGTCGCGCGCTGCACGGGTCGCATCCTCGAAGTCCCGGTCGGCCGCGAACTCGTCGGCCGCGTCGTCGACGCGCTCGGCAACCCGATCGACGGCAAGGGCGCACTCCACACCTCCGAGACGGACGCCATCGAGAAGGTCGCGCCGGGCGTCATCGCCCGCCAGTCCGTGGACACGCCGGTGCAGACGGGCCTGAAGTGCATCGACGCCATGGTCCCGGTCGGTCGTGGTCAGCGCGAGCTCATCATCGGCGATCGCCAGATCGGCAAGACCGCCGTCGCCGTCGATACGATCATCAACCAGAAGGGCAAGTCCCTCACCTGCATCTACGTGGCCATCGGCCAGAAGATGTCCACGATCGCGAACGTGGTGCGCAAGCTCGAGGAGCACGGCGCCATGGACCACACGATCGTGGTCGCGGCCTCTGCGTCGACGCCGGCCGCCATGCAGTTCATCGCGCCCTACGCCGGCTGCACCATGGGCGAGTGGTTCCGTGACCGGGGCGAGGACGCGCTGATCATCTACGACGACCTTTCGAAGCAGGCCGTCGCCTACCGCCAGATCTCCCTGCTGCTGCGCCGCCCGCCGGGCCGTGAGGCCTTCCCCGGTGACGTCTTCTACCTGCACTCGCGCCTGCTCGAGCGCGCCTCGCGCGTCAACGCCGAGTACGTCGAGAAGTTCAC
>JAZBPO010000070.1:0-8769 GCA_036351675.1 Pseudomonadales bacterium
ACAACGTGATGAAATCCGGCGTCTTGTGGAAGCAGGTGGTCACCGCCCTGCACGCGGCCGAATTCTCCGACGTCAGTCTCGAACACGTACTCGCGGACAATTGTGCCATGCAGCTTGTGCGCAATCCCAAGCAATACGACGTCATCGTCTGCGACAATCTCTTCGGCGACATCCTCTCCGACGTCGCGGCCATGCTCACCGGATCCCTCGGCATGCTGCCGTCGGCATCGCTCAACGAGACCGGGCAGGGCATGTACGAGCCGGTGCACGGCAGTGCGCCGGACATCGCCGGCCGCAACGAGGCGAACCCGCTCGCGACCATTCTCTCCCTGGCCATGCTGTTTCGGCACAGCCTCGACGAGGCTGGCGTGGCGAAGGACCTGGAGGCGGCCGTCGGCGATGTCCTCGACGCCGGCCTGCGTACGGGCGACATCGCCGCCGAGGGCGTGGCACCGGTGGGTACCGACGCCATGACCGATGCGGTCATCGATGCGTTCCGCTCACGCAGCAGCACAGGAGCCTGAATCACATGAGCGAAGACGATTCCCACCCGAAGGACCGCACCATCGACGTGGCCGTTGTCGGCGCGACCGGCGCCGTCGGCGAGACGATGCTGGAGATCCTCGCCGAGCGTGACTTTCCCGTCGGCCGTCTCCATGCGCTCGCGAGCGCGCGTTCTGCGGGCAGCACGGTCATGTTCCGGGGCCGGCCCGTGATCGTGGAGGACCTGGCGAACTTCGACTTCTCGAAGGTGCAGCTGGGGCTCTTCTCCGCCGGCGGCGACATCTCCGCGGAGTACGCGCCGAAGGCCGCCGCGGCCGGTTGCGTGGTCGTCGACAACACCTCGAAGTTCCGGCGCGACGACGACGTCCCGCTGATCGTCCCGGAGGTCAATGCGCACGCACTCGCGGGCTACCGGGCGCGCAACATCATCGCCAATCCCAACTGCTCCACGATCCAGCTCGTGGTGGCACTCAAGCCGCTGCACGATGCCGCCACGATCGAGCGGATCAACGTCGCGACCTATCAGGCCGTCTCCGGTGCCGGTCGCAGCGGCGTGGAGGAACTCGCCGGCCAGACCGCTGCCCTCCTGAACGGCCGCGGCGCCGAGCCGAAGACGTTCAGCAAGCAGATCGCCTTCAATGCGCTGCCCCACATCGACAGCTTCCAGGAGAACGGGTACACGCGTGAGGAGATGAAGATGGTCTGGGAGACGCAGAAGATCCTCGAGGCGCCGGAACTCCGCGTGAATCCGACCTGCGTGCGGGTTCCCGTCTTCTACGGTCACTCGGAAGCCGTGCACATCGAGACGCGGGATCCTCTGTCGGCGGCGGAGGCGCGGCGGCTGCTGGAAGCCGCGCCCGGCGTGACGGTGATCGACGAACGCGCGGACGGCGGCTATCCGACCGCCGTTCCGGACGCGGCGGGCACCGATCCGGTGTACGTGGGACGTATCCGCGAGGACATCTCGCACCCGAACGGCCTCGACCTCTGGGTGGTCTCGGACAACGTCCGCAAGGGCGCGGCCCTCAACAGTGTACAAATCGGAGAGCTTTTGCTAAAAGATCTGCGATAAGGGGTACTTAGTTCACAATACGCAGGCCGATTCTAGATTACGGTCGTAATCGGCGAGCTGCATCGTGCAGGTCGGATCGACAGATCCGTCGGCAGCCGGCTCGGGAACGCACGACTGGATGCGGGCCACGCGCTCCGGTCCTCGGTTGGCTCTGACAGGGAAGGGCACAGGGTATGACTCGCAAGCTGGCGCTGGTGGTGGCCACATGCCTGGGTCTCTTTCACGAGGCCGCCTGGGCGCTCGGGCTCGGCGACATCGACGTCGAATCGGCGCTGAATCAGCCGTTCTCCGCGACTATCGAACTCCGCAACACGGACACGCTCGAGCGCAACGAGATCATCGCCAATCTCGCGTCCGTCGAGGACTTCGAGCGCGTCGGCGTCGAGCGGTTCTTCTTCCTCTCCGACCTCTCCTTCGAGACGGATCTGTCCGACCCGCGCGCGCCCGTGCTCCGCGTCTCGAGCAGCCAGCCGATCACAGAGCCGTTCGTCAATTTCGTCGTCGAGGTGCTCTGGCCGTCCGGGCGGTTGCTGAAGGAGTTCACGATCCTCCTCGACCCGCCCACCTATGCAGCGCGACCGATCTCCGCACCCCAGGCGCCGGCGTCGACCGGGTCCATCCGAACGACCCCCGCGCCCGCAGCCACGACGCCAGATGCCGGCGCCGGGTCAGCCGCCGCCTCGACTTCCGGCTCGACGACCGGCACGGGCACGCTCACCGGTGACCGCTACGGCGTCACCGATCGCAACGACACCCTCTGGGACATCGCCCTGAAGGTCCGGCCGGATCGGTCCCTGTCTGTGCACCAGACCATGCTGGCACTGCTGCGCCTCAATCCGGAGGCGTTCATCGGCAACAACATCAATCAGCTCAAGGCCGGCTACGTGCTCCGCGTCCCGAGCGCGGACGAAGTGCGTCGCCTCTCCCTGGACGACGCGATCGTCCAGGTGGCGGAACAGAACGATCGCTGGCGCTCGGGGCTCGATCGCGCCCCTCTCGATGCCCGTGATCGGGGTGCCGGCGCGCAGCGCGGGGCGAGTTCCGGAGGTGAACTGCGTCTCGTGTCCGGTACGGAGGACGCGGCGGCGCGTGATGGTCTTCGCACCGGTGAAGGGGATGCGCGGACGCCTGCGGCGGCCGGCGGCGACGACGGCGCGTTGCAGGCCGAACTCGCGGCGGCACGCTCCGAGCTCGAAGCCGAACGTCGTGCGAACGCGACGCTTCGTGAGGAGGTGGCGAGTTCCTCTTCCGAGCGCGCCGAGCTGCAGCGGCAGATCGAGTTGAAGAACGAACAGCTCGCGCGACTGCAGGCGGCCGTTCAGGAGCAGATGCAGACCCCGGGCAGTTCGCCACCGCGTCCGGCCGCCGCGAATGCTCCGGCCGCCGCGGGCGGCCTTTTCGGTTTCAGCTGGCTCGTGATCGGCGCCGCAGTGGGTGGATTGCTCCTGCTCGGCGCGGTCGTGCTGCTCTTGCTGCGTCGGCTGTCGGGCAGCACCGACGAAGAGCCGGTGGCGCCCTTCACCGTGCCGGAACCCGAACCCGCCTTCGTTGCAGAGCAGGGCGTCGACGAGAGCGAGTCCGCTGCCGGACTCGCACCCGAGGTTCCGGGCGAGGAGCCGGGCGAAGGCGGCGCTGCGGAGGAGGACGTGCTCGCGGAGGCCGACGTCTACATGGCCTACGGCAACTTCAGCGAGGCCGCCGCGGCGCTCGGCGCTGCGCTCGAAGCCGATCCGAATCGCGCGGACATCCGGCTCAAGCTGCTCGAGGTGCACGTCGAGCAGGGAGACGTGGACGCCTTCAACGAGCAGGCTTTCGTGCTCCAGGGCATGGCCGACGAGGCCACGGTCGCGGAAGCGGACCGGCTCGCGGCGCGCCTGCCCGGTGCGGCGACCTCGACCGGTGACATCATTTCGGGCGATGCTGCATCCGCGCCCCGCGAGGCGCGCGAGGGTGGTGTGAGCCTGGACTTCGATCTGGCCATGGACGACGCCGGAAGCGACGCGCCGGGGGATCTCGACAGCCTCGACATCGACCTCGATCTCGACGACGACGGTGGTGCCGGCGCCGATGACGGCGATTTCGGCCTCGACTTCGAAGACGACGAGGACAAGAAGGTCGCCGGTCCGGGCGCAACCGTCGCCCTCGATGCTGCCGGCGCTGCGCAGGCCGGTGGCGACGGTGCCGAGGACGAGTTCGAACTCGCCGTCGGAGGTGGCGAGCTGAGCGACGACGATTCCCTCCCGGACCTGGACTTCGATCTCGAGGACGACGAGCCGGCGGCGCGCGTCGAGATCGGTGCCGGCGCGGCCACGGAAGCCTCGGAGGACCTGAACCTCGACATCGACGCCCTCGATCAGGGCGACGAGGGCAGCGCGCCGACCGTCGCGGCCGAGACGGATTCCGACTTCGCGAACCGGACCATCGTCTCGGGCGGTGAGGAACTCGAGTCGGCGCTCGGGCTCGACGGAGGCGGAGACGACCTCGACTTCGACATCGACGACCTCGCGGAGCCGACCGGCCCTGCTGCGCCCGACGCTGGCGCCCCGTCGGAGCTTGCGATGGCGGATGTGGCCGGCGGCGAGCCGCGCGCTGCATCCGAGGCGCAGGGAGATGCGGGCCTGGACGCGGAGCTCGATTTCGAACTCGACGAGGATTTCGACTTCGGCAACGAGGGTGAGGCCGACGAGATAAGCACCAAGCTCGAGCTGGCCCGTGCCTACGTCGACATGGGCGACGAGGAAGGCGCGAAGGAGATCCTCGACGAGGTCGTCCGAGACGGGGACGACGGCCAGAAGAAGGAAGCCGGCGAACTGCTCGCGCAGATCGGCTGAACCGCGCTCGCTGCGCGCTCTCTGGCTGGCAGACGGATCCGTTGCCCCGCTGGGCACTCGGCGTCGAGTACGACGGCCACTGCTTCGCGGGCTTCCAGCGTCAGTCCCACCATGCCGTTCCCACTGTTCAGGGTGAGCTCGAACAGGCGCTCTCGCGCATCGCCGACGAACCCGTTGCGCTCGTCTGCGCCGGTCGCACGGATACCGGCGTGCATGCGACGGGCCAGGTCGTTCACTTCGACACGGTCGCCGAGCGCGACGCCCGGGCCTGGGTAAGGGGTGGCAACTCACTCACCGCCGCCGGCGTCACGGTCCGCTGGGCGCGGCCGGTGGCGGCGGATTTCCACGCTCGCTTCTCCGCCAGCGCGCGGCGCTATCTCTATGTCCTGTCGGACGGAACGCCGGTCTCGGCACTGCTGCGTGACCGCGTCGCGCAGTTTCCGCGCGCCCTCGACGAAGGACGTCTGACCGAGGCCGCCCGGTACCTCGTCGGTGAACAGGATTTCACGAGCTTTCGCGCTGCCGGTTGCCAGGCGCGCCATGCGGTACGGGAGGTGCTCGACGTCGCGGTGCATCGTCGGGGCCCGCTGCTCGGTTTCGAGGTCTGCGCCAACGCCTTTCTGCAGCACATGGTCCGCAATCTCGTCGGCAGCCTCGCTCTCGTGGCGCAGGGGGATCGCGAACCCGGCTGGATCGCGGAACTGCTCGCGGCACGGGACCGGACGCTCGCGGGGCCGGCGGCGCCGCCGCAGGGGCTCTATCTGGTGGAAGTGCGCTACCCGGAGGCGCTGGCGCTGCCGCGACCCGAGTCGGTACTCCCCTGGGCACTGGTCCGCGGCGATTGACCGCACTTCGCGGGCTCCGTGCATCGGACTGGCCCGGGACCTCTGCTAGACTCCGCGCCTTTCCCGGCCCGGTGCCCTGTCGTGGGCTCGCGATTGGTGCGAACGCGCGTGAAATTCTGCGGCTTCACCCGCGGCGGCGACGTCGCCGAAGCCGTCCGGCTAGGTGTCGACGCGATCGGTCTCAACTTCCACGAGCCCAGTCCGCGTTTCGTGCCGGCCGCGCAGGCTCGCGAACTGCTCGCCTCGATTCCGCCCTTCGTGGCCAGCGTGGGCCTGGTCGTGGATGCGGGAGCTACGGCGGTGTCGGCATTGCTCGAGCAGCTGCCACTCGCCATGCTCCAGTTCCACGGCGACGAGCCGGAGGCCGAGTGTGTACGTCATGGGCGGCCTTATCTCCGGGCGCTGCGCATGCGCGAGGACCTCGATGTCGAGGCCGCGCTCGCTGCCTGGCCATCGGCCTCGGGTCTGCTTCTCGATGCCTATCGACCGGGCGTGCCGGGCGGGACCGGTGAGACCTTCGACTGGTCCCGGATCCCGCGCAGGCGGCCCCGTCCGCTCGTGCTGGCGGGTGGACTCACGCCGGAGAACGTCGAGGAGGCGATCCTCGCAGTGCGGCCGGACGCGGTCGACGTCGCCGGTGGCGTCGAAGCGGCGCCCGGCATCAAGGACGCAGTGCGCATGGCGGCCTTCATGGACGCCGTGCGACGTGCCGACGCCCGCATCGCCCGGGAGGCATAGCGGGTGACTTTCGGATTCGCGGGCAGAGTGGAGGACAGGAGCCTCGGACATGAGTGATCAGGGCAGCAGCACCCAGGGCAGCGCCGCGAGGGAGGAGACGCCCGTCGTCTCCTTCGAGGACTACGACTTCCCGGACGCGCGCGGCCATTTCGGACGCTATGGCGGCCGCTTCGTGTCCGAGACGCTTTTCCACGCCCTCGACGAGCTCGACGCGGTGTACACGCGCCTCTCCGCGGATCCGGCGTTCCAGGCGGAACTGGCGGCCGACCTGCGTCACTACGTCGGCCGTGAGACGCCGCTGTACTTCGCCGAGCGGCTCACGCGGGAACTCGGCGGCGCGCGTATCTACCTCAAGCGCGAGGACCTGAACCACACCGGCGCGCACAAGGTGAACAACGCCGTCGGCCAGGCGTTGCTGGCGCGCTACATGGGCAAGCCGCGGATCATCGCGGAGACCGGCGCCGGTCAGCACGGTGTCGCGTCGGCGACGGTGGCGGCCCGCCTCGGTCTCGAGTGCGTCGTCTACATGGGCGCCGAGGACGTGGAGCGCCAGGCGCTGAACGTCTACCGCATGCGCCTGCTCGGGGCGAAGGTCGTGCCCGTCACTTCGGGCTCGCGGACGTTGAAGGACGCCATGAACGAGGCGCTCCGCGACTGGGTCACGAACGTCGACGACACCCACTACATTATCGGTACCGTCGCGGGCCCGCATCCCTATCCGAAGCTGGTGCGCGATTTCCACGCCGTGATCGGCGAGGAGACGCGTCGCCAGTGCCTCGACCAGGTCGGCCGGCTCCCGGACCTGCTCGTCGCCTGCGTGGGCGGAGGCTCGAACGCGATCGGTCTGTTCCATCCCTTCATCCGCGACGCCGGCGTGCGCATGGTCGGTGTCGAGGCAGGGGGCGACGGCGTCGACACGGGGCGCCACGCGGCCCCCCTGTCCGCCGGCGTGCCGGGCGTACTGCACGGCAATCGCACCTACCTCATGGAGGACGAGGACGGTCAGATCATCGAGACCCACTCGATCTCGGCTGGTCTCGACTATCCCGGCGTCGGCCCGGAGCATGCCTTCCTCAAGGACGTGAGCCGCGCCGAATACGTCGCCGTGACCGACTCGGAGGCCATGGATGCCTTCCATCGGCTCACGCGACTGGAGGGCATCATGCCGGCGCTCGAGACGTCGCACGCGGTGGCGTGGGTCATGAAGGAAGCGCCGCGCATGAGCGAGGAGGAGATCATCGTCATCAACCTCTCCGGCCGCGGCGACAAGGACATCATGACCGTCGCGAAGCGGGACGGCCTCGAGCTGTGAGTCGCATCCCCGGCATCTTCGAGGGTCTGAAGCGCGATGAGCGGCGCGCGCTCGTCGGCTATCTCGTCGGCGGTGATCCCACGCCGGACGCCACGGTCCCCGCCATGCACGCGCTCGCGGGGGGCGGCTGCGACATCATCGAGGTCGGTATGCCGTTCTCCGATCCGGAGGCGGACGGTCCGGACATCCAGGCCGGACACGAGCGGGCGCTGGCCGCCGGGACGCGCATGGCGCACGTCTTCGACGCGGTCCGCAGCTTCCGCGAGGCCGACGATCGCACCGGTATCGTGCTGATGGGCTATCTCAACGTCGTCGAGCGCATCGGTGCCGAGGACTTCGCGCGCCGCGCCGCCGAGGCGGGAGTGGACGGCGTGATCCTCGTGAACCTGCCGCCGGAGGAGTCCGCGGAGCTGCGGGCGTCCTTCGACGCCCGCGGTCTCGATCTGATCCTGCTGCTCGCGCCGACCACCACGCCCGATCGTGCCCGACTGATCCTCGACGCCGCGAGCGGCTTCGCCTACTACGTCTCGCTCAAGGGCACGACCGGCGCAGGACATCTCGACGTCGAGGCGGTGCGCGAGAAGCTCGCGGCCCTGCGCGAGATCACCGATCTTCCGCTCGCGGTGGGCTTCGGCATCCGGGACGGCGCATCGGCGCGTGCCGTGGCCGAGTTCGCCGATGCCGTGGTCGTCGGCAGCGCGATCGTCCGGCGCATGGGCGAGGGCGCGGAGGACCCGACGACACTGCCGGCCGAACTCGGCGCGCTGGCGGCGGAACTACGGCAGGCCATGGATGCCCGCGGCTGAGCATCGGTCCCGGCGCAGCCTCGCCGAGTGGCTGGAGGCGCTCGAACAGGCTCACGGCCGGGAAATCGATCTCGGTCTCGCGCGCCTCGGCCGCGTCTGGGAGGCCCTCGGGTCCCCTCGCTGCGCCCGGCGGATCGTCACGGTCGCGGGCACGAACGGCAAGGGTTCGGTGGTGCACGCGCTCGAGGCGCTCGCCCGCGCCGAGGGCCTGCGGACCGGGACGACGACCTCGCCCCATCTCGTGCGCTTCAACGAACGCATCCGCATCGACGGCACCGAGGCCACCGACGCCGCGATCGTCGCCGCCTTCGAGCGCATCGAGGCGGCTCGGCTGGCGCTGCCGGAGGGCCCCGTTTCCCTCACCTACTTCGAAGCGGCGATCCTCGCGGCGCTGCTGCTCATGGCCGCGGCCGATCTGGACCTGGCGATCCTCGAGGTGGGCCTCGGAGGGCGCCTCGACGCCGTGAACCTCGTCGACTGCGACCTCGCGGTCGTCACGCCCGTGGACCTCGATCACCAGGCCTGGCTCGGTGACGATCGCGAGACCATCGGCGCCGAGAAGGCGGGTGTGCTGCGTCCGCGGCGTCCCGTGGTGCTCACGGACCCCGAGCCACCCGCGTCGGTCCTCGGTCGTGCGACCGCGCTGTCCGCGCCGGTGCTG
>JAZBPO010000071.1:0-2049 GCA_036351675.1 Pseudomonadales bacterium
CGGCGATCGCTCCGAGGCGTGCGGGAGCCTCCCCGAGGGCGTCGAGAACGCGTGCCTCGCGCTCACGCCGGTGGGCGAGCGTTTTGCCGAGAGCGCGGGGCGGCAGGGGCGGGCCGTGGGACGGCAGGACGACCCGCAGGTCGAGCGCGGCGCAGCGCTCGAGCGATCGCATGTAGGCCCCCATGTCCCCCTCGCCGGGAAGCACGACGATCGTCGACAGGCCGCTCACGAGGTCCGCAGCTACGAGGATGCCCGCGTCCGCGTCGAGAAGGGCGAGATGCCCGGGTGCGTGGCCGGGCGTGTGTAGCACCTCGAGCGAGCGCGCGCCCAGCTTCAGCACCTCGCCCTCTTCGAGGCGCGCTTCCAACGCGGGATGATGCGAGAAGGGCAGCCGCGGACGCGTCGCGGGGTGCGTCAAGATCGGCATGCCGAGCGCCTCCGCGAGCGCCGGCGCACCCGCGACGTGATCCTCGTGATGGTGGGTCAAGAGGATGCCCACGGGCACCGCGCCGTCCTCGTCGGCACGGCGCCGGATGCAGCGCTCGAGCTGCGCGAGCTCCTCCGGCTCGTCGGAAGCGGGATCGACGACCAGGAAACGCTCCGCTCCCACGAGCCACGTGTTGGTGTGCGAGGCGGGGGGCAACGTGCGCGAGCGCTGCGGGACCAGCCAGTAGCCTGGCTGAAATTCGATGCGTGGGACCTCCTCCTCGCGCGCGTTCACAGAGCGCAGGTCCGCGGCCAGTGCTTCGAGGGGCGCGTCACGGTGCGCGCTCTCGAGCGCCCGCAAGAGGGGCGGCAGGGGCGGCGGGACGCGCAGCGCGCCCGTGCGCCAGCCATCGAGCAACTCGCCGACGCCGAAGAAGACGAGCTCCTCGATCTCCTCCGGGAGCGGGGGCGGGTTCCGCGGCTCGAGGCCCGCTCCTGCTTCGGCCAGGAAGAACTCCGTTCGAAAGCGCAGCGGATGAAAAGCGGGCGTGACCCGCACGCCGATCGACACGAGGCTCTCGGGCGTGAGCCGGATGCCGGCCTCTTCGTGAAGCTCACGGACGGCGCAGCGGGCATGCGCTCCCGGGCGGGCGGGCGCGTCCGCGTCCTCCATGCCGCCACCGATGAAGGCCCAGTTGCCGGGAAGGAAACGCGAGCGCCGTGAGCGCCGGCCGAGAAGCACCTCGTAGCCCGAGCCGGCCCGCCTCAGGAGCACGACCAGCGCGCTCTCGCGCGCCTCCGGCACCTCGGCAGGCTCGAGCCCGGGCGGCCGCTGCGACATCAGTCGGCGCTGATCTCGCCCCGTCGCGCGGCGGAGAGCACCTTGTCGAAGGCCGCGACCACGTCGCCCATCTCGTCGGCGCCGCTCAGCAGCACGTCCTGTTTGACCCAGATCGTCGATGCGCAGAGCTCGTCGCACACGGGCAGGTCATAGTCGGAATAGGCCTTCGGGAAGACGTCTTTCCAGAGGTTGCCGCCGCCGGTCGGACGCTCGGCGAACCAGCCCCAGAAGTCCTGCTTATGCAGCGGTACGGTGTAGCCGGGATGTGCCGGCAGGCCCTCGGCCTGCAGCGCGCGGATGATCGGCATCTTGTCGCCCGGATAGACGGCGCGATCGAGGCGCACCATGAAGATGTGACAGGCGTGCGAGGTCACGCGCTCGTCCTCGTCGGGCACGAGCAGCCCCTCGAATCCGGCCAGGTCCTTCTGCAGGCGGGCCAGCGCCGCCTGTCGTGTGCGCTGCTGCTCCGGCAGGCGCTTGAGGCCCGCGAGGAGCACCGCCGCCTGGAACTCGCTGAGACGGTAGTTGAATCCCGCGGTGGCGTGCTGGTACCACTCGCCGCCCAGCTTGCGGCCGCAGTTGTGATAGGACCAGGCCGCCTGGAAGACGGCCTCGTCGTTGGTGAGGATGATGCCGCCCTCACCCGACGCGAAGTTCTTGCTGGACTGGAAGCTGAAGGTGCCGGCATCTCCAATGGCTCCAACCCGTTGACCACGCCACTCGGCCCCCCAGGCCTGGCAAGCGTCTTCCACCACCCTAAGGCCGTGCCTGTTGGCTATGTC
>JAZBPO010000072.1:0-4488 GCA_036351675.1 Pseudomonadales bacterium
CACGGAGGACGCGGTGCAGTTCGTCTCCGGCGCCCGCCAGGGCATCGCCGCCACCATCACCGCGCACCACCTGCGCATCGACCGCAACGCCATGTTCGACGGCGGCATCAGACCGCATGCCTACTGTCTGCCGCTGGCGAAGCGCGCGCGGCACAAGGTCGCGCTCCGCAGGGCCGCGACGTCCGGCTCCGAGCGCTTCTTCCTCGGTACGGATTCGGCGCCGCACGCACGCGGCGACAAGGAATCCTCCTGCGGTTGCGCGGGCATCTACAGCGCACCGGTCGCACTCGAGAGCTACGCCACGACCTTCGAGGAAGAGGGCGCGCTCGAGCACCTCGAACTGTTCGCTTCGCTCGCCGGTCCGCGCTTCTACGGCATGGAAGCGAACGAAGCGACGGTGGTGCTCGAGCGTACGGAATGGACCGTCCCGGAGGAGCTCGCCGCCGGCTCCGAGCGCGTCGTGCCCTTCCACGCCGGCGAGGTGCTGCGCTGGCGGCTGCGCACGGCCACTCAGGTCATCTGACCGGCGCCCGCGGCGATCAGCGGGAAGAGATGCGTCGTGTCGTTGAAGCGACGCACGAGCATGCGACCGTCCACGACCACGAGATGGCTGATCGACCCGTTCTCGGCGCCGTTGAAGGCGAAAGGTTCGGCCTTCGTGGCCATGTGCAGCAGATGACCGATCACGCCGCCGTGGACGAAGGCGGCGACGAGTTCGTCGCGGTGGGCGGCTGCGATGCGCGCCACGGCGCGGCCGAGGCGCGCCGACAGCGCCTCCGGTGACTCGCCACCGGGGATCGCGTCCCAGCGCTGCTGCGTCTGCATGCGCAGGAAGGCGGGATCCTGCTCCGCCGCCTTGATGCGGAACAGGCCGCCCTCCCAGTCGCCGAGGTGTACCTCGTGCAGATCCGGATCGAGACGCGGTTCAAGACCCAGGCGTTCGCAGAGCGGTTGCGCGGTCTCGGTGGTCCGCCGCAGCTTGGAGACGTACACGGCGCTGATCGGGTGATCGGCGAGGCGCTCCGCGACACGCAGCGCCTGCTCGCGGCCGTTCGGATGGAGCTCGGGATCGCCCTGACCGTCGACGAGCGGAAACGGATCGTCCGGCGTCGCGGCTCGCGATTCGCCATGCCGGACGAGGAGGATCTGCGTAGCGCCCGGCGGCGGTGCGAAGCGCGCCTGTCGGTATTCCTTCATCTCCTCGCTCCTTGCTGCGTGCCGCGCAGGTACACCCAGCGGCCGTCCTGGCGCACGAACTCGGACAGCTCGTGCAGGCGGTGGCCGCGACCGTCGACCTTGTAGCGCGCGACGAACTCCACGGTGCCCAGGTCGTCGTCGGGCGCGCCTGCCGCGGTGGCGCGGATCCTGAGGCCGAGCCAGCGCCGACGCGGGTCCGGCGCGAGCTCGGCCGGGCAGGTGTCCGGGTGCCAAGTGCGGCGCAGGTGTCTCGCGTCACCGAGCGTGAAGGCCGTGTAGCGCGAGCGCATGAGCGCCTCGGCCGTGAGGGCGGCTGCGCCCGCGAGGATCGGCCCGCAGCAGCTGCCGAAGCGGCCGCCGCCGCAGGGGCAGGGCCCGTCGCCTGCGGGCGCCTCAGGCGTCATCCGGCAGGCGCACGATCATGGACTGGCTCGCCGTCGCGAGCAGGGTTCCGTCTTCCGCCCACATGTGTGCCGTACCGTAGCCGAACCCGTCACCGACGAACTCCATGCGATTGTCGACGAGCACCCAGTCGGTGTCGACGAGGCGTCCATAGCGGATCGTGTTGTCGAGGCTGGTGCAGAAGGCGACGCGACCGAGTGCGTTGCCGAGTACGGAAGGCATGTAGTCGGCGATGATCGCGAGCGTGCCCGCATCCGTGTGCAGCGCGGGCATGCGTGCCCAGATCAGCGATCGACCGTCGTCCGTGGGCACGCCCTCGCCGGAGAAGCCGAACATGCCGCGTGCGAGGCGGACCTCGACGTGATCGTGGATCGTGTGGCCCTCGTGGTCCCGGTCGATGGTGGGGCAGTCCTGCGGCGGTGGCGCATCCGGCCGCTCGACCCAGGTGCCCGCAGCGGGCACTTCACGGCGGCCGAGCGCGCCGATGATCGTGATGATCTCGCGCTCGCCCAGATGGCCCACGACACGTCCCTGGGTGACGCTGCGCCCGACCGCGGGCAGCGTCACTTCGAGATCCAGATCCACGGGCTGCTGCGTGATCGCGAGGTACTGGCCGGTGGCCCACACGACGGGTTTTCCGGTCGCCTGCTGCAGCGCCACGACGCCGGCCGCGAGGCCGACACCGCCGAAGAGCGAGCCGCGGCCGCCGCTCATCTTCGCCGTGACGGGCAGGGTCCAGCGCAGACTCTCGGACGGATGATGCAGGGACAGGAACTCGGTACTCGAGATGCGGTCGGTCACGAGGCGTCGTCCTCCGGCGGGTTCAGCCCCAGGGCGGCGAACACCTCGGCGTCGGGAAACCCGTCCGGCACCTGCCCCGCGGCCTGCTGCCAGGCGCGCAGGGCCGCGCGCGTCCCGGGACCGAAGATGCCGTCGGCCCCGCCGGCGTCGTGGCCGCGGGCGCTCAGGGCCTCCTGGAGGTCGACGACGAGCTCGCGGGAGAGGCGGATGCCCGTCGCCTCCGGGGGCCGCTGCAGGCGGCCGGCACCGGCGATGCGATCGGCGAGGCGACCGACGGCGATGCCGTAGTACTCGGAGCGGTTCCAGCGCAGGATCACGTCGAAGTTGTCGTAGACCAGGAAGGCCGGGCCCTCGGCGCCATGCGGAACCAGGACCGCCGCCTCCACGTCGAGGGGCGGGAGCGGGGACCCGAACGCGTCGCGGATGCCGACACGGGCCCAGTCCGCGAGCGGCCGCGCTCGATCGCGGCCGGCGAGGGCGAAGTCGAAGTCCACAGGCAGCCGGACCTCGCGTCCCCAGCGCCAGCCTGCCTGCCAACCCAGCCGTGCCAGGAAGCGTCCTGCAGATCCGAAGGCATCCTCCAGGCTGCCCCAGAGATCGCGGCGGCCGTCGCCGTCCGCGTCGAGGGCATGCTCGAGGAAGGTCGTGGGCATGAACTGCATGTGGCCCATGGCGCCGGCCCAGGACCCCTCCATGCGCTCCGGCTCGATGTCGCCGGCGTCGATGATGCGCAGCGCCGCGACGAGCTGTTCGGTGAAGAAGCGGCTGCGGCGCTCGTCGCAGGCGAGCGTCGCGAGCGAGTCCGGGACGGACATGCGGCCGAAGTAGCTGCCGAAGTTCGTCTCGAGTCCCCAGAAGGCGACGATGTACTGCGGTGGCACGCCGGTCTCGCGCTGCACGCGATCGAGGAGCGCGCGGTGGGTGGCGAGCAGTTCGCGGCCGCGATCGACGCGGCTCTGCGTGACGCGCCGGCCATAGTAGTCCGCGAAGGTCTGCGTGAACTCCGGCTGGCGCCGGTCGAGCTCGATGACCCGTGGCTGGTACTCGATGGCGGCGAGCACTTCCGCAACCGTGGCGTCACTGACCCCGGCGCTGCGCGCCGTCTCGCCGATGGCGGCGAGGCAGGCGGCGAAGGCCTCCGGATCGGCAGCCGCGGACGTCGGAGAGAGCACGTCCTCGGCGGTCGCGGCGGAGCTGGCGAGGAGGAGCAGTACGGTGCCCAGACCCATGCGCATGCTCACGGCTGCTCCAGCAGCTCGAGCGCTGCGACGAAGGTCGCCTCGACACCCGCGGTCACCGACGGCTCCGGCTCGATGCGGAAGTAGGGCGAGTGGTGCGAAGGCAGTTCCGCCTCGCCGCGCATGACGCGCTCGAGCACGGCTTCCGGTGTGCCACCGACGCTGAAGTAGACGCCCGGGACACGCTCCGGTGTCTGCACGAATTCGGAGAAGTCTTCTGCACCCATGCCGGCGCGGGGGCGCGAGTACATGCGCTCGCGGCCGAAGTACTCGAGCCAGGTGGTGCGCAGACGCGCGGTCGCGGCACGGTCGTTGACGGTGGTCGGCGTCGATTCGAAGCCACTGACGACTTCCGGCAGCCGGTCCTCCGGGAGACCGTTCGCACGGCCGATGTTCTTCGCGATGCGCTCGATGCCCGCCAGGAGTCGGCTCCGCGTCGCTTCCGAATCGCTGCGCACGGTGAGCTGCAGACGCGCCTCGTCCGGAATGATGTTGTGCTTGAAGCCCGCGTGAAAGGAACCGACGGTCACGACGCCGGGTTCGAGCGGGCTCAATTCGCGCGAGATCAGCGCCTGCAGGGCGACGACGATCTGCGAGCCTATGTAGATCGGGTCCTTGCCGCGATGCGGGCTCGCGCCGTGGGCGCCGACGCCGTGGACGACGATGTCCACGGAGTCGGAGCTCGACATGACGAGGCCCGGGGACACGGCGATGCTGCCGGCCGGTCCATCGGAAGAGACGTGGAAACCGATGGCGTGGTCCGGAACGCCGAAGCGCTCGTAGAGGCCGTCGTCGAGCATGGCGCGAGCACCGCTGATGCGCTCCTCGGCGGGCTGGCCGACGAGCAGCA
>JAZBPO010000073.1:0-44399 GCA_036351675.1 Pseudomonadales bacterium
CATGCGACGAGCACGAGCTGCGGCGGCAGCGAGAACGCCTCCGTGCGCGTGACCTTCGGCGAGGCGGCGCTGCAGTCCGCGCCGGCCGGCAACTACGCCGACACGCTCACCTTCCTCGTGGAGCCGAGCTGAGGCGCTGGCGCCCCGGCGCCCGCGAGCCGCGACCATGAGCCATCGGCGACGACACGGCACGAACGCGCGCGGCGGAGTAATCCGCCGCATCGCGCGTTCGGCCGTGCTGCTGCTGGCCGTGGTCTCGACGAATGTCTCCGCGAGCCTCCTGATCGAGAACATCCCCGACATCGATCTGGGCACCTGGACGCCCGGCATGGGGCCGGTCTCGGTGACCCAGGACTTCTGCGTGGAGTCCAACTTCCTGTTCTTCGCGGCAGTCGACTGGGCGGGTCGGCTCACGGATCTCTCCGGAGCGAGCACGGCCGGCCAGTTCCGCCTCGGAAACGCGTCCGGGACGAGCGCGGTCGGTTTCACGGCCCGGCTCGTGGATCTCGTCACCAATGCCTCCGAGGAACTGCAGCCCGGCGTCCTCACGCCCATGGACCAGACCGGCGCCTTCCGGAACTGCCCGAACGGGATCAATGCGCGACTCGAGTTCAGCTTCGAGGCCCGGGATCTCGAAGGTGCCGGCGCCGGGGCCTACGAGGGTGATTTCGAGTTCTACGCGTTCGGCCAGAACAATTTTCCCCGGCCCCAGGACGGTACCGACACTTTCCGTCTGCGCATTCGCGTACCGGAGCTGGTGCAGGTCTCGGATCTCGACGACATCGCGCTCGGCGCCTACGGCGGCTTCGGTGACCTGTCCGGTACGGACTCGGTGTGCGTCTATCGCAACGATGCAGCCGCCGCCTACGAAGTGCAGGCGCATGGTCAGGGCGCCGGCAATGCCTTCGTCCTCGAGCAGGGCGCGAGCAGCGTTCCCTTCGAGGTCGAGTTCGACGACGGGACGGGCTATGCCCCGCTGTCCGCCGGCGAAGCGCGCGCTGCGGGCGGTGCGGACAGCGCATCCACGAGTTGCGGCGGCGCGGCCAACGCCGCGTTGCGGGTCACGGTCCGCGAGACCGATCTCGCGTCCGCCGACGCCGGCGCCTACGCCGGCACGCTCACGCTGACCGTCGCCCCGCTCTGACCGATCACCGCTGGAGGCTCAGTCGCAGCGCCGGCTGCCGACTCGATAGATCCCCCGGCGGGGCGTGAGCGTCTGCAGGTCGACGTCGACGCTACAGGTGCGTCCCGACCGGTCCTCGACCTCCAGCCTGATCGCCTGATCCGGACGTTCCGGCTTCAGCACCTGGGCCTGGAAGAGACCGGCGGTCTCCGTCATGGCGAAGCCGTAGGCGCCGTCGATACGAGCGTTCTCGACAGGCGAGCCGTCGGCGTCGAGGATGCGGCCGAACAGCACGACGACCTCGGCGACTTCCCACTCGAGGCGCACGACGTTGCCGGGATAGAGCGTGATGGTCCGCTCCCGGTTCTCCCAGGCGAGCAGCGCGTCGCCCACCGGTCGCAGCCTCACCTCGTAGCTTTCCCAGGGTCTGAGGTGGATCGGCGTCACGGTCCCGGCCCGAGCGGTGCCCTGCGGGAAGCCGTCGACCAGGACCTCGAAGCGAGCGTCCGGGACGTCACCCGCGATGGCGATGAGCGCCGCGGCGCGGGAACGGTCGCGGCCGCCCACGGAAACGCTTCGCCCGTCCGACAGCAGCGAGGTGTTCAGGCGTCCCGTCCAGGTCGTGCGACCAGCGCCGTCGAAGTCACGATCGACCTGGCCGGCGACCACGCCGCTGCGTCCCTCGAGCAGGGCGTCGGCGCCGAGGCGATTCTCCGTGTTCCCCGTGATGCCGGACATGCCGAGCCGCACCAGGTCGTTGCGGCTGCGAGCGCGTTCCCAGGAAAGGCGGCCGCGCGCCTGCGGACCGAACTCGCTCGCGCCGCCCTGTTCGTCGTAGCGCAGGCCCGGCTCCAGGTCGCCGAAGAACCCCCGGCCGCGGAAGTCGTACTGGATGCTCGAGAAGCCGAACCAGTCGCCGTCCTGTCGGCCCACGTCGAAGGAGAGCCGGAAGCCGGAGGCTCGCCCGCGGCTCGCGTAGCGGTCGTAGGTGATCCCCTGGCTGGAAGTCGAGTCTCCGCCGCGTTCGTCGTAGCGCGCGTTGAGGGCGAGACGACCGCCCGCGAATCCCGTGGAGAGATTGAGTCCGACCTGCTCGAGGCGTGATCCGAGCAGCGGGTCCACGGCGGTCTCGCCGAGGCCCCGCACCACGCGCCAGTCGAGGGTGGCGGCTACCGTTCCCGCGCGCAGGCGGCCGAAGCCGGCGGCGCCGTGGGTGCCTCCGTTGCCCGCGAACACGGAAGCCTGCGCCTCGGTGAAGCGGTCGATGCGATAGAGACCCAGCTCGCCGATGGTCGAGCCGGCCGTCGCGGATGCCCCCACGTCGATGCCCATGGCTGCGGTGAAGCGACGCGTATAGCTGACGCGTCCGAACCACTCGCCGGTGTCCTCGGGCAGCACCTCTTCCGTCGTGCGGTCGACGGTCCTGCCGAACTCGACGCTCCACAGGGGCTGGTCCTGGGGTGGGATGCGGGTCGTCTTGACGAAGAACCGACGCTCGATGCGCTCCCGGCCGCCGATCTCGCGGATGCGCAGCACGACTTCGTAGGCGCCCTCGGGCAGGGTGCTCGTGTCGAGGATCTGGTTGCCCGCCTCGTAGGCGCCGGAGCCCAGCAGGCGGCCGTCCTGGAGAATCTCCACGCGCGAGCGTTCCGGCAGGAACACGGCGAGCGGCGAGCCGTTGGAGAAGGCGCGATCGGCGCGAGTCTGCAGCGAGCTGCCGAGGCGCAGACCCAGGAGGTCCCGATCGGCGACGAAGCCGAGGGACTGGCCCCGGGTCCGGAAGAGTCCGCCCTGGGCGGACCGACCGCGATACTCGCGGCGGAGCATGAGCGCGTCCACGTTGAGCTCGTTGCCGTCGTTGAGGGCACCTTCCATCTGCAGGTGCGTCTCGCCCCAGGAGAGCGAAGTGACGCTCTGCACGGTCATGGCGTCTTCGCCGTCGTCCGCGCCGGAGTAGGCGGCGGAGACGTTCTGGAGAACGGAGAAGCGCGCATCGGAGGCCGGCAGGAAGCGATCGATCTCCGGGCGGCTGGTCTCGATCTCCGACGGTGCGAGAAAGAGCTCTGCCCGGAAACGGGATGCGTCGAAGACGACGCCGGCGATCTCCGGTTCGAGGCGGCCGCAGTCCTCGCTGACGGTCCGGCCGCAGAGCAGTGCCGCGTGCGTCGGCAGGTCGCCCGTGAGTGCATCGGCGACGCGGGCCGGATCGATCAGGTCCGGAATGCGGGTGACGATCGCGAGGGGGTCATCGAAGCGCAGGTCGTCGACGTCGTAGCTCGCTCTCGCCGACGCGAGAAAGCGGCCGGCGTAGTAGACGTCGACGATCGTCTCCTGGCGCTGGAAGAATGCCTCGAAGCCAGGCGGTGGCTCGTCGGCGACGCGTATCGCCGGCGCATCCGGGCCCGCGGCCGCCTGTCGGCCGATCAGTGCGGCCGCAGCCAGCAGCGGCAGGCCGAGGAGCCTGCGCGATGTCATCTCAGTCGAACCGGCGACGTGCGTTCGAGTTGCCGATCGCCGCGGTCATCTCCACGGGTGCGTCCCGCGGCAGCTCGAGCGTCCAGACGTTGCCCGCGTAGAGCCGCCGCGCCCCGGGGACGTCCACGCAGTCGGTCTCCGATGCGGCATCGACGCACTGACGACCGTTGTAGAGCAGGACGTTGCTGTTGCCCTCGTTGCGGAAGGCGATGGTTCGACCCTCGCGTACCCACTGCAGATCGGGCTCCGGGTCCAGCGGGCGCTGGATCACCAGGAGCTGGTAGGCGACGACCACCTTCACGGCCGACTGGTCTGCCTCCAGTGGCGGTACGACGGGGCGTACGTTGATGCGATAGATGCGGTCGGTCTCGGCCGGGTCCTCCAGGAGCACGACGCGCAGGAGCTGGCGACCGCCGGGCGGAAGCACGGCGCGGGCCGGGGTCACGAGGACGCCCGCGGCGTCAGGGTCCGTCACCGGCGTCCGCGCCTCGGCCTCCGTCCCCGGCTCCGACACGAGGAGGATCTCGGTCGCCAGGTAGAGCGTTTCCTCACCGGTATTGCGCACCTCCACGTCCTGGGTCGGACGCGCATCCGCGTCGAACACCAGGATCGATCGGTCGAGCTGCATCTCGGCAGCGGCCGGACCGCTCCAGGCGAGGAGCACGAATGCGCAGAGTGCGGCTGCGCGACGCATCGCCGGGTTCCGCCGCGCAAGGGTGCTTCCCGCCATGATCGCTCTCCAGAGATTTCACGCGTCGGCGAGTCGGCGCCTCGCCCTGCTCCTCGGCCGGCGATTCTAGCGCGCAGGCGTCATGCCGGCGGTGCCGACGGGGCCGTGCGGATCTGTCGATGGTGGTTCTGGCCGGACGAGCGGTTCATGACGCGGGGGCTTCGGGTCGTGCGGGAGCGATGGCTGCCGGAGCGGTCGGCTCTCGGCTCTCGGGGGCCGGAGGGGGATACCGCTGCTGTTCAGACCGGGGTCACGAGGACCATCCGAGTCTCCCGGGCCGTCTCGACGCCTTCGAAGGATGCCGTCGTCGGGCCGCCGCAGACGGGCAGCGACTGACCGCTTTCGGTGAGGACGGTGAGGGTGCCGGCGGCGCTGTTCATCGGCTGTGCGCAGGCATGGCCCGATTGCTGGCGGACCTCGACGCGCGGCGGGATGCTCAGGAACACGCCGGCGTGGCCGGAGGCGCTGGCGGCAGGATCGGCGGCCGCATCGGCGCTGCCGAAGCCAGCGACGAAGAGGAGTGCCAGAGCGAGTGCGCTACCTGCTGCCTTCATGATGATCCGTCCTGCCGCGTGCTGCGTTGGACAGGATCATCGTGTCGGGGTGGTTCCGATGCAATCGATATCCCCGTGCGCGTGTCCAGGTGACGTCACAAGAGCACGAATGCACGTTTCGACCGTTCACCCACGTGCATCGACCACTCGTCGCGGCCGCTGCGCGATTCAATCGGTTCTGGCGGTGCCCGCATCTTCGGAGTCGGCTTCGACCGCGTCGGTCCCGGAGCGCTCGCCGTCGGCATCGTCGTCCGTGTCACCGATGCCCATGCCGAGTTCCTTGATCTTGCGCGTGAGCGTGTTGCGCCCCCAGCCGAGGAGTTCGGATGCGTCCCGGCGTCGCCCGCCCGTGTGCTTGAGTGCGATCTCGATGAGGATGCGCTCGAACTTCGGTACCGCGACGTCGAGCAGGGGGGTGCTGGCGTCCTGGCGGAAACGTGCCAGTTCCTGGTCGGCCCAGTTGCGCAGGGCCTGTTCCCAGTTGGTGGTCTGCTGCGCGGCTGCATCGACGCGACGCAGTTCCGGTGGCAGGTCGCCGACGTGGATCTCGCGACCGGATGCCATCACGGTCAGCCAGCGACAGGTGTTCTCCAGCTGACGCACGTTGCCGGGCCAGTCCAGGTTCGACAGGTACTCCTCGGTCTCCGGTCGCAGCACCTTGGGCTCACCGCCCAGTTCCTGCGCCGCCATGGCGAGGAAATGCCGCGCCAGCAGCGGGATGTCGATGCGCCGATCGGAGAGTTTCGGCAGATGCACGCGGATCACGTTGAGGCGGTGGAAGAGGTCCTCGCGGAAGCGACCGGCGACGACGAGGTCCTCGAGGTCCTGGTGCGTCGCGGCGATGATGCGCACGTCCACCTTGATCGGCGCGTGGCCGCCGACCCGGTAGAACTCGCCGTCGGCGAGTACGCGCAGCAGGCGCGTCTGCGTCGCTGCGGGCATGTCGCCGATCTCGTCGAGGAACAGCGTGCCACCGTCGGCCTGCTCGAAGCGGCCCTGGCGCTGGGCCGCGGCGCCCGTGAAGGCCCCCTTTTCGTGGCCGAAGAGCTCCGACTCGATCAGCTCGTGCGGGATCGCTGCCATGTTCAGCGCGATGAAGGGCTGGCCCGTGCGGGGCGAGTGGCGATGCAGGGCGCGCGCCACGAGCTCCTTGCCCGTGCCTGATTCGCCGTTGATCAGCACCGTGATGTTCGAGTTGGAGAGCCTGCCGATCGCGCGGAAGACCTCCTGCATGGCCGGCGCCTGGCCGATGATCTCCGTCGGCGCCGGTTCCTCCTCGACCTCGTGCGTCGCCCGCTGTTCGCGGGCGTGGGCGATGGCCCGTTTCACGACGGCGACGGCGTCGTCGACGTCGAAGGGCTTCGGCAGGTACTCGAAGGCGCCGGATTGATAGGAGGAGACGGCGCTCTCGAGGTCCGAGTGCGCCGTCATGATGATCACCGGTATGTCGGGCCGCTCCGTATGCAGACGCTCCAGCAGTTCGAGGCCGTCGATGCCCGGCATGCGGATGTCGCTGACGATCGCGTCCGGCGCCTCCGAGCGCAGGCGCGAGAGCGCCGCCGTGCCGCTCTCGAACACCTGGGGGGCGATGCCTTCCTGCTCGAGTGCCTTCTCCAGCACCCAGCGGATCGAGCGATCGTCGTCGATCACCCAGACGCGGTCACTTTGCTTCATCGACAGCCTCCGTGATGCCTGCCTCGAGCGGCAGCAGGAAGGTGAATCGGGTCTCGCCCGGTTGTGAGGCGCATTCGATGAGGCCCCCATGCTGGGAAATGATGGACTGGGCGATGGACAGGCCCAGCCCCGTGCCCTCGGGTCGCCCCGAGATCATCGGGTAGAAGAGCCGCTCCTGCAGTTCCGCGGGCACGCCGGGCCCGTTGTCCACCACGTCGAGCCTGATCACCAGGCGGTGCCGCGCGCTGCCGATGGTGAACTGGCGCACTGCCCGCGACCGCAGCGTGATGCGCGCGTCGGGGGTGTCCTCGAGCGCCTGCACGGCGTTGCGCATCACGTTCAGCAGTGCCTGCACGAGCTGTTCGTGATCGCAGACGAGTTCCGGTATGGAGGGGTCGTAGTCGCGTTCGAACTGCACGCGCCCGGGGTGTTCGGCTTCCAGCAGCGTGCGCACGCGTTCCAGGACGAGGTGGACGTTGACGCTCGACCACTGCGGCATGCGGTTGGGCCCCAGCATGCGGTCGACGAGATTCCGGAGCCGGTCCGCCTCCTCGATGATGACGTTGGTGTAGTCCTGGAGCCCCGGCGCCTCGAGCTCGCGGGAGAGGAGCTGCGCCGCGCCGCGGATGCCGCCGAGCGGGTTCTTGATCTCGTGGGCGAGGCCGCGGACGAGGTCGCGCGTCGTCTGCTGGACGGTGAGCTGCGCCGCTTCCTTGTTGATGCGCAGCAGCCGGTCGAGGGGCTGCAACTCCATGAGCAGTCCCCGGAATTCGGGGATGCTCACGGGCGTCACCGTGAGATCGACGGCCAGGGTCTGACCCGTGGCAGCGACCGTGAGCTCCGCCTGGCGTTTGGTGAAGGACTGCTCGAGGGAGAGGGCGTCGGTCAGCTGCGCCGGAAACTCGTCGCCGTCGCGGATCACGGAGAGCACCGGGTCTCCGCGTGAGCGGGTCATGCTGGTCGCGAGCAGGAACTCGGCGGACTGGTTCAGATAGCTGACGCACAGCTCATGGTCGACCAGCACCACGGCTGTCGCCTGGTGATCCAGTATGTGCTGTTGAAGGGCGTCCATGCTGATCTGCTCGTTCGACGGGACCGCGTCGGGTGTGTCTCGATGATCCGCCCGGCGGCGGCTGAGCGTTGGCAAATGCAATTTCCGAACCAGTGACCGGACCCATTGCATCCCGATGGCGCACGCACGGCCTAGACGATGAGTGCATGTGCTCACTTCTTCTGCGGGCCAGGCTATGACTGAGCCAGCTCCCGCTCCGGAGGCGGCCATGAAGGGCAGGTGCTTGATCGTGGTGCGACCAGCATAGGCCTTCCCGTCATGCGGTGCACGGTGCTGGTGCGAGGGTGGTCCCCGTCAGGGGTGCAGGCGTGAGTGTCGGAGGAGAAAGAAGCTGTGCTCGCCAGACTGTGCGACCACGTTTCCGTCCGCGTCCACGAGGCGCACGCTGACCCGATGGGGCCCGCGATCGATGGCGGTCAGGGCGAAGGTGCCGCCCGCATTGCGTCCGCGCACCGCGCCATCGAGGAGTACCTCGAAGCGATCGCCCTCGTCCGGCGCGCGATTCACGCGGGCTACCACCTCCAGGTTCCCCGCGTTCGAGCGCAGTGTCGCGTCCTGCTCCGGCGCGAGCAGCTCGATGGCCAGGGGCGCCTCGGCTTCAGGCTCGGCCGCAGGTTCCGGCGCCGGGGCGGGCAGCGGTGTCGCCGGAACGATGGTGAGGTCGGGAAGCTCGACGAGCTCCGCGGGCCGACCCTGTGGATCGTCCGTATAGACGATGTTGCCGCGTTCGTCCTTGGTCTTGTAGATCGGCGCCGCATCCGCCGGCGCCGAGAACAGAGCCAGCATCAGGAGCAGGGCCGTGCCTCGGGTCATCGCTCGTACTCCAGTCGTCTTCCTGCAGCTTGAGGCCGACACGTGGCCCTCGCAAGTTGCAGGCAGTCTGGCATCGCCGGCCTTTACCGGGCCTGAACGAAAAAGCCCCCGCGATGCGGGGGCTTCCGGGTCGGGGCCCGCAACGGGGCCTCGCGTCGGTCTCAGACCGAGTAGTACATCTGGAACTCGACGGGGTGCGTGGTCATGCGCAGGGCCGTGACCTCCTCCATCTTCAGATCGATGTAGGCGTCGATCTGATCGTCCGTGAACACGCCGCCCCGCGTCAGGAACTCGCGATCCGAGGCCAGCGCATCGAGCGCCTCCTCGAGAGAGGCGGCCACCGTCGGCACGCCGGCGAGCTCCTCCGGCGGCAGGTCGTAGAGATCCTTGTCCATGGCGTCGCCGGGGTGGATCTTGTTCTGGATGCCGTCGAGGCCGGCCATCAGCATCGCGGAGAAGGCGAGATAGGGGTTCGCCGTCGGATCCGGGAACCGTACCTCGACACGATAGGCCTTCGGGTTGCCGCCCTGGATGTACGGGATGCGGATCGAGGCCGAGCGGTTGCGCGCCGAGTAGGCGAGCAGCACGGGGGCCTCGAAGCCCGGAACGAGACGCTTGTAGCTGTTCGTCGAGGCGTTCGTGAAGGCGTTCAGGGCCTTCGCGTGCTTGATGATGCCGCCGATGTAGTAGAGCGCGGTCTCCGACAGGCCGGCGTACTTGTCGCCGTGGAACAGGTTCTCGCCGCCCTTGGCGATGGACTGGTGCACGTGCATGCCGCTGCCGTTGTCGCCGACGAGGGGCTTGGGCATGAAGGTCGCGGTCTTGCCGTAGGCGTGGGCCGTGTTGTGCACGCAGTACTTGTAGATCTGCAGCTCGTCCGCCTTGCGAACCAGCGTGCTGAACTTGATGCCGATCTCGTTCTGGCAGGCCGTGGCGACCTCGTGGTGGTGCACGTCGATGGTCAGGCCCATCTGCTGCATCGCCGCGCACATGGCGTTGCGCAGATCGAAGGACGAATCGACCGGCGGCACCGGAAAGTAGCCGCCCTTGACGCGCGGACGGTGACCGAGGTTTCCACCCTCGAACTCCGTGTTCGATTCCCAGGCCGCTTCCTCGGCGCTGATGGAGTAGGCGGCGCCGCTCATGTCGACCTTGAAGCGAACGTCGTCGAAGACGAAGAACTCGGCCTCGGGACCGAAGTAGGCCACGTCGCCGATGCCCGTCTCGGCCAGATAGGCTTCGGCGCGCTTCGCCGTGGAGCGCGGGTCGCGCTCGTAGGGCTGCATGGTGGAGGGCTCGATGACGTCGCAGCGCACGAGGAGCGTGGAGTCCTCGGCGAAGGGGTCGATGATCGCGGTGTCGTCGTCGGGCATGAGGATCATGTCCGACTCGTTGATGCCCTTCCAGCCGGCGACCGAGGAGCCGTCGAACATGCAGCCGTTGGCGAACCACTCCGCGTCGACGACGTGCGACGGGAAGGTCGTGTGCTGCTCCTTGCCTCGCGGATCCGTGAAGCGGACGTCGACCCACTTGACGTCGTTCTCCTGGATCAGCTTGAGGGTTTTCTCTGACATTCCACTCCTCCGGTAAAGGCTCTTCTACGGATGCGCGGCAGGATCAGGCCCTGCCCGATCGCATCGGCCCGCAAGATTACTCCGTTCGACACGTGCCGGCACGGTGGAGCACCGGGCGCAACAGTCATGCCAGCCGTCGACGGTCGCAACGGGAAGAATGGCGGGGCTTGCAGGGAAAGCGAACACTTACATATGATCCAGATCGGTGCGTTCTCGAGCCTTCTCGCACCCTTTCTGTGCGTCGCTGCCGGGCGGCAGGTGCCCGTGCCTGACCGGCGGGCGAGTGCACCGATGCTGCCCGCACGGAGAGATTGCGTGGCGCCTGCGGTCTCGAGGTGCGCGCTGGAATGCTCGCGGGCGCTGTCCCCTCAGCCCTCGGGCTGCTTCGGCACGGCGTCCGTGACCTGCTTTGCCATGGCCTCGGCGGCCTCGGCGTCGGGCGGAAGCGCCACGCCGGGGAAGTCCTCCGAGGCAGCGAAGGCAGCGTAGCCGGCCGTCATGGCGCGCGCGCAGTCGGCGGGCGTGCCCGCGTCCGTGCCATGGTTCGCGCAGGGGCCGTCCATGACCTCCGGCATGTTCGCTTCGACCCAGCTGCGCGCCTGAAAGTAGATCGGCTGGTCGTCGGAGCTGGTTTCCACGTCGATGATGACGCCGTTCTCGAAGGTGAGATGGAAGGTGTCGGTGACGTTGAAGCCGGTGCCGAGGGCGACGACCGGATCGTCCTGGACGGTCACCGGGCAGGCCACGCTGCCCGCCTCCTCGCGCGCGCAGGGCGCGCGCTCCAGCACCCGATAGTTCCCGCCCTCGGCCCAGCCCTGGTAGTAGAGCAGCCCCGCGGCCGAATCGGTCGCCGCCGCGAGCAGCGGTGCGAGCTGCTCACGGTCGAAGGAGTAGAACGCGTCGATGAAGGCTTCGGCGGTGGCCAGGTCCGCCGCGTCGGCCGACTCGGTCGCAGCGGACGCCTGCGAGACCGCCGGCGCCGACTCGGGCGATCCGGTTTCCTGCGAGCAGGCCGTGGTCAGGGCCGCGAGAGCGAGCAGCGAGCAGTTGATGGCAGTGCGGGTCATGGGATCTCCGGGTCGGTTCGGATCGCGTCGTCATGGCCTTTCGCTGCAAGATCGACGCCGCCAGGGGCGCCCCGGCGCCCGATGGCCGGGCTGGGAATCGGCGGGCCGGTGGCTATACTGCGCGCGCCCCGCATCCCCCCCAGGGAACGCCCCCGTGTCCAAGACCGAACTCGTTCCGCGCGAGCGGATCCGTAATGTCGCGATCATCGCCCACGTCGACCACGGCAAGACCACGCTCGTCGACAAGCTCCTGTCCCAGTCCGGGACGCTCACGGGCGATCACGCCGAGCGCGTCATGGACAAGGAGGACCTCGAGAAGGAGCGGGGCATCACCATCCTCGCCAAGAACACGGCCGTCACCTGGAAGGGCACGCGCATCAACATCGTCGACACCCCCGGCCACGCCGATTTCGGTGGGGAGGTGGAGCGCGTGCTCTCCATGGTCGACTCGGTGCTGCTGCTCGTCGACGCCGTCGACGGCCCCATGCCACAGACCCGCTTCGTCACGCGCAAGGCCTTCGCGCGCGGTCTGAAACCCATCGTGGTCATCAACAAGGTGGATCGCGAGGGCGCGCGCCCTGACTGGGTCGAGACGGAGGTGTTCGATCTCTTCGATCGCCTCGACGCGAGCGAGGAACAGCTCGACTTCACGACGCTCTATGCCTCGGCCATCAACGGTCGTGCCGGCACCGATCCGGACGCGCTCGACGACGACATGAGCGTGATCCTCGACACCATCGTCGAACAGGTCGCGGCGCCGCAGGTGGATCCGGAGGGACCCCTCCAGCTGCAGATCAGTGCCCTCGACTACTCGAGCTACGTCGGCGTCATCGGTCTCGGACGCATCCAGCGCGGCATGGTGAAGCCGGGGCAGAACGTCGCCGTCGTGGCGGGCGACGGCGGCAAGCGCAGCGGCCGCGTGCTCGGCGTTCTAGGCTACGAGGGCCTCGAGCGACACGAGGTCGAGGCTGCGAGCGCCGGCGACATCGTCTGCATCACCGGCATCGAGCACCTCGGTATCTCGGACACGATCTGCGATCCGGCCACGCCGGAGCCGCTGCCGGTGCTGGTGGTCGACGAGCCGACGGTCTCCATGACCTTTCAGGTGAACACTTCGCCCATGGCCGGCCGCGAGGGCAAGTTCCTCACCTCGCGCCAGATCAAGGCGCGCCTCGAAAGGGAGACGCTCCACAACGTCGCGCTGCGCGTCGAGGAGATGGACAACCCTGACCAGTTCAAGGTCTCGGGGCGCGGCGAGCTGCATCTCTCCGTGCTCATCGAGACCATGCGCCGCGAGGGCTACGAACTCGGCGTCTCGCGCCCGCAGGTCGTGACGCGCACGCTCGAGGACGGCACGCGCGAGGAGCCCTACGAGTCCCTCGTCGTCGACGTCGACGAGGAGCACCAGGGCAGCGTCATGGAGGAGCTCGGCAAGCGCGGTGGCGAGCTGTCGAACATGGTTCCCGACGGTCGCGGTCGGGTGCGCCTCGACTACGTGATGCCGGCACGCGGCCTCATCGGCTTCCGCTCCATGTTCATGTCCACGACCTCCGGCTCCGGCATCCTCACGCACACCTTCTCTCACTGGGGCGCCATGCGGGCATCGACGGGCGGTGAGCGCGTCAACGGCGTGCTGGTCTCCAACGTCGCCGGCAAGATCTCCGGCTTCGCGCTGTTCAACCTGCAGCAGCGTGGCAGCATGCTCGTCGAGCCGGGCACGGAGGTCTACGAGGGCATGCTCGTCGGCATCCACAGCCGCGGTAACGATCTCCCGGTCAATCCCACCAAGGAGAAGCAGCTCACGAACATCCGTGCCGCGGGCAGCGACGAGAACATCCTGCTGACGCCGCCGGTGCGCATGAGCCTCGAGCAGGCGCTGGAGTTCATCGAGGACGACGAGCTCGTGGAAGTGACGCCCGAGAGCATCCGCCTGCGCAAGAAGCTCCTGAAGGAGCACGAGCGCAAGCGCGCCTCACGGGATCGCGAGGCTTCTTGAGAGCACTGCTGCAGCGCGTGCTCGAGGCCCGGGTCCGGATCGACGGCGAGGTCGTCGGTGAGATCGGTCCCGGGCTGCTCGTCTTCGTCGGGGTGGAGGCGCAGGACACGGGCGGGGAGATTCCGCGCCTCGTCGAGCGCGTACTCGGTCAGCGCATCTTCCCGGACGCCGGAGCGCCGGACCGACCGAAGCCCATGAATGCCTCGCTGCTCGACGTCGGCGGTCAGGCGCTCCTCGTCTCGCAGTTCACGCTCGCAGCGGACACCTCGCGGGGCCGCCGGCCCGGCTTCAGCACGGCGGCGCCGCCGGAGCGCGCCGAGCCCCTCTTCGACGCCTTCGTCCATGGCTGCCGCGAGGTGATCGGCGATCCGGCGCGCATCGCAACGGGCCGGTTCGGCGCGGACATGAAGGTCGAGCTCGTCAACGACGGCCCGGTGACCTTCCTGCTCGAATCGCCCCGCGCCTGAGGCGACCTTGCGCAGTCGCGCCTCCGGTCGTCCCCGAGCTCCACTTCTTCAGCGGAATCAGGGCTCTGGAGGCCGCGGGCGCGTCGTGATGGCGCACTGCGTCGCGGCCCCTTTCCTGCTAGATTCGCCGTCCACCGATGGCGCCGCGAGGCCGACCGAGATGAGTGCTGAATCCACCGTGGCACAGGGCAGTGCCGCCGAAGACGTGCAGCGCGAGAGGGAGATCGAGAACCCGCGCGACTTCCTCTGGGCGCTGCCGCAGCCGATCCTGGTACTGGGCTCGATGACCGCGGTGGCGTTCATGGTCAACAACGACCGGGTGAACGCGGAACTCTTCGCGCTCGTCATGATCATGCTGCCGATTCCGCTGCTGATCGTCGCCGAGCGGATCTGGACGAAGCGCCGGGACTGGCTGCTGACGCCGAAGGAGTTCGCCGAGGACGCCTTCTGGCTCGCGTTCGCGGCCTTCGTCTGGATACCGATCTTCAGCGAACTCTACGAGACGCCGATCTCCGTCGGCTTCGAGGCCCTGCGCGACGCCTCACCCATGCCCGTCGCCCTCGACTCGGATACGCCGCTGGGTCTGATCGGTTGCGCCATGCTCGCCATGCTCGCGTCCAGCTTCATCTACTACTGGCTGCATCGGGTGTCGCACGAGTCGCTCTTCTTCTGGCGCATGCACGCGACGCATCACCACATCACCAAGATGGGTTGCCTGCGCGGCGATCGGACGCACCCGCTCGAGTGGTTCGCCCTGATGCTGTCCGCCCCCGTCGCCTTCGCCTTCCTCGGCGTCAGCAACGAGGTGCTCGCCGTCGTGGGCGGCTTCGGCGTCTGGAACGGTACGCTCAACCACTCGAACCTGCCCCTGAAGTCCATGCCGGTCTACGACTGGGTCTGCGCGACGGCGCAGCAGCACCACGTGCACCACGCGCACGACATGCGCCAGAGCAACTCGAACTACGGCTGCAATCTGATCATCTGGGACCGCGTCTTCGGTACCTACTGCGGTGATCCGGTGGTGACGGCGATCGGCGCGGGTACGGGTAGACCGCTCTCGATACCGGAGCAGCTCGCGCTGGCGTTCTATCCGAAGAAGAAGCTCGTCAGTCTCTGAACCCCGGCCGCAGGCGGTGCGCGCCCGGGCGCGGCGTCAGCCCTCGGCCTGCTCACCGCGTTCCGGGATGAAGCGGGCGAAGAGGATGCCCGCCTCGTAGAGCGCCCACATGGGCAGCGCGAGCAGCGTCTGCGAGATGACGTCGGGCGGCGTCAGCAGCATGCCGGCCACGAAGCACCCTACTACCACGTACGCACGTTTCGCCTTCAGGTTCTCCACGGTCGTGATGCCCGTCAGCACCATCAGGAAGGTGGCGATGGGGATCTCGAAGGCGAAACCGAAGGCGAAGAGGATCTTCAGCACGAAGTCGAGATAGGCGGCGATGTCCGTCGCGATGGACACGCCCTCCGGGGCCACGGCCGTGAAGAAGGCGAAGGCGAGCGGGAACACGACGAAGTAGGCGAAAGCCATGCCCCCATAGAAGAGGATCACGGAGGAGACGAGCAGCGGCACCGCGAAGCGCTTCTCGTGGCGATAGAGCCCCGGTGCCACGAAGGCCCAGACCTGGTGGAGCACGAAGGGGATCGCCAGGAAGAAGGCGCATACGAGTGCGAGCTTGAACGGGGTCAGGAAGGGCGAGGCGACCTGCGTCGCGATCATGCCAGGGGCGCCTTCCGGCATCGCCGACAGCAGCGGCGCGGCGAGGAAGCTGTAGAGCTCGTTCGCCACGTAGTAGAGCGGGAAGAAGATGATCAGCACGGCGAGGACCGCCCGCAGGATGCGCGAGCGCAGCTCCATGAGGTGCGCGAGGAGCGGCTGGGTCTCTTCGTCGACGCGCGAGTCGTGATCGTCCCGGGTGTTCAAGGCTGGCGGCCCGCGTCTCGGCGCTCGCCGCCCTCCTGCGGCGCAGCGGTGGGCTCCGCTTCGTCGGTGGCCGCGTCCCGTCCGCTGCCCCTGTCGGTCACCGGCGATGCGACGACGGACTCGTCGTTGCCCTCGTCCGGGATCGGCGCGACCGGGGCAGGCTCATCGTCCGCTGCGCCGGTCGATGCGTCCTCCTCGAGCGCGCCCTCGTGCTTGAGCGCGGCATAACGCTCGCCGAGCAACTCCTCGACCTCGTCGCGCTCCGCCCGCACCATCGAATCCAGTTTCCTGGCCTCCTCCATGATCCGCGCGTTGTGCAGCTCACGGCGGATCTCGTCGGCACCGACCTCCCGCTCGAGCTCGCTGCGCAGCGATTCGAAGCTGCGACGCGCGCTGCCGACGAAGCGGCCGACGCTGCGCAGCACCTCGGGGAGCCGTTCAGGCCCGAACACGAGCAGCATCACGACGCTGACGAGCAGAAGCTCGGGAAAGCCGATGTCGAACATGGTCCGCGGCGCTCCCGGAGGATCAGGCGCTCTTGTCGGTCGCGCGCTCCGTTTCCACGGTCTCGCGCTTGGCTTCGCCCTCGATGAAGTCCGTGGGCTTCTCTTCGGGCTTCGCGTCTTCCTCGTCGCCCATGGACTTCTTGAAGCCACGGATGGCGCCGCCCAGGTCGCTGCCGAGGTTCTTCAGGCGCGAGGTGCCGAAGAGCAGGAGCACGATGACGAGGATGATCAGCAGCTGAGGCAGGCTGATTCCGAACATGACAGGACCTTCCAGTGAGATGAGAGGGTGAGGCGTCTCAGTCCTTCGCGCGGGCTGCCTTCTCGGCATGGCCGGAGAGACCGAAGCGACGTTCCAGTTCTTCGAGCACCTCCTGCGGATCGATGTCGAGGTGCACCAGCATCACCATGGTATGGAACCAGAGGTCCGCCGTCTCCCCGACCAGTGCGGCACGGTTCGCGATTCCTGCATCGGACCCGGCGGCGTCCTTGGCCGCGAGGATCGCCTCCGTCGCCTCCTCGCCGACCTTCTCGAGGATCCTGTTCAAGCCCTTCGCGTAGAGCGAAGCGACATAGGAGCTGTCCGGATCGGCACTGCGCCGCTCGGCGAGTACCGCCGTGAGTTCGGCGAGGACGTTCATGCGTCGGCGCCCGGGTCGGCCGCGGGGCGCGCGATGATAGCGCAGGTGCACAGGCTCCGTGCGGTCCTCGGGGCGTCAGGGTGCGGCCGGCTCGTAGGGCACCATGTCCGCTGCCGCGACGAGACCGTTCTCCAGTCCGACGTCACAGAAGCTGGTCACGGAGAAGGGTCGGACATCGCTCGCCGTGTGCGCCACGAGCAGTCGGTCCGCGAGGTGGCCGAGCACGCCCCTGGTGAGCTCCTGCAGCCGCGCGAAGCGCTCGCAGGCGGCGTCCAGTGGGGGCATGCCCAGGCTCGCCCTGACTCGGTCGCGGCGCTCCACGCCCGATCTCACCTCCTGCTCGATCAGCGTCAGCAGGTCGTGCGCCCCCGCAGCGGGGAGCGTCCGGGCGACAGCCGCGAGCTGGCTGTAGAAACAGCGCGCGCTGACTCCGCGCACGTCGGCGTCGCATGCGTGCGTGGGGTCCAGTGCAGCATCGAGGACGATCATGGCCCGCTCGAGGCGCAGTGCCTCGGCGACGCGGAGGGTGATCGCGGCGAGGCCGCGCGGACGCGGGGGATCGCCCTGGGTGACGATCAGGGCCGGCGACGCCGGCCCGGGCCGCACGCCGCGGGCGCGGAGGTTGGCGGTCACGCGCGCCGCTACCAGTGCCGGGTCGCGTTCGTCGCCGCCACCCATGCCCTCGATCGAGATGACCCAGCGGCCGCGGACGAGTCGTTCCGGCGCGACGAGCTCGATCCCCTCGATGTCGCTCATGCGCGCTCCCCGGTGGGCGGCAAGGCTTCGGGCACCGCCAGGTGCCCGGCGAAGCAGCGCGGGCTGCCGATCGGGGTTCGTGTGTGCCCGGCTCCCCGGCGGCGGCAGCGCGTTGTGTCGCGGCGATGATCCGCTCGAGCCCGGGCAACGCGTTCGCGCTGTTCGTCGTGCGACATGGGCGACTCCCTCCGGGCACGTTCGTGACGCGAGCGCCGGCCGGCAGCATACGCCGACGTCGTGGGAGGCGGTCAGGTGCTGTCGGCGAGCCCACGGGCGACGCCGGTGCGCGAACGTCCGCGTCCGCGGCGAGTGCGGCGCCGAGCCGGCCGGGAGAAGCCGGGCCGATGCCCGATGCCCGATGCCCGAGGCGCGGGCGTGCGTCCTGCTGCGTCGCCGCCGGCTTCAGGTGTCCTCGCTGCAGGTCGCGGTCTCGGACGCGAGGATGTAGTAGCTGAGGTACTCCTTCTTCTCGAGGAAGCCGGTCTTGCGTACGTTCCTGAGGCGACTCTTGGGCCCCTTGCCGTCCTCGTCGTCTGCTTCGTCCGCCTCGGCATCGTCGTCGGGGCTGCTGCGTGAAGCGCCTTCGCCGGCGTCTGCTTCCTCGCCTGCTTCCGCCTCTTCCCGTCCCGCTTCCTTCACGAGCGCCATCAGGCGTTTCGCCGTGTCCCAGGTGTCTCCGGACACCTCGTCCTCCACGACGTCGACGTAGAGAGCCGGGCCGAAGCCCTGGCTCTCGTCGTCCTCGTCGATCGGTGCCGGCCGGATCGACAGGGTGAGGTAGTCGTTCGCGAGCAGGTCGGCATCGAGGAGCGTGTCGTCGCAGACCAGCGAGCGCCCCCCGGCCGTGATGCGTTCTGCTTCCTCGGTGAGGGCGTCGAGGGTGGCCATGGCGCGTTCGGCCTGGGCATCGCGCTCGCCACCGACCTTGAAGCCGAAGATCGTGGCGGCGACGACTATGACGATCATCGTGTAGGTGACCCACTCGGAGACGAGCAGCCCGTAGAAACGCTGGAAGTCCTGAGGATCCTTCTCTGCCCCCGGAATGTTGTTGTCTGTCGCCATGGTCGATCCTGTCGTTCCTGCGAGTGCGGATTCGGGTGCACCGGTCGGCTGTGCCGGGCGGGACTCGCTGCGCTGGCCATTCGAGCAAATGACGTGCCATGCGGCGCGGGCGGGCCCCTGCCCGCCCGCGCGCTCCGAGACCTCGTCGGACGTCGGCTGCGCGCGGCGATCGGTCGCTTCCGAGCCGGGTCCGCGGCGAGGCGAAGATGCGCCAGAAGGCATCGGGAAGCCGCGTCACGCACCACGGAAGTGCTGGACGATGCAGATGGCCGAGCCCGGCCTCCGGGAATGCACCAACAGCTCGCTCCCCGGCCGGGCCATGCCCGAGGGCGCACCTCGGAGGATCCGTCCGAGGCGGTGGGAGGCCGAGTTTGAGTGAGTGCACACTTCCAGCACAAGTCGCACCGAACTGAGGCGCTGGGGTTTGTCCGGACAAAGGCTGGTCCGCTTCTTGCTCACTGTGTCCGACTCGGGCTCGAAGCAGGAAACGGAGACCTTTCCATGAGCGATCAGGCGTTGGACCCGGCGGAGCTCTCGCTGGCATCGGAACCACGAACGGGGGCGAGGACCTGGAGCGACGTCTTCTGGACGCTGCTGCAGCCCACGATCGCGATGGGCGCGCCTCTCCTGGTCGCCGTCACGCTGCTCGGTGAGTTCTGGAACGAGGCGGACCGCAAGCTCTTCGCCCTGGTGATGATCTTCCTCCCCATACCGCTCTTCGTATGGGCCGAGCGCCGCTTCGGGCGGGATGACTGGAAGCTCAAGCCCAGCGAGCTCGCGGAGGACGGGCTCTGGGTCGCCATGGGCGCGTTCCTCTGGGGACCGCTGATCAGCGACATCTACCGCACGCCGATCTCCGAGGGTTTCCGCGCCATCCGTGATCGAACCCTGCTGGAGATCAGCCTGGAGCCGACGACCGTGTTCGGCCTGTTCGGTGCTGTCATCTTCATCCGCATCTGCAGGGCCTTCCCCTACTACTGGCTGCATCGCATCCAGCACGAAGCCGTGTTCTGGTGGCGCATCCACGCGACCCATCACCACATCACGAAGATGAGCTTCCTGCGCGGCGGCAGGACGCATCCGTTCGAGTACTTCGCCCTTTCGCTCGGTGGGCTCATGGTCATGGCCTTCCTGGGCGCGAGCGACGAGGTCGTGGCGGTCTCCGCCGCCTTCGGCATGTGGAACGGCAAGTTCAATCACTCCAACCTGCCGCTCAAGTCCTTGCCCGTCTATGACTGGGTCTTCGCCACCGCGCCGCAGCATCACGTGCACCACTCTCACGACATGCGGCAGAGCAACTCGAACTACGGGTGCTCGATCATCCTCTGGGACCGGGTCTTCGGTACCTACTGTGGCGACGAATCGAGCCAGGTGAAGAAGACCGGCGCCGGCAAGGGCGTTCCGCTTTCCATCAAGGAACAGCTCATGCTGGCGTTCTATCCGACCAAGCGCCTCATCGATCTCTGACGTGGCGCGTCCGGCGTCGCAGCCGACCGGGTCCAGCCCCGGTCGGTGCGGCGCGCGCCTGCTTCCAATGCTCCGGAACACTGTAGCCGGGAACACCGCGAGTCGAACGTCATGAGCAACCCCTGGGTCCTCGTCCCTTTCGGCATCGGCACGGTCGCGTTCTTCGTGACCCTCTACATCACGATCTTCGTCCCGAAGGCCTCCGATACGCCCTGGAACGAGGAGGCGACGGCCGAGGAACACCCCCTGCGGCGCTGGGACACGGTGATCACCTGGGTCATGTGGGCCGGCTGGGGCGTCGCCATGGTGATGAAGTTTCTCGATCGCAACAAACTGATCGACAAGCTGACGGACGCCTTGCCCTTCTGAGGCCCGGCACCTTTCTCCGGCCGCCTTCCCCTCGCCTCACTCAGATCCGGCCCGAGAGCAGCAGCAGGCCGGCCAGCGCCAGCAGGCCGCCGGACAGGCTGGCACCATCCGCGCCTGCCGCCGCCACCGACGGCAAGAGCAGGCCGGCACCACCGGCGAGTGCGACGTAGCCCGCGATGCGGCGGCGCCGTGCGCCGCGCTCCTGCTCCGCCACCACCTGCTGCAGCGTGGCGAGCGTGCGCCGCTGGGCCACGGCGATGTCGTCGAGGCGCTGGAGCTGGCGCGTCGCCTGCAGCAACAGGCCCGGCAGCTGGGGCAGCTGTTCGAGGAACTCCGGGGCACGGTCGGCGGCTTCACGGAGCGCGGCCACCGGGCCGACGCGGCGTGCCATCCAGCGTTCCATGAAGGGCTTCGCCGTGGCCCAGAGGTCGAGTTCCGGATAGAGCTGGCGGCCCATGCCCTCGATGTTCAGGAGCGTCTTCTGCAGCAGCACGAGCTGCGGCTGCACTTCCATGTCGAAGCGCCGGGCCGTCTGGAACAGATCGAGGAGGAAGGCGCCGAAGGAGATCTCGCTGATCGGCTTCTGGAACAGCGGTTCGCACAGGGAGCGGATGACCCGCTCGAACTCGATCACGTCCGTCTCCGGCTTCACCCAGCCGGACTGCACGTGGAGCTGCGCGATCTGGTGGTAGTCCTGGTTGAAGAAGGCGAGGAGCATGCGCGCCAGGTAGTCCTGATCGCCCTCCGTGAGCGAGCCGATGATCGCGCAGTCCACGGCGATGTAGCTCGGATCGGAGGGATCCGAGACGTCGACGAAGATGTTCCCCGGATGCATGTCCGCGTGGAAGAAGTTGTCCTCGAAGACCTGCGTGAAGAAGGTCTCGACGCCACGGTCCGCGAGCACCTTCATGTCGGTGCCGGCGTCGATGAGGCCCTGCACGTCGGAGACCGGGATGCCGTGGATGCGTTCGAGGACGAGGACGTTGCGGCGAGTGTGGTCCCAGTGCACCTTCGGGACGTAGAGCAGCGGCGAGTTGGTGAAGTTGCGGCGCAGCTCGGAGCCGTTCGCCGCCTCGAGCAGCAGGTCCAGCTCGTTCATGATGGTGTGTTCGTAGTCCTCGACCACCTCGACCGGGCGCAGACGCCGCGCTTCCGGAACGAGGCGCTGCAGCAGTTCAGCGAGGCCCATGAGCAGGCGCAGGTCCTCGGCGATCACCACCTCGATGTCCGGGCGGATGACCTTGACCACGACCTCGCTGCCGTCGCGGAGCTCCGCCGCATGCACCTGGGCGACGCTCGCTGACGCCATGGGTTCGGTCTCGAAGCGTGTGAAGTTCGCCTCGATCGGCGCCTCGAGCGCCGCCTCCACGAGTGCCCGCGCCTGCTCGCCCGGAAAGGGCGTGACCCGGTCCTGCAGGTTCCGGAGCTCGGCGGCGAACTCGGGCGCGAGCAGGTCCGGACGCGTCGACAGGATCTGACCGAACTTCACGAACACGGGCCCCAGATCCTCTAGGGCGAGACGCAGGCGTCGTGCCGGCGGCCCCTCCGCCTTCGGCAGCAGGAACGTCGGGAATGCCGCGGCGAGCAGCCGCAGGGGCCAGGGCACCTGGCGCGTCGACAGGCCCGCCACGGCGAACAGCTCGTCGAGGCGCCAGCGCAGGACGATGGCGAGGATCCGGCGCGCGCGCCGGACACGCGCGAGGAGCAGGCGCGGGCCCTTCACGCGGCCGGGTCCTCCGCCCGCTCGAGGCGCGTGCGCAGCTGCGCCATGCGTGCCTCCAGGCGATCGACCGCGAGCCGCACGTCGTCGACTTCGTCGAGGAAGCGCATCACCTCCGGCCGTGACGGCAGGGGACCCTGTTCGGAGGTCAGCAGGCCGCGTACCGCCTTCGCGCCCCCACGTGCGAAGCGGCGCATCTCCTGGCCGCTGCGGCGCGCGGCGACCCCGGCGGCCGCCGTCGGCGCCTCGCCGAAGACACGCGCCAGCGGACCCTCGAGGTCGGGCCGGAAGCGGGAAAGGACCGCGAACACCGAGGTGACGAGTTCGCGGTCACCGTCGATGCGCACGGCGCCGGCCATGACGGCGCGTTCCTGATCGCCGGCGAGCAGGTCGACCAGGCCGGCTGGCGTGAGCCGTGCGCTGGCGTCGGCCCGCGTTTCCGCGTCGGCCTCGACCCGCAGCCCCTCGGCGGTGAACACGAGCGAGAGTCGCGCGGGTCCGCCTCGCAGTTCGATGTCCAGGCGTCGACCCGCGAGCGCCGCTAGCTCGGCGCGGGTCGCGGGATCGGCGGCGAGCAGGGTACGCAGGGTCGCCTCGACGGCGGCCGCTGCGAAGGTGGCTGCGAGCGAGGGCGCCACGGCGTGGCTCAGGGCGCCACGCCGCGGTGGATCGCGACGATGCCCCCGAGGAGATCGTGGAAGCGCACGGCCTCGAAGCCGGCCGACCGCATCATCTCCGCAAGCTCCTCCTGCGGCGGATGCATGCGGATCGACTCGTTCAGGTAGCGATAGGAGTCGGCGTCGTTCGCGACGATGCGCCCCATGACGGGCCAGGTCGCCGCGAAGGCATCGTAGGCGCGCGACAGCAGGGGGCTGCGCGGCTTCGAGAACTCCAGCACGAGCAGGCGGCCGCCAGGGGCGAGGACGCGGCGCATCTCGGCCAGGGCGACGTCCTTGCGCGTGACGTTGCGCAGGCCGAAGGCGATGGTCACGCAGTCGAAGGTGCCGCTCTCGAAGGGCAGCTTCTCGGCATCGGCGAGGACGGCCTCCACGTTGGCGTGGCCCTCGTCGAGCATGCGGTCCCGGCCCACCTCGAGCATGGCGGCGTTGATGTCCGAGAGCACGACGCGGCCCTCGGCGCCGACGCGTGGGGCGAACAGCCGCGCGAGGTCGCCCGTGCCGCCCGCGAGGTCGAGGATGCGGTGGCCGGCGCGAACGCCGGAGAGCTCGATCACCATGCGCTTCATCACGCGGTGCGTGCCGAAGGACATGAGATCGTTCATGACGTCGTAGCGTGGTGCGACGGAGCGGAACACGTCACCGACGCGGCGCGCCTTGTCCTCGATCGGCACCTGCTCGTAGCCGAAATCGACGGTTTCGGAGGTGCCCGTAGCGGAGGCAGCGCCCTTCCCGGGCGCGTCGTGCTCACTCATGGGGATGGCTCGGATGAATGCGGCCCGCGCATTGTAAGGGACGCCGGTGTCCGGCGTTCAGTCCCTGGAAGGCGTCCACTGGCCGAGCTGGATCGGCGGCAGGCGCGAGGCGTTCGCGGCTTCCAGTTCGTCGAGGTAGGCCTGCCACATGGCATCCCGCGACTCGCCGAGCTCGCGCAGGAAGTCCCAGGTGTAGATGCCCGTGTCGTGGCCGTCGTCGAACACGAGCTTGATGGCGTAGTTGCCGACGGCCTCCACGGCGGTGACGTTCACGTCCTTCTTGCCCGTCTGCAGGATGCGTTCACCGGCCCCATGACCCCGCACCTCCGCCGACGGCGAGTACACGCGCAGGAACTCGCAGGGCAGTTCGTGAACCACGCCGTCGGGCCAGCTCAGTTCGAGCAGGCGAGACTTGCGTCGCAGGCGAATCCCGCTCGGCGCCTCGCTCACAGGATGTACCTGGACAGGTCTTCGTCCTGCGCGAGGCCCTCGAGCTGGCTGTCGACGTAGGCGGCGTCGACCGTGAAGGTGCCCTCGGCGGCCAGCTTGTCCGCATCGAAGGAGGCGTTCTCGAGCAGGCGCTCCATGACCGTGTGCAGTCGGCGGGCGCCGATGTTCTCCGTTCGTTCGTTCACCTGCCAGGCGATCTCGGCGATGCGGGAGATGGCGTCCTCGGCGAAGTCCAGCTGCACGCCCTCGGTGCCGAGGAGCGCCGCGTACTGTTCCGTCAGAGACGCTTTCGGCTCCGTGAGGATGCGCTGGAACTGCTCCGGCGAGAGCGCCGCGAGCTCGACTCGAATCGGTAGCCGCCCCTGCAGTTCAGGGATCAGATCGCTCGGCTTCGAGAGGTGGAAGGCGCCGGAGGCGATGAAGAGGATGTGGTCCGTGCGCACCATCCCGTACTTGGTGGAGACGGTGCAGCCTTCGATGAGCGGCAACAGGTCGCGCTGCACGCCTTCGCGGGAGACGTCGGCGCCCTGCGTCTCGCGCCGCTGCGCGACCTTGTCGATCTCGTCGAGGAAGACGATGCCGCTCTGCTCGACGCGCGTGACGGCACTGGCGGTGAGTTCCTCCTCGTTGACGAGCTTCGCCGCCTCCTCGTCGCGCAGACGACGCATGGCTTCCTTCACGGACAGCTTCACGGACTTGCGGCGGCCGCCGGCGAGGCCCGAGAACATGTTCTGCAGCTGCCCGGCCATTTCCTCGAGCCCCGGCGGGGCCATGAGTTCGGCGCCCGGCGCGCTCTGGGCCAGTTCGATCTCCACCTCGCGATCGTCGAGTTCGCCCTCGCGCAGCTTCTTGCGGAAGAGCTGGCGTGTGCTCGAGTCCGGCTCGCTCGGCGTCTCGGCCCCGAAGCCGACGCCACTCGAACGTGCCGCCGGCAGCAGCGCATCGAGCATGCGTTCCTCTGCGGCGTCCTCGGCCCGGTGGCGGACGCGCTCCATCTCCTGCACGCGGCCCATCTTCACGGCCGCGTCGACGAGATCGCGGACGATGGACTCGACGTCGCGGCCGACGTAGCCCACCTCCGTGAACTTGGTCGCCTCTACCTTGATGAAGGGTGCGTTCGCGAGCCTGGCGAGGCGCCGGGCGATCTCCGTCTTGCCGACGCCCGTGGGGCCGATCATGAGGATGTTCTTCGGCGTCACCTCCTCGCGCAGCTCTTCCGGGAGCTGCAGACGGCGCCAGCGGTTGCGCAGTGCGATGGCGACGGCGCGCTTGGCCTCGTCCTGGCCGATGATGTGGCGGTCGAGCTCGTGGACGATCTCGCGCGGGGTCATGTCCGACATGGGGTGCCTCAGGCCGTGGGGGTCTCGATCGTCTCGATCGTGAAGTTGTGGTTGGTGTAGACGCAGATGTCGGCGGCGATGGTCAACGCCTTCTCGACGATGTCGGTGGCGCCGAGTTCCGTGTGCGCCACGAGCGCCCGCGCCGCCGCGCTCGCGAAGTTGCCACCGGAGCCGATGGCCATGACGCCGTGCTCCGGCTCCACCACGTCGCCGTTGCCGCTGATGATGAGCGAGTGCTCCGTGTCGGCTACGGCGAGCATGGCTTCCAGGCGCCGCAGTGCCCTGTCCGTGCGCCAGTCCTTCGCCAGATCGACGGCCGAGCGCACGAGGTGGCCCTGATGCTTCTCGAGTTGCGCCTCGAAGCGCTCGAAGAGGGTGAAGGCGTCCGCCGTGGCGCCTGCGAAACCGGCGATCACGCGGTCCTTGTACAGGCGCCGGACCTTGCGGACGTTGCCCTTCATCACCGCGTCGCCGGCCGTGACCTGGCCGTCGCCGCCGATGGCCACGGCGCCGGGGCGACGCACGGAGAGGATGGTGGTGCCGTGCATCTGTTCCATGGCGGGCTCCGATTGCGTGATGGAACTTAGTGGGGGCGTGAGGCGTGTCTTCAAGCGCCGGGCGCTGCGTCGTCGCGGCGGGTCTTCAGGACTATGGAATCGATCTCTTCCTCGAGCAGGCGCACCTGCGCGCGGCGGACGTCGCCGCGATCGGGGAAGGGCCCCACCAGCACCCGGTGCCAGCTCTCGCCCTGACGCGTGACGCGGAGCGTGCGCGCCCGCAGATCCAGCAACAGGATCGCGGCGCGGCGTCGCTCGGCATCCTCGGCGTTGCGGAAAGCGCCGGCCTGCAGGAGGTATTCGGTGTCCGGATCCGTCGTGGTGTCCTGCAGGTACTCCTCGACGTAGGGCACCAGTACCTCGGCCTCGCGCAGCAGATCCTGGAATTCGAAGCGGATGCCCGGCGGCGGGACGGCTTCGCCCGGGTCGCGTTCCGGAACGCCTGTGGGGGCGCCGGAGGGCAGCCACCCCGCGTACCACACGAGCAGCACGGCCACCGCGCCCGTCGCGACGCCCGAGGCGAATGGTGTGGCCCGCGACGCGGGCGGTGGCGCCTTCGCGCGCGTTCCCCGGCGCGCTCCGGGTCCGTCCTTGCGACGCTTGGCGAAGTCCTCGGGCATGGGGGCTCACGGTGGTGACGATGGACGAACGCGCCCGCTGCGGGCCGGCGCGATCATAGCCCGTTCAGAGGGTGTCGAGCGGGTCCACGTCGAGGGACCAGCGCACGCGACGTGCATCGGGCAGCGCGTCGAGGGCGGGCATGGTGGCGGCGAGCAGGCGGTGCAGGCTACGGCGGTCTCCGGCCTGGAGCAGCAGCTGCATGCGCTCGCGGCCCTGGCGCCGCGGCATGAGCGCCGGTACGGGGCCGAGCACCGAGACGGAACCCGCGCCGTCGCGCAGGCGCGCCGCGGCGGCGCCGAGGAAGCGTTCGGGCAGCGCCCGATCGACTGCCTCCGCGCGCAGCAGCGCGAGATGGCCGTAGGGTGGCAGGCCGAGCGCGCGGCGCTCCTCGAGCGCGGCCTCCGCCCAGGCCGCGTAGCCGCCCGCGAGCAGGGTCTGCAGCAGGGGGTGTTCCGGGTGGCGGGTCTGGATCAGCACGCGTCCCGGGCGCTCGGCGCGTCCTGCCCGACCGGCGACCTGCACGAGGATCTGCGCCTGGCGTTCGCCGGCACGGAAGTCGGCGCTGAAGAAGGCGCCGTCCGCTCCGATCACGCCTGCGAGAGTGACCCGCGGAAAGTGATGTCCCTTGGCGATCATCTGCGTCCCGACCAGGATCGTGGCGCGCTCCTCCTGGATGCCGGCGAAGGTGTCCTCGAGGCGGCTGCTCGAGCGCGTCGTGTCGCGGTCGATGCGGACCACGGGTACGCCCGGGAAGTGCTGGCCGAGGGCCTGCTCCGTTCGCTGCGTACCGACGCCCACGGGCAGCGGCTCCACGTCGCCGCACGTCGGACAGCGCGAGGGCAGCGCCTGCTGCCAGCCGCAGTGGTGGCAGCGCAGGCTCTCGGGGCGCGCGTGCACGGTCAGGCGCGCATCGCAGCGCGGGCACTCGGCGATCCAGGCGCAGCTGCGGCACATCAGAACCGGTGCGAAGCCGCGGCGGTTGATGAACAGGAGCACCTGTTCGTCGCGTCCGAGCGCCTCGTGCATGGCGCGCAGAAGCGGTGTCGAGAGGCCGTCCGGAGCCTCGTGGCGGCTCGTGTCGACGAGTTCGAGCGGCGGCATGCGCGCGCCCGCGACCCGTTGCGTCAGGCGCAGCTGGCGGTAGCGCCCTGCCCGGACGTTGGCGAGGCTCGCGAGCGAGGGGGTCGCCGAGCCGAGGACCACGGGCAGGCCGAGGAGGCTCGCACGCTTCACGGCAAGGTCGCGGGCCGAGTAGCGGAATCCGTCCTGCTGCTTGTAGGAGTCGTCGTGTTCCTCGTCCACCACGATCAGCCCTGCGTCCGGGAGCGGCGCGAACACGGCGGAGCGGGTGCCGAGGACGATGCGGGCGCGCCCGGCCCGGGCCGCCCGGAAGGCCTCCATGCGTTCGCCGTCGGGCAGGCCGGAGTGGAGGACGGCGATCGGCTCCGGAAAGCGCCGCCGCACGCGGCCGAGCGTCTGCGGCGTGAGGCCGATCTCCGGGACGAGCAGCAGCACCTGCCGGCCGGCGTCGAGGGCCGCGCGCATGGCGGCGAAGTAGACTTCGGTCTTGCCCGAGCCCGTGACGCCGTCGAGGAGCAGGGCTCGGAAGCCGCTGCGTCCGCCGTCGATGGCGGCGACCGCCGCGGCCTGCTCCGTGCTCGGGGTCGGCGGCTCCGTGGGCGCCTGCGCGTCGCCGCCCGCCGCCGTCGGCGTCAGTTCCACGCGCCGCGCCCAGCCCTCGGCCACGATGGCGCGCGCGACGGCGCCGCTGACCCCCCGCGCCGCGAGCGCGGTGAGGGCGAGTCGGCCCGATTCCGCTGCCGCCAGCAGTTCCAGGGCTCGGCGCCGGATCGGTGCGCGCAGCAGCGTGGCCGGGTCGACGGCGCGGCCGGCGGCGGTCAGTTCCAGGCCGGCGGCCCGGCGGCCCGTCGCCGGCCGCGCGCGACGGGCCATGGCGGGCAGCATCTGGGCGACGACTTCGCCGATCGGGTGCTGGTAGTAGTCGGCCGCCCAACGTGCGAGGGCGAGCAGGTCGGCGGGCAGCAGCGCCGTCTCGTCGAGCACTGCGCGGACGGCGCGCAGGCGTCCCGGTGCCAGCTCCGAGTGCTGGGCGTGTTCGAGCACGACCCCGACGGCGTCGCGTCGTCCCAGCGGTACGCGCACCCGCACACCGGGGGGCGGCACCGCGCCGGGTGCGGGGAGATAGTCGAGCAGGGTGCGGAGCGGGGTGGGTACCGCGACACGCAGGACCGTCACGGCGCTGCTTGCGTGCCGTGATGCAGCTGGTAATATTCTCGGCCCTCTTGGCGGGTGCTCCCGCTCCGGCACGCTCCCGATCCGGCCCGTTCGCGCATCGCAGGCGAACCGGCGAATGCCGCCGCGGTCGGTTCAGGGACCGATACAGGAACCAGTGGAATGAAGGCCGACATCCATCCGCGCTACGAAGAAGTGCAGGTGCGCTGCAGCTGCGGAGCAGAGTACACCACCCGTTCCACGCTGTGCGCGGACATCCAGCTCGACGTCTGCTCGAATTGCCATCCGTTCTACACCGGCAAGCAGAAGATCCTCGACAAGGGTGGTCGCGTGGAGCGCTTCCGCAAGCGCTTCGGGAACCGTTCGACGAAGTGACCCTGCCAGCGCCCGGCCCGTCCGGTGCGCAGGCGTCATTGCCCTCCGCGACGCCGCGCAACCGCGCGGCGTCGTCGTTTCTGCGGGGTCTTCCCGCGGTCGTAGCGTCGGGGCCTGCCGCACGAACGCAGGTCGAGGCCGGAACCTTCGAGACCTGGACGGGTCCAAGCAGCAAGCGCGGGTGCACGTCGTGTGCACGCCACGGCATCGCTTCCGGAGTCCCCCCATGGCCTTCAGCCTAGCGCCTGTCCTTTCCCGGTTCTCGCTCCTGCTGCTGTGCGTCGCGCTCACCCCCGGCGTGTTCGCGGGCGCGGGTCAGGACGCCTACGAGGACTACCGGGAACGCGGGCTGCTGATGGAAGGTGACGTCGCGGACTACGTGTCCAGGGTCGGACAGCGCGTCGCCGCTGCCTCCGGTTCGACGCGTGAGTTCGTGTTCGGTGTGGTCGACACCGGCGACGTCAACGCCGTCGCCTATGCGGACGGTCACATCTTCGTGTTCCGGGGCCTCCTCGCTCGGCTGCAGACCGAGGGTCAGCTCGCGGCCGTGCTCGGCCACGAGGTGGCGCACGTCACCCAGCGCCACGTGCCCAAGCAGCAGACCCGCCAGCGTCTGTCCGGCATCGGCGCCTGGCTGCTCGGTGCTCTCCTTCGCAATGCCGACCTCTACTACGCCGCGCAGGAGTACAGCATGGCGGAGATCTCCGGGTACGGACGAGAGGCCGAGCTCGAGGCCGACCGCTTCGGCGCCAAGTACATCGGCGAGGCGGGCTACGACCCCAACGAGATGTACGAGGTCATCACCATCCTCGCCGACGAGAGCATCTTCATGCGCGAGGTCTATGGCCGGCCGCCGCAGTATCACGGTCTCTTCGCCTCGCACCCGCGGAGCGACCGGCGCCGCTTCGAGATGATCCAGCTCGGTGCCGGCGCGGTGCGGGACTTCGATCCGGAGTTCGAGGTCGGGGATCTGCTCGAGCACATCGACGGGCTCGCCTTCGGCGACCTCGCCGACGAGGGCGTGTTCCGCGACCAGCGCTTCTACCACGCGGGCCTCGGCGTGGTGATGGACTTCCCCGAGGGCTGGCGCACCTCCAACGGGCGCACGGTCAAGAGCGCGACGGCGCCGCACGGGTCGCAGACGACGATCACGGTGGAGGTCCGGCCGATCGGCGAGGAGGAAGAGGACCTCGAAGCCGAGGCCTACCTGCGGCAGGTCCTCGAACTCGCACCCAGCGAGGGCCGGCCCATCGTGGTCGACGAACTGCCCGGCTATCTCGCGGTGATGCCGAGGGAGACCGCGCAGACCGCCGGCGCCGCGGGTGCGAGCGCCGACGGCGATGGAGACACGGCTGCGGCCAGTGCGCCGGCGCCCCGGGCGGACACGGCGAGCCGGCTGGTGGCCGTGGTGCTCAAGGACGGTTTCGCCTACGTGTTCCGGGGCGAGAATCGTCTCGAGCGCTTCGAACGCGACTTCGTGGCGGCGTTCTCGCGCACCGTGGCGTCCTTCCGCCGCATGCGGCGCGACGATCTGCAGGCGGCCGTGACGACCCGGATCGCTCTCGTCGAGGCCGCGCCGGAGGACACCTACGAGGTGCTGGCACGGCGTGCCGAGCTCGGTCGCGAGGGCGCCGACGTACTGCGTCTGCTCAACGGCGATTTTCCGAACGGGCAGCCGCGCGCCGGTGACCGGGTGAAGATCATCGAGTGATCGTCCAGCGCCGTTCGCGGCGCTGGTTCCCTTCGCTCCCGGCGCGGTGGATGATGGCGCTCCCGCTCGCCGATCGGACCCGGTCATGACCTTCTCGGACGACGCGCTCGATTACCACCGCCGCCCCCGCCCCGGGAAGATCAGCGTCGAGGTCACCAAACCCTCCGCGACCGCCCGCGATCTCTCTCTCGCCTACAGTCCCGGCGTCGCCGAGCCGGTGCGGCGCATCGCCGAGGAACCCCTCGCCGCCTACGACTACACCGGCAAGGGCAACCTCGTGGGCATCGTCTCGAACGGTACGGCGATCCTGGGCCTGGGCAATCTCGGTCATCTCGCGAGCAAGCCCGTGATGGAAGGCAAGGGCCTGCTGTTCAAACGCTTCGCGGGAATCGATTGTTTCGATCTGGAGATCGATGCGCCGGACCCCGACAGCTTCGTCGAGACCGTGGCGCGCATCGCCGACACCTTCGGCGGCATCAACATCGAGGACGTGGGCGCACCGCACTGCTTCGAGATCGAGGAACGCCTCAAGGCGCGCTGCGCAGTGCCCGTCTTCCACGACGATCAGCACGGCACGGCGATCTGCGTCGCGGCGGGTCTGCGCAACGCCCTCGAACTCCAGGGCAAGCGCATCGAGGACCTGAAGATGGTCTGCCTCGGCGGCGGTGCTGCCGGCACGGCCTGCCTGAAGCTCGTGCTGCACATGGGGCTCCAGCCCGGGAATCTGCGCGTGATCGACCGGCAGGGCGTGATCCACTCAGGCCGCGAGGGGCTGCCGGACTACAAGGCGCAGTTCGCCGTGGACACGACCGACCGTACGCTGGAGGACGCCCTCGCGGGTGCCGACGTCTTCCTCGGCGTGTCCGGCGCCGATCTGCTGTCGCCTGATCTGCTCCGGAGCATGGCCGATGCTCCCGTCGTCTTCGCGCTCGCGAATCCGGACCCGGAGATCCGCCCGGAGCTGGCGAAGCAGGTGCGCACGGACGTGATCGTCGCCACGGGACGCTCCGACTATCCGAACCAGGTCAACAACGTCCTGTGCTTCCCCTTCATCTTCCGCGGCGCGCTGGACGTGCGCGCTTCGGCGATCAACGAGGAGATGAAGCTGGCCGCCGTGGAGGCGATCGCCGCGATCGCGCGCGAGCCGGTGCCGGCGGAGATCGTGGCGGCCTACGAGGGCGTCGACGAGATGGTCTTCGGATCCGAGTACATCCTTCCGAAGCCCATGGATCCGCGGCTGCTCGGTGCCGTCTCCGCCGCTGTCGCCCGTGCGGCCGTCGACACGGGCGCGGCGAGCCTTCCCTATCCGGGCCACTACCCGCTCACGAGCATCGACGACATCTTTCCGGGCTAGAAGATCTCCTCCGGGCGAACGCTCGCGTCCTGCTCCTGCTGGACGGCAGGCGTCGGTGCGTGCTCGGCGAGGAACAGTTCGAAGATCGCCTCCTCATCGGTGGCCGAGGCAGCGCGCCCCGTCGCCGGGTCGATGCGCATGCGCACCACGCCGGGCGGTTGCGTCGCGACGAAGGTCGGCGCTCCCGCGAGCGCCGTCTCCATCAGGTCGATCCAGATGGGCAGGGCGAGGTTGGAGCCGAACTCGCCGCTGCCCAGCGGTCGGTTGTCGTTGAAGCCGACCCAGACCGTCGCCGCGAGCTCGCGCTGGAAACCCGAGAACCAGACGTCCGCCGCGTTGGTCGTGCCCGTCTTGCCGCCGATGTCCTCGCGCTCGAGGCTGCGCGCCCGACGGGCGGTGCCGTAGCGGACCACGTCCCCGAGCATCGAGTTCATGATGTAGGCGGTGCGTTCGTCGAGGACGCGGGGTGCCGGCTGCGGCGCTTCGGGCAGGGGCTCGCCGGCCTCCTCCGCGAGCAGCAGTTCGAGGTCCCGGTCCGCCTCGCAGGTGGAGTCGCAGGCTTCCGTCGGCTGCGCGCTGTAGATCGTCCCCTCGCCCTGCAGCTCGATGCGCTCGATGAGATAGGGCTCGACGGCGAAGCCGCCGTTCGCGAACACCGTGTACGCGCGCGCCATGTCCATCGGCGCGACGGCCATGGTGCCGCCGCCGATGGCGAGCTGGAGGTTGCGGGGAAAGGCGCGCGTGTCGAAGCCGAAGCGCGTCACGTAGTTGATGACGTTGCTCGCGCCGAGATCCAGCAGCACACGCATGGACACGAGATTGATGGAACGATAGAGCGCCGTGCGCAGGCGGGTCGGTCCACCGAAGGCGCCTGAATCGTTCTTGGGTCGATAGAGGCCCTCGAGATTCTCGTCCTCGAAGACCAGTGGTGCGTCCTGGTAGATCGTGGCCGGCGTGCGCCCTGCATCGATCGCGGCCGCGTACATGAACGGCTTGAAGCCGGAGCCCGGCTGACGTTCCGCCTGCAGCGCGTGGTTGAACTGCAGCCGACCGAAGTCGTAGCCGCCGACCAGCGCGCGCACGGCGCCGTCCCTCGGCGCCAGGGCGATGACGGCGCCCTGGACCTCCGGAACCTGGCCGAGGCCCCAGCCGTCGGACGATCGCCTGAGCCTCACTAGGTGCCCCGGCGCGACGACGTCCGCGGGCCGCTCCGGCTGCGGGCCGCGGACCTCGACGCTCCGGAATTCACGCGCCCAGCGCAGCAGCGCCAGGGGTACGCGCACTTCTGCGCCGTCGGCGAACACCGCGTCGAAGCCTTCCTCGTCGACACGCGTGACGACCGCCGGGACCTGATCGCCGATGGTGCGCAGCTCCGCGAGGGTCTCCAGCCAGCCCTCGCGAGTCGCCTCGTCGACCGGCTCGCCGTCTTCCGGCGCCGGCAGGATGCGCTCCGGGCCACGATAGCCGTGACGGCGGTCGTAGGCGTCGAGCCCCTCGATCACGGCGACGTTGGCGCGGGCCTGGATCGCCGTCTCGACGGTCGTGTAGACGGCCAGGCCGTCCTCGTAGGCGCCGTCTCCGTAGAGCTCCAGGGCCTGCTGCCGCGCCCATTCGGCGACCCAGGGCGCGTCGAGCTCGGGTTGCCGTTCGTGCAGGCTCGCGGTGACCGGCTCGGCGCGAGCCGTATCGTACTCGGCACGATCGATGCTCCCCTGCTCGAACATGTTGAACAGGATCAGGTTGCGCCGGCGCAGCGCTCCTTCGGGGTCGTTGATCGGATTGTTGCCGGACGGTCGCTGCATGACGCCGGCCAGCATGGCCAGCTGGGCGGTGGAGAGTTCGCCGAGGGGCTTGCCGTAGTAGGTCTGCGCCGCAGCTTCGCTGCCGTAGGCGCGTTTGCCGAAGAACACGGCGTTCAGGTACAGCTCGAGAATCTCGTCCTTGGTGAATTCCCGTTCGAGCTTGAGGGCGAGGAAGATCTCCTTCGCCTTGCGCAGGATCGTCTTCTCGAAGGACAGGGAGACGTTGCGTGCGAGCTGCATGGTGATCGTGCTGCCGCCGGGCCCGTCGACGCCACGCACCAGCAGCCGGCCGATCGCCTTGGCGAGCGTGACGAAGTCCACACCCCGGTGCGAATAGAAGCGCTTGTCCTCGGTGTTCAGGACCGCCTGGACATAAAGTGGGGGCATGTCCTCAAGGTCGAGGAGCATCCGCCGACGATCTCCGAACTCGGCGATGAACGCGCCGTCGGCGGAGAAGACCCTGAGCGGCGACTGTAGTCGCAGATCGCGATAGCTCGAGGCCTTCGGCAGCTGGGGGTCGAGATAGAGGTAGGTGCCGGCGAGGCCCATGACCAGTCCCGCGGTGAGCGTGGTGGCAAGAACCGCGAGGCTGCGCAGGTAGGCCGGCATGGTGGTGAATTCCCGTTCAATCAATGCTTTAGGAGCATCTCGCGGGCTTTTTGCGCAGGCCGTGAACCAGATCACGAACGACGCTTGCCGCGAAGAATGTGAATGTAATCTAATGTGCCGTGATATAAATTAGGCGTAAGTACGCGGCCGCGATGGAAAATTGACGTGTTCGGTCTTTTCGAGAAGAAGTCGAATGCCATGCTCGGCCTCGACATCAGCTCCACGTCGGTGAAGCTGCTGGAGCTGTCGAGGTCCGGTGACCGGTACCGCGTCGAGGCGTACGGGGTCGAGCCGCTGCCGCCCAATGCCGTCGTCGAGAAGAATATCAGCGACGTCGAGGGTGTTGGGGAAGCGATCAAGCGGGTCGTCGCCCGAGCCAAGACGTCGGTCAAGCTGGGTGCCGTCGCCGTGGCCGGCTCGGCCGTGATCACGAAGGTCATCGAGATGGACTCGAGCCTCTCCGATGCGGAGATGGAAGGGCAGATCGAGGTCGAGGCCGACCAGTACATCCCCTACCCGCTCGACGAGGTCGCCATCGATTTCGAGCCGCTCGGTGCCATCGAGGGCTCGGAGCAGATGGAGGTCCTGCTGGCAGCCTGCCGCAAGGAGAACGTCGAGCTCCGGCAGGCCGCTCTCGAGATCGGTGGCCTGAAGGCGAAGGTCGTGGACATCGAGGCCTACGCCATGCGCCGCGCCTTCTCCCTGCTGCACAGCCAGCTCGGTGAGGACGTCGACGAGATGGTGGTGGCGATCCTCGACATCGGCGCGACGATGACGACGCTGTCGGTGCTCACCGGCGATCGCTCCGTGTACACGCGCGAACAGCTGTTCGGCGGCAAGCAGCTCACGGAGGAGATCCAGCGGCGTTACGGTCTGTCCTTCGAGGAGGCGGGCCGCGCGAAGAAGCTCGGTGGACTGCCGGACGACTACGCGACGGAAGTGCTCGAGCCGTTCAAGGAGGCCGTGCTGCAGCAGGTCACGCGTTCGCTGCAGTTCTTCTTCTCTTCGAGTCAGTACGACGACGTCGACTGCATCATCCTAGCCGGCGGTACGGCCTCCATCGAGGGGCTCGCTGAGATGGTCGAGGGCAAGCTCGGTACGCGCACGTTGATCGCCAACCCCTTCGTGAACATGTCCGTCGCGACCAAGGTCGACGTGGATGCCCTGTCGAACGACGCGCCGGCGATGATGATCGCCTGCGGCCTCGCCATGAGGAGCTTCGACTGACATGACTCGCATAAACCTGCTGCCCTGGCGCGAGGAGCTCAGGGAAGAGAAGCAGAAGGAATTCCTGCAGTACCTCGTGTTCGTGCTCATCATCGCCGCAGGCTTCGTGTTCCTCGGCGGTCAGTACGTCAACAATGGCATCGAAGAGCAGCAGGCGCGCAACACCTACATCCGCAGCGAGATCTCCTTGCTCGACGAACGCATCGCGGAGATCCGCGACCTCCAGCAGCGCCGCCAGGAGCTGCTCGCGCGCATGCAGGTCATCCAGGATCTGCAGGGCAACCGGCCGGTCATCGTGCGGATCTTCGATCAGCTCGTCCGCACGCTCTCGAAGGGCGTCTTCTATGACGATCTCGCGGTCGCGGGGACGACGGTGACCGTGACCGGAGTGGCCGAGTCCAACAATCGCATCTCCGAGCTCATGCGCAACCTCGACGCATCGGAGTGGTTCACCTCGCCGAACCTGCGCGGCCTGCGCGAGGCGCCGGATTACGGGGAGCAGGCGTCCCAGTTCGACCTCAGCTTCCAGCAGACCCTGCCGAATCGCAGCGCCGAGGAGGAGCAGTAGGCCATGGCGCTCCAGGACCAGCTCCAGCAACTCCAGAACGTCGACTTCGCGAATCTCGATGCGAACAACATCGGCATGTGGCCGATGGCGCTCAAGGTGATCGTCCTGGTCATCGCGTTCGTCGCGGCGGTCGGCGGCGGCTACTACTTCTACGTCATGCCTCTGCTCGAGGAGCAGGACACTCTGGTGCGGCAGGAACAGACGCTCCGCAGCGAGTTCGAGAGCAAGGCGGGGCAGGCGGCGAACCTCGAGGAGCTGAGGGCGCAGCGCGTGGAGATGGAGGAGAGCTTCGGTGCACTCCTGCGTCAGCTGCCCTCGGATACGGAAGTGCCGGGTCTTCTCGAGGACATCACCCTCACGGGGCTCGATGCGGGTCTGAAGTTCCAGGCGATCCAGCTCCAGCCCGAGCGTCGTCAGGAGTTCTACATCGAGCTGCCGATCAGCATCACCGTGCAGGGCCTCTACCACAACATGGGAGCGTTCGTGAGCGGCGTCGCGAACCTGTCGCGCATCGTCACGCTTCACGATTTCCAGATCCGGCCGTCCGCCGGCAATGCGGATGGTGGGGAACTGGTGCTGCAGATCGAGGCGCGCACCTATCGCTATCTGGATTCGGGGAGCTGACCATGAGCGCCTCGCTTCACCTTCGTACCGCCCTGCTGGCTGCCGTCGGCGCGTTGCTTGTCGTCGGTTGCTCGAGCGGCAGCCGCTATCAGGACCTCGACGCGTACATGGCCGAGGTCCGGGCCCGGCCGAAGCCGCCCGTGGCGCCGCTTCCGGAGTTCAAGGCCTACGAGCCCTTCGCCTACGGAGCGGCGGGTCAGCGCAGTCCCTTCGAGCCGCCGGCGCCGCCGCGGCCGCCGCGCTTGCCCGGTGAGGATTCGGACATCGAGCCGGATCCCAACCGCGTCAAGCAGTACCTCGAGACCTTCGCGATCAACGATCTGCGCATGGTCGGCACGCTCGAGCGGGAAGGCGAGTTCTACGCACTGATCAGGGATTCGGCCGGTAGCGTCCATCGCGTCACCGAGGGCGACTACATGGGCCTGGATCACGGTGAGATCCTGGAGATCACCGAGGCATCCATCGAGATGGACGAGATCGTCTCCGATGGCCTCGGTGGATGGGTCAAGCGATCGCGGACGGTCCAGCTCGCGTCGAGCGAGCCGTGACGAATCGATTCGGGGACAAGATGATGCCAGTTTCCATACAAGACCCTGTTCTTCAGGGTGCCCGGGCGCGGTCCGCGGCGCTCCTGCGCAGGGGGCTCGGTCTCCTCGCACTGCTGGCCGTGGGCTCCGCCCACGGTGCCGCGATCGAGGACATCCGTTTCGCAGCGTTGCCGAACGACGTGACCGAGATACGCCTCGACTTCGACGGGCCCGTTCCCGAGCCCGCGGGCTACACGATCGATCAGCCCGCGCGGATCGCGATCGACCTGATGGGTGCGACCAGCAGCCTCGACTCGAAGTACCACTCGCTCGGAACCGGCAACACGCGCAGCGTCACCGTCGTCGAGGCGGCGGATCGTACGCGGGTCATCATCAGCCTCACCGAGCTCGTCGGCTACGAGACGCGTGTCGAGGGCCAGGCACTGCTCGTGCGGGTCGGAACGGCCGTCGCGGGCGGCCCGATGGGGCCGGGCGTCGCCTCGCGGCCCGAAGCCGACACCAGCGCCGCCGCAGCGACCACTTCGGCGATCACGGACATCGACTTCCGCCGCGGCGCCCAGGGCCAGGGGCAGGTGGTCATCAGTCTTTCCGATCCGAAGGCGCTGCTCGACGTGCGCAGCCAGGGTAACGACATCCGGGTGGAGATCGCGGGAACGGCGGTGCCGGAGGCCCTGCGGCGCCGGCTCGACGTCACCGACTTCGCCACGCCCGTCGAGCTCATCGACACGATGGAGGAGGGCGGTCGAGCGGTCGTCACGATCCGCCCGGCCGGTGACTACGAGTATCTCGCCTATCAGGCGGACGAGACGATCACCGTGGACGTGCGTCCCGTGAGCCCCACGGACGGCGCCGGCCGCGTCGACGACGTGTTCCGCTACAAGGGCGAGAAACTGTCCCTGAACTTCCAGGACATCGAGGTCTGCTCGGTACTCCAGCTCATCGCCGACTTCACGAACCTCAACCTCGTGGCGTCGGACACGGTCGCTGGACGGATCACGCTGCGGCTGCAGAACGTGCCCTGGGACCAGGCGCTCGACATCATTCTGCGCAACAAGGGTCTCGACAAGCGGCAGCTCGGCAACGTGCTCATGGTCGCTCCGGCGGCGGAAATCGCTGCCCGCGAGCAGCAGGAACTCGACAACCGTCGCCAGATCCAGGAGCTCGCGCCGCTGCGCACCGAGTTCATCCAGGTGCTCTACGCCGATGCCCAGCAGCTGGTCGGACTGTTCCAGGCGGCCGGCGAAGGCGAGGCCGGTCTGCTCTCCGAGCGCGGCAGCGTCATCGTCGACGATCGCACCAACTCGATCATCATCAGTGAGACGGCGGACAAGATCATCGAGATCCGGCGACTCCTGCAGCAGCTCGACATCCCGGTCCGTCAGGTACTGATCGAGGCTCGGATCGTCAACGCCAACACCAACTTCTCCGAGTCTCTCGGCATCCGCTGGGGCGGCGCGGGACGGCGCCAGGTCGACGGCCAGTTCCTGCAGATCGGTTCCCAGTCGCGGAACCTTGCGCTGGTCGGCCTCGGGGGGGCAGGCGGCGCAGGCGGCGCAGGCGGTGCCGCCGGAGGCGCCGGCGGTGCCATCGGGGCACCCCCGCTCACGCCCGACGGCGACATCACGATCGGCGTACCGAACATCAACCTGCCGGCCGCGGGCGCGGCGAGCCAGTTCTCCGTGGGCATCGCTGGCAACGACTATCTGCTCGATCTCGAGCTCTCGGCGCTCGCCTCCGAGGGCAACGGCGAGATCGTCGCGCGGCCGAAGGTCATCACCGCCGATCAGCAGACCGCGACCATCGAGTCGGGAACGCAGATTCCCTTCCAGGAGGCGACGTCTGCCGGTGCCACGGCCGTTTCCTTCCAGGATGCGGTCCTGTCCCTCGAGGTCACGCCCCAGATCACGCCCGACAACCGGATCATCATGGAGCTGCAGGTCAATCAGGACGAGGTGGGGCAGATCTTCAACGGCGTTCCGAGTATCGACACCAACGCGGTCTCCACGCAGGTCCTCGTCGACAATGGCCAGACGGTCGTGCTCGGCGGCATCTTCCGGAACACGGCCAACCGGGCCGTGGAGAAGACCCCTCTGCTCGGCGACGTGCCTTATGTCGGCCGTCTGTTCCGGCGTACGATCGAGACGCAGGACAAGCGCGAGCTGTTGATTTTCATCACGCCTCGCATTATCGATGACGCCCTGACGCGCCGCTGACCGCAGCGCTCCGGGCCGGACCTGCAGGCGGGGCTTCCCGTCTTCCCGGTTCCGGCTCGGAATCGTCGGGCGCGCCCGCGTGGCGCGCCGTCCGGAAGAACCACGAGGACCGTGAAGAGTCATCCATGGAGAAACCGCGCAACGTATTCCTGATCGGGCCCATGGGTGCGGGCAAGACCACCGTCGGCAAGATCCTGGCCGATGAACTCGGCCTCGAGTTCCTCGACACCGACAAGGAGATCGAGGACCGGACCGGTGCGGACATCGGCTGGATCTTCGACGTCGAAGGCGAGGAAGGCTTCCGCAAGCGTGAAGCGGCCATGCTCGACGAGCTCACGCAGCGCAACGGCGTCCTCGTCGCCACCGGCGGTGGTGTGATCCTGCGCGAGGAGAACCGCAAGCGCCTGGTTTCCCGCGGCACCGTGGTCTACCTGGATGCACCGCTCGAGCAGCAGGTCGAGCGCACGAGCCGTGACCGCAGTCGCCCTCTGCTGCAGGACGGCGAACCGCGGGAGATCCTCGAGGGCATGGCGGCAGAGCGTGATCCGCTCTACCGGGAGGTGGCGGACTACGTCTTCCGGGCCGACAAGCGCTCCGCGCGCGTGCTCGCCACGGAGATCTGCAAGGCCCTCAGGGAGGGCTCGACCTGAGTTCCGTCCGGTCGGCCGCGCCGGCTCCAGTGCGCCTCGAAGTCGATCTCGGTGACCGCAGTTATCCCATCTACATCGGCCGCGGTCTGCTCCGGGACGGTGAACTCGTCGCCGGCGGGCTGCGCGGCCGGGAAGCCTTCGTGATCACGAACGAGACCGTCGCACCGCTCTGGCTCGCGCCGGTGACGGCGGCGCTGGCCTCGGCGCGCTGCGACTCGCTGGTGCTGCCGGACGGGGAGCGGCACAAGAACCTGCGGACCCTGGAGCGCATCTTCGATGCGCTGCTCGAGCAGCGCCATTCCAGGCGGACCACGCTGTTCGCGCTCGGTGGCGGCGTCGTCGGTGACATGACCGGTTTCGCCGCCGCCTGCTACCAGCGCGGCGTGGACTTCGTGCAGATCCCGACCACGCTCCTCGCCCAGGTCGACTCCTCCGTCGGCGGCAAGACGGCCGTGAACCACGCCCGTGGCAAGAACATGATCGGCGCCTTCCACCAACCGCGCCGGGTCCTCATCGACACGGACGTGCTCACGACCCTGCCGGAGCGCGAGTACGCGGCCGGACTCGCCGAAGTGATCAAGTACGGCTGCATTCGCGACGCGGACTTCCTCGCCTGGCTCGAGGAATCGCTCGACGCGCTTCTCGCCCGCGATCCGGACGCGCTCACGCATGCGATCGGCCGCTCCTGCGAGATCAAGGCCGAGGTCGTCTCGGAGGACGAGCGCGAGGGTGGCGTGCGGGCGATCCTGAATTTCGGTCACACCTTCGGTCACGCGATCGAGACCCACACGCGCTACGAGAGCTGGCTGCACGGAGAGGCGGTCGCGGCGGGCATGGTGCTCGCGGCCGAGTTCTCGCGGCGCCTGGGCGCGCTGCACGCGGAAGAGGTCGAGCGGATCAGACGACTGCTGGGCCGGGCCGGGCTGCCGACGGCTCCCCCCGACGACCTCGCCGTCGAGCGCTTCGTGGAGCTCATGGGCGTCGACAAGAAGGTCGTGGACGGCCGGCTGCGCCTGGTGACGCTGGAGACCCTCGGTCGGGCGACGGTCCTCGAGGACGTTCCCGGCGGCCTGCTCGAGGAGACCCTGCGCGCCTCCCCTGCTGCCGGCGGAGCCGGATCGGCGCCGTGAGCGAGCGCGACGGGCGCTGGCTGGAGCGGCACGGACTCGAGCGCGACCCCTTTCTGGACATGGACGCAGGTGCCGGCTTCTTCGCCCGCGGCACCCGCGAACGCCTGCTCGAGGACCTCGCCGATGCAGACGGAGCGTGTCGGCCCCTCGTCACGGTCGTCGGCGAGAAGGGCATCGGCAGGACGAGCCTCGTGCATGCCCTGCTGCGCCGCTTGCCGCAGGAGGCTCAGGTGGCTCGCGCCACCGCCGACGTGTTCCTGACCGTGAAGGAGCTCCTGTCCGAGCTCGCTCGTGGCCTCGGGGCCGATGGCGACGTCGACAGATCGCGTACGGAGCTCGCTCGCGCGGTGCGCGAGCAGGTGACCGCAGCCGTCGATGCGGGTGAGTGTGCCTTCCTGCTCGTCGACGACGCGGGCGAACTCGCGGGAGACGCGCTCGAAGAGCTGGTGAGCATCGCCGAACTCGATCCGGAGGGACACCGCGTGCGCGTGCTCCTCTTCGCCCTGCCGGGCATCCGCGATGCGCTCGAAGCCGCTGCGGGAGCGGAGCGCGTGCGGCCGCTGCTCCACGAGCTGCGGATCGAGCGCTTGAGCCTGAACGAACTGCGCGGCTACCTGCAGTTCCGGCTCGCTCGAGCCGGGCTGGAGGGCCCGTCGCTCTTCCGCGAGCAGGACGTCGCAGCCATTCACCGGGAGTCGCAGGGCGTGCCCGCTCGAATCAACGCCGTCGCGAGTCGCGTGCTGCGGGACATGGCCGCGGGCGGGCCGCGCAGGCCGCTCTACCTCGCAGTGGCCGCGGTGACGGTCCTGTTGGCCCTGCTGCTGCTCTCGAGGCTCGGGGTCGACGGCCGGCCACCCGCCGAAGCCGGCCCCGCTGCCCTGCCGGCGTCCGAGCCGCCGCCGCCGGACCCGGCGGCGGTCTCGTCCGCCGCCGTCGAAACGCCATCACCGCGTCGGCTCGACGAGGCGGAACGGGAGGAAGCCGGCGCGTGGATCGACGACGAGGCGGCGCCCCGCATCGAGCCCTTCGTCGAGCGCGCGGCAGCAAGTACGGTGGCACGACCGGCCGAGTCGGCGGCGGTAGCGCCGCCGACGCCTGACCAGGAGCCCGCCGAGCCCGATCCCGACGAAACGGTCGCCACCGAGTCGGCCCCGGCACCGGGTTCCCGGGCCTGGGCAGCGGACCACTACGTGCTGCAGGTGCTGGTGAGCTCGTCGTCAGAGCGGGCCCGCGCCTTCATCGCGGCGCGGCGCGACCCGGCGGCCTACCGCTTCTACGAGAGGCCCCGGAACGGCGCCCTGCAGTACGTCGTGTTGCAGGGCGACCACGCAACGCAGGACCAGGCCGATGGCGCCCGGGCCGCAGTGGCGGAGGAGACCGGCCTCGAACCCTTCGTCCGCAGCGTCGCGGAGGTGTGGCGTGAGCTCGGCGACACCGGCAGCCTCCTCGCGGCGGAGGCTCCCGTCGGGCTCAGGGCAGCTCCGTCGAACCCATGAGGTGCCGGTCGATCTCGCGGGCCGCTTCGCGACCCTCGTTGATCGCCCGCACGACAAGGGACTGGCCGCGGCGGCAGTCACCGGCCGCGAACACGTTCGGCGTGCTGGTGACGTAGCGGCCGTAGTCGGCTGCATAGTTGGAGCGCGCGTCGTAGTCGACGCCGAGCGGATCCGAGACCCCGTGCTCCGGTCCCAGGAAGCCCATGGACAGCAGGACCAGGTCCGCCTCCCAGACCCGCTCCGATCCTTCGACCTCGACCGGGCGGCCGTCCTTCCACTCGACTTCGACGGTACGAATTCCCTTCACGTGGCCGTTGCCGTTGTCGATGAACTCCTTGCCCGAGACGCGGTAGACGCGCGGGTCGGAACCGAACTTCTCGGCCGCTTCCTCGTGGCCGTAGTCGACGCGGAAGATCCGCGGCCACTCGGGCCAGGGGTTGCCCTCGGCCCGGTCGCCCGGCGGCTGCGGCATGATCTCGAAGTTCACGAGTGACGCGCACTCGTGGCGCAGGGAGGTGCCGATGCAGTCCGTGCCCGTGTCGCCGCCGCCGATGACGATCACCTTCTTGCCCTTCGCGGAGATGTAGGCGCCGTCCTCGAGGCCCGAGTCGAGCAGGCTCCTGGTGTTGGCGGTGAGGAAATCCATGGCGTAGTGGATGCCCTGCAGGTCGCGGCCTGGGATCGGCAGATCGCGGGCCACGGTGGCACCCGTGGCCAGCAGCACCGCATCGAAGTCCTGCGCGAGCTCGCGCACGTCGACGGAACCGTCCGAGCCGTCCGCGACGTGGGCCCCGGTGACGAACTCGATGCCCTCGTCGCGCAGCAGCTGCACGCGGCGCTCGACCACGTCCTTGCCGAGCTTCATGTTCGGGATTCCGTACATGAGCAGACCGCCGATGCGATCAGCGCGCTCGTAGACCGTGACCGTGTGGCCGGCCTTGTTCAGCTGTGCCGCGGCCGCGAGACCGGCCGGACCGGAGCCGATGACGGCGACGGTCCGGCCCGTGCGGACGGAAGGCGGCTGCGGACGTACCCAGCCCTCGGCAAAGCCCTTGTCGATGATGGCCTTCTCGATGTTCTTGATCGTGACGGCCGGGTCAGTGATGCCGAGCACGCAGGCGCCCTCACAGGGCGCCGGGCAGACGCGACCCGTGAACTCCGGGAAGTTGTTCGTCGCGTGCAGGCGATCGAGTGCCTCGCGCCATTCACCGCGGTAGACGAGGTCGTTCCACTCGGGGATGAGGTTGTAGATCGGGCAGCCGTGCGGTTCCGACTGGCAGAAGGGCACGCCACAGTCCATGCAGCGCGCGCCCTGCGTCTTCAGGTGCTCTTCCGCGGGATCCGTGAAGATCTCCTCGTAGTCGACGAGGCGAACGGTCGCATCGCGATACGGCACCGTCTGGCGCGCGTATTCCTTGAATCCTGTCGGCTTGCCCATCTCGCGTTCCCTGATGC
>JAZBPO010000074.1:0-3825 GCA_036351675.1 Pseudomonadales bacterium
ACGGCGAACGACTTCGACTCGATCTTCGCCATGAACCGCATCATCCAGGCCATCAACGCCAAGTCGAAGAACTACAAGGTGCGGCTCGGTGGCGCCATCGCCAACCGCAGCAAGGACACGGACCAGATCGAGAAATTCAACGAACGTTCGGGCATGAAGACGCTCGGCCATCTCCCCGATCTCGATGCGATCCGTCGCTCGCGCCTCTCCAAGTGCACGCTCTTCGAGATGGACGAGGCCGATCCGGAGATCGCCGCGGTGCAGCAGGAGTATCTGCGTCTCGCGCAGGCGCTCTGGGACTGCGTCGACGACGAGGAGCCACTCATGGCGACCTCGCTCAAGGACCGGGAGATCTTCGATCTCCTCGGTTTCGACTGAGGGCGCCGCCATGCCGACGCTGAGCTACCCGGAACGTCGTGGCGAGATCGAACACTATTTCGATCGCACGGCCCTAGATGCCTGGAAGAAGCTGACCTCCGACGCCCCGGTTTCCGGCATTCGTGCCACGGTGCGCGCCGGCCGGGATCGCATGCGTGCCCGTCTGTCGAGCTGGCTGCCGGAGGATCTCTCCGGGCGTCGAGTGCTCGACGCGGGCTGCGGCACCGGCGCGCTGGCCACGGAGCTGGCCGCGCGCGGCGCCGACGTCATCGCCGTCGACCTGTCGCCCTCGCTGGTCGAGATCGCCGCCGAACGGGCAGCGGGTCTGGAGCTCCCTGGCAGCGTGCACTTCACCTCCGGTGACATGCTCGATGCCGCCCACGGCGACTTCGACCACGTCGTCGCCATGGATTCCCTCATCCACTACACGCTGACGGACGTCGCCGCGGTGCTCGAGGGCATCGCGGCGCGCACGCGCCATTCGATCGTCTTCACCTTCGCGCCACGCACGCCGCTGCTCGCGACCATGCACGCGGTGGGTCGGGTGTTCCCGCGCGGCGATCGCGCGCCGGCCATCGAGCCGGTCGCCGAGCGCCGCCTGCGCGACCGCCTCGCGGCGGATCTGCCGAGCTGGCAGTGGCGCGATGCGGAGCGCGTGGTCAGCGGCTTCTACACGTCGCAGGCCGTGCGTCTCGAGCACGACGCGGGGGAGGGCGCGGAGGCATGACGTCGGGCGCGGTCCAGGGCGAACTCGAGGCCGGCCGGGTGGCAGGCGAGCGTCCGAGCATGTGGATCCTGTGGACGCGCATCGATCCGCGGTGGCTGCCCTTCGCGGACGTGGGCTCCGACAGCCTGCCCTTCTCGCGGCTCCTGCGCCTGTCCCTGTTCCAGTTCTCCGTGGGCATGTGCATGGTGCTGCTGTCGGGCACCCTGAACCGGGTGCTCATCGTCGAACTCGGCGTCGCATCGGCGCTCGTCGCCGCCATGGTGTCCCTGCCGCTGGTGTTCGCGCCGCTGCGGGCGCTCATCGGCCATCGCTCGGACAACTACGTCTCCTTCCTGGGCTGGCGCCGATCACCCTTCATCTTCTTCGGCACGGGCCTGCAGTTCGCCGGTCTCGCGATCATGCCCTTCTCGCTCCTGATTCTCGCGGGCAAGGGCGTCGGTCCGGAATGGATCGGTCTCGTCGGCGCGGCGGTCGCGTTCCTGCTCGTCGGGGCCGGGCTGCACACCACGCAGACGGCCGGCCTCGCCCTCGCCGGTGACCTCGCTTCGCCGGAGACGCGGCACCGGGTCGTCGCCTTCCTGTACGTCATGCTGCTCCTCGGCATGGTGGTGAGCGCGCTCGGCTTCGGCTGGCTGCTCTCGGAATTCAGTCAGTTGCGCCTGATCAAGGTGATCCAGGGTTCTGCCGTCGTGGCCCTGTTCCTGAACTTCGCGGCGCTCTGGAAGCAGGAGTCGCGCGACCCCCATGCGACGCGTCCGGATCGCGAGCGGCCGCCGTTCCGCGAGGCCTGGCAGGCCTTCGTCTCCGGAGGTGATACGGGGCGTCTGCTTCTCGCGCTGGGGCTCGGCACGGCCGCCTTCGGCATGCAGGACATCCTCCTCGAGCCTTATGGCGGCGAGATCCTCGGCATTGGCGTCGCTGCCACGACACTCCTCACGGCGATCCTCGCCGGCGGCACGCTCGCGGCCTTCCTGCGCACGGCGCGACGGCTCGGGGAGGGCGCGGATCCGCATCGCCTCGCCGCCTTCGGCGCGCTCATCGGCATCTTCGCCTTCTCCGCCGTCATCTTCGCGGGGCCCATGCGCTCGGCTCTGCTGTTCCGCCTCGGCGTGCTCGGCATCGGCTTCGGCGGCGGGATGTTCGCCATCGGCATGCTCACGGCCGCCATGGATCTCGCAGGTCGGGGTGGCGGCGCTGCGGCGGGCATCGCGCTCGGCGCCTGGGGCTCCGTGCAGGCGACGGCACTCGGCGTGGCCATCGCCGCGAGCGGCGCCATCAAGGATCTGGTGTCGGGCATGGCGGAGCGCGGCGCGCTCGGCCCGGCCCTGACCCATGCGGAAGTGGGGTACAGCGTGGTCTACCACCTGGAGATCGCGCTGCTCTTCGCCACGTTGGTTGCGATCGGTCCGCTCGTGCGGCACGGCGCTGTCCGCGAGACGGGGCGCGAAACACGTCTGGGGCTCGCCGAACTGCCCGGCTAGGGCCGGCGGTCCCGACACACTGGAGGAAGGGAAATGGAAACTGGAGCGATAACCGGGTACGTCGACGTCGCACAGATCGTCCTGTACGTCTTCTGGGCGTTCTTCTTCGCGCTGGTGGTCTACCTCCAGCGCGAGGGCAAGCGAGAGGGTTTCCCTCTCGAGGCCGATGTCGGCGGAGCGAGGTTCGAGGGCTATCCGGCGATACCCGACACGAAGACCTACATCCTGCCCGACGGCACGGAGCAGCCGGTGCCGTCCGGCAAGCCCGAGCCGGACTTCAAGGCCACGCGGGCCGCGGCCTCCCCGGGCTCGCCCTACGATCCGGAGGGTGATCCCATGCTCGCCGGCGTCGGACCCGGCGCCTGGGCCAACCGGGACGACGTGCCCGACACCATGTGGATGGATGGCTCGCCGCGCCTGCGCCCCCTGCGCATGCTCTCCGACTGGAACACGCATCCGAACGACCCGAACCCCATCGGGATGGAGGTCGTCGGCTGTGACGGCAAGGTCGGTGGCCGCATCGTCGATGTCTGGGCCGATCGCGCCGAGCACATCATCCGCTACTACGAGTTCGAGAAGATCGGAGTGGACGAGGACGAGGACGAGCCCGAGCCGCCGCCCGCGGCCGCTGCCGAGGGCGAGGAGGGCGAAGCGGCCGCGCCGGCGCCCAAGAAGAAGGCCGCCAAGAAGCAGCCGCGCCGAGGCCTCGTGCCCATGACCTTCACGCAGATTCCGTGGACGGGCAAGCCGCGCTACGTGAAGGTGAACTCGATCAAGGGCGAGCACTTCGCGAACGTCCCGGAGCTCAAGAATCCGGACCAGATCACGCGTCTCGAGGAGGACATGATCAGTGCCTTCTACGGCGCGGGTCACATGTTCGCGACGCCGGGCCGCCGGGTGCCGATCCTGTGAGCGAGGCTCCCGTCCACGAGTACGAGGACGAGCCCGTCCATGGGCTCCCCGCTCTGCTGCCCGAAGGCGAGCGCATCGTCTGGCAGGGTTCGCCCTGCCCGGTGCGGCTCGCGAAGTCGGCCTTTCATCTGCGCGCGGTGGCGATCTACTTCGCCCTGCTCATCGCGGTCCTGGCGGGTTCGAGTCTGCTCGCTGGCGAGGGGACCGGCGCGGCCCTGGACGCCGTGGTCTGGACGTCGATCCCGGCGGTCCTGGCGCTGGGGCTGATCCTGTTCCTCGGATGGGCCTACGCGCACGGAACGGTGTACACGCTGACGAACCACCGTC
>JAZBPO010000075.1:0-4211 GCA_036351675.1 Pseudomonadales bacterium
CGCCATGAGCGCCTCCCAGCTGCGCCGCTCGAAGTCGGGATCCAGCTCCGGCGCCTGCAGTTCCATGATGAGCTGCTGATTGAGGTCCTCGACCTGCTCGCGGATCGGCCCGGGAAGCAGTTCGTCCACGGACATGTCCATGAGCTGGCAGAGGCGGCTGCGTTCGCGCAGCAGGAACGACGTCCCCTGCGTGAGTTCGCGCTGGAGTATCCGGAGCAGATTGACCGCGACGAGGGTGCGATAGCGTAGCGGCCCCTCGAGTTCGGGCAGGAGCTCCCCCTCGAGGTAGTCGCCGACGGTCTGGAGGATCTCGGTGTCGTGTGGACGGTCCTGCATCTGGGTCCCTCTGGCCGTGCCTCAGCTCAGCAACTCGAGCGCTGCTTCCGCCCGGTTCACCACCGACTCCGCGAAGGCGGTGAGATCCTGCTCGCCCCGTTCACCCATGGCACCGAGAAGATAGCGCTTGTAGACGCCCTCCCCGATCGCCGCGAGGCGCCAGTGCGAGAAGGCACGATAGTAGTCGATCTGCGAGAGGTCCCGGCCGGTGGCCGCCGCATAGCGCTCGGCGAGCGCCGCGCGTGTTCCGAAGCCACCGACGGCGGTGGGCGCCTGATCGCCCTGGCGCGTATCGAGTTCACCGGGCTGGATCCAGGAGTTCAGCAGGTAGCCGACGTCGGCGAGGGGGTCGCCGAGCGTACAGAGCTCCCAGTCCAGTACGGCGCGGATACGTCCTCCGCCCACCATCATGTTGCCGAGCCGATAGTCGCCATGGACGATGCTCGCGCCGATCTGCTCAGGCATGCGCTCCGCCAGCAGGCGCCGCGACGCCTCCATCGCCGGAATCTCGCGCTGCTTCGAGTTCTCCCACTGCTTGGTCCAGCGCTTGAGCTGGCGCTCGAGGTAGGCCTCCTTGCGCCCGAGATCGCCGAGGCCGACGTCCTCGGGGTCGATCGCGTGGAGCGCGGCGAGCACCTCGACGACGTGTTCACCGAGCGCCGCGCGCTCCGCCTCCGGGAGCCCCCGGGCGTGTTCGGCGTCGTGCAGCACCGTGCCCTCGACGAAGCGCATGACGTAGAACGGTGCGTCGTTGACGCCCACGTCACGGCAGAGCCCGGCCGTCGGGGCCACGGGAACCGCCGTGCCGGCGAGCGCGGAGATGATGCGGTGCTCGCGCCCGACGTCATGGGCGCTCTCGAGGACGTGGCCGAGCGGCGGGCGCCGCAGCACCCAGCGCTCGCCCGTCGCGTCGGTGACCGCGTAGGTCAGGTTGGAGTGGCCGCCGGCGATGAGCGAGAACCGGAGCGGTGGCTCGATGCCCTCGACATGCTCACCCATCCAGGCGGTGACGCGCTCGGCATCGACACCCTCGGCCATGTTCCCCTCCCCTGCGGCGTGCCCTGGCAGTGGGCGCGCAGGCCACTGTCCGCCCGCCGCGCCGGCGCGGAGCTTGCCACGAAGGCTGCGTCCTCGCCACGCGCGGGCCGCGCGACGCCGCGCACCGCGGTAGCATGGCGCCGCCGTCGGGAGAACGACTCGTGCCACGCCGTCTGCCATCACTGAACGCCCTGCGCATGTTCGAGGCCGCCGCCCGCCTCGGCTCCTTCAAGCGCGCGAGCGAGGAGCTGCACGTCACGCAGTCCGCCGTGAGCCGCCAGGTCTCGCTGCTGGAGGAGCAGCTCGGGGCCGCGCTCTTCGAGCGCCGCAATCGTGCGATCACCATGACCGAGGCGGCGCGCCTGCTGCACCCGGTGCTCACGCGGGCCCTCGACGACATCGACGACGCCACGGGCCGCATCCGCGAGCGCGAGGCCGAACCGCCACGCAGCGCCCGGCTCGTGATCACCTCCACGCCGGGCATCGCCGAACTCTGGCTGGGCCGACGTCTCGGGGCCTTCTGCCGCGACCACAGCTGGGTGGACCCGGAGATCCTGATCGCCGCCGATCCCGGCCTCCTCGACGAGGGCCGTGCGGACCTCGCCATCCACTACGGCAGCGGCGAGCTGCCCGGGCTGCGCAGCACGCCGTTGCACGCGACGGTCGAGTTCCCCGTGTGCAGCCCGGAGCTGCTCCTCGAGAAGCCTCTCGACGCACCGGAGGATCTGGGACAGCACCGCCTGCTCCACTGGCAGAGCCGCGGCCGCTGGGGTGCCTTCCTGCGCCGCGGCGGCATCAGCGGTGTGCACTGGGACCAGGGGCCCGTTCTCCACGACTACGCGCTGGCGCTCGACATGGCCATCGCCGGCGAGGGCGTCGCGCTCGCCGACGATCTGCTGGCGGCCGAGCATCTGTTCGCAGGACGGCTCGTGAAGCCCCTCGCGCTCTCGAGCAGCAGCGAGCGGCAGCAGGTGCTGCTCGAGCGCGCGGGCGAACCGAGACCCTGGGCCGCATCGGCCTTCCGCGACTGGCTGCTCGAGGAGATCGCCCGGCACTGCGCCTCGACGGCCATCCTCCGCCAACCCCTGCCCTTCGCCGCCCTGCCCGAAGCAGGCGGCCCTTCGACCCGGAACCTTTCGCCTCCCGATTGACCTGCGCGCACGCGAACGCGTGCGAAATCCTCGTTTGTCCGCCTGCCGGGCGGCGCCGCACATTCACGGCGACGAAGGGCGGATCGAGGAGCAGCCAGTGCAGCCCGTCGACGAAGAGATCGAACGCACCATCGAGGTCGGCATGCCGATCCTGGCGGCCCCGACCACGGACGCCGTCGTCCGGCCTCTGTCACCGCGCCTGCCGCGCGTCGCGGCGGGCCTCCACGAGGCCGCGCGCATCGACGGCGAGTGGATCGACGCACCAGAGCAGCGCGCCGTCCTCGACCCGGCCACGCAGGAGCCCCTCGGCACCGTGCCGTGCCTGCCGGCGAGGGCCGTCGACGAAGCCGTCACCGCCGCCCGTCGGGCCCAGCAGGACTGGCAGGCGCGAACGCCCCAGGCGCGCGCGGACGTGCTCCTCGCCTGGCACGCCGCCGTGCTGGACGCGCGCGAGGAACTCGCCCGGCTCCTGGTCCTGGAGCAGGGCAAGTCCCTCGAAGAAGCGCGCGGCGAGATCGCCTACGGCGCCGGCTTCCTGCGCTGGTTCGCGGAGGAAGGCCGCCGCCTCGGCGGCGAGACCCTCGCCTCGCACCTGCCCGGCCACGCGCTGGCGACCGTGCGCGAACCGATCGGTGTCGTCGCCTGCGTCACGCCCTGGAACTTCCCGAGCGCCATGCTCGCCCGCAAGGCCGCTGCGGCCCTGGCCGCCGGCTGCGGCGTGGTCGCAGCGCCCTCCATGGAAACGCCCTACTCCGCTCTCGCCCTCGTCGCCCTGGCAGAGGAGGCGGGTGTTCCCGCAGGCCTGCTGAACGTCGTCACGGGCGATCCGGAGACGATCGTCGGCCGCCTCTGCGACCATCCTCGCGTCGCCGCCCTCTCCTTCACCGGCTCCACGCACGTCGGCCGCATGCTGGCCGCGCGCTGCGCCGCGACGGACAAGCGCGTCCAGCTAGAGCTCGGCGGCAATGCGCCCTTCCTCGCCTTCGCGGACGTCCCCGTCGAGGAACTCGTGGAGGCCGCCGTCGCGGCGAAGTTCCAGACTTCCGGCCAGGACTGTCTGGCCGCGGACCGGATCCTCGTCGAGGCGTCGATCCACGATGCCTTCCTGGAGGCCTTCGTCGGCCGTGTCCGGGCCCTGCGCCTGGGTTCGGGCTTCGACACGACGGCGGAGGTCAATCCTCTGGTCCATGAACGGGCGGGCCGCGGCGTGCACACGCTCGTGACCGAAGCCGTCGCCGACGGTGCCTGCCTGCACTGCGGTGGCGCACCGCTGCCGGCCGGCGCCAACTGGTATCCGCCGACGGTTCTGTCCGCGGTGACGCCGGAGATGGCCGTCTGGCGCTGCGAGACCTTCGGTCCCGTGGCCGCCGTGATGCCCTTCGCGAACGAGGCCGAGGCCCTGCGCCTGGCCAACGACACGGACTACGGCCTCGCCGCCTACGTGCAGACGCGCGACGCCGCCCGGGCCGGGCGCCTCGCCGCCGGGCTCGACTTCGGCATGGTCGCGGTGAACGCCGTGAGCATGACCGGCCCTCCCGTTCCCTTCGGCGGCCGCGGCGCCTCCGGTGACGGCCGCGAGGGCGGCCGTGCCGGCATCGAGGCCTTCACCCACCTGAAGTACACGTGCACGAGGACGCGAGCATGATGACGGAACTGCTGAGCCTGCCTGCCCTGGAACTCGCCCGC
>JAZBPO010000076.1:0-2663 GCA_036351675.1 Pseudomonadales bacterium
GGCCTCGGCGGGGTCCTTGCGCAGCGCGGCCCGAAGCTCCCTCTGAGCCTCGCGTAGCGCCTTCAGGGCCGTGGTATTGCGCCAGCCGAAGGCGTTCCTGCGGAAGCGCTTGCGGAAGGCCCAGTCTGTCTTTTCGCGCGTTCTGCTCACGTTGTGTTCAGGGGCCTTTCTCTTGCTCTGCGTCTGGCAGCGGGTCCGGAGCCATGGGCGTTTTCGGCGTTGCGCAACTCAGCTTTGGATCGGTGCGTGGGCGCTGCCGTAGTGGGCGTACCGGACCGCTCCGGTCATGCCCACGGATCGATCGCGTCCAGGGGAAGGTGCTCGAAATCGCGGGTGTTGCGCGATGCGAGGCGGCCGCGATTCGCGATGGCCACCGCCGCGATCATGCCGTCAGACACCGAGAGCGTGGCACCGCGCCCTGCGGCCTCGCCCATGATGTCTCCATACTCCAGCGCGGCCGCCTCGGTGAACGGAAATATCCGGTCTGCGAAGCGAGCGCGCCAGGCGTCGAGTCCTTCCTGCAGCAGTCGCGAGCGTTCGTCCGGTCGGATCTTCGCGATCCCGAAAGCGATCTCGGCGAGGGTGACGGTCGGGATGGCGAGCTCCTGGTCGTGGGCGGCGAGCCAATCGAGCACGCGACGGCTCGGATCCTTGCGCAGGCTCTCCGAGATGACGTTCGTATCCAGGAAGATCAAAGATCGACGCCTTGATGCGGGCGCCTGTGCTCGCGGATCACCTCCTCCAGGTCGATGTCGGTCGCGACGCGTGCGTTGAGGTCGACGTAGAAGGTCGACGCCGGGGCGCGGTCCGCATGGTGTGCGGCATAGGCCTCGAGCGCCCGTTCCACGACCTCGGCGATGGTCCTGCGTTCATGTCTGGCAAGGCGGTGAGCGAGCTCGCGGGCCTTGGCACTGCGCACGGAGAGCTGGGGCTCGGGCATGGGCGTCTCCGCTGTTCTTGGTCGGCCGATCCTCGGTGGTGAGCCTAGCGAGTAGCTGCCTTGCCAGCAACTGCCAGCTAGATGGCAAAGTGTCGGCTGATGCGGAAGACGCACAGTCATCCGGGAAGTTGCCGGCTGTTCCGCTCCGCGCCGGCCACGCAGGGTGACCGCCTGGCGTCGTGGCGCACGGCTTTCGCGATGAGATCTGAATTGACGGCTAGCCATACCCTCCATATGGTTTCCCATATGAAGACGACCCTGAACATCGACGACTCCGTGATGCGGCGGCTGCGTGAGGAGGCGGCGCGCCAGGGTTGCACCATGTCCGAACTCGTGGAGGCAGGCCTGCGGCTCGTTCTTGAGGGCCCCTCCGGTGCTGCGGCGACGGGCCGTGACTCGGAGCTGCCTCCGCTGCCGTCCTGGAAGAGCGGTGGTGCCCGCGTCGACGTGGCCAACCGTGAGGCGCTGTACACGCTGATCGATGCGGATTGAGCCGTGTTCGTCGTCGACAGCAACGTCCTGCTCTATGCCGCAGACGCGAGCAGCGAGTTCCACGGACCCTGTCGTGACCTGCTGGAACGCGCTCGACGCCAGCGCGCCCCCTGGTTCCTCACCTGGAGCATCTGCTACGAATTCCTGCGCGTCAGCACGCATCCGCGCGTCTTCGCTCGCCCCTGGTCGTTGCCCGCTGCGCGCGGGTTCCTGCAGTCGCTGCTCGACGCGCGAAGCACCGCGCTGCTCGTCGCGACCGAACGCCACGCGGACGTCATGGCGCAGTGCATCGAGGAACTGCCGGAGGCGCGCGGCAACTTCCTCCACGATCTCCACGTCGCCGTGCTCATGCGCGAACACGGCATCGGCAGGATCGTCACACGCGATGCCGACTTCGGACGCTTCGCCTTCCTCGAGGTGCTCGACCCGCTGCGCCTCTGAGGGCCTCGGCAGCCCCGCACGTCGCCCGGCCCCCGCGGCTTGCGGCACTCGCGCGCGGCGCCGTCATTGCCGCTCGGCAGCGATATACGCAAATTGGATTCAGACTGCGTACAACGCTGCCGACCCGTGCGCAGCGAACCGCTCTCCCTCACGCTCAGGACGCTCCACGCGGAGCTCCGCGAACTCGCGCTCGCCACGGGCGCCGGCGTGCGCCTGGCCGCCATGCCGGGCTCCGTCGTTCGCAAGCGCATTCGTGGCGGTGTCTTCGTCTACTACCAGTATCGCGATCTCGGCGGCCGCACCCGCCAGCTCAACCTCGGCCCCGAGCACGAGGCGCGGATCACTGCCCTGACGGAGAAGCTCGCTCACCCTGTCGAGGAGGAGGACGCCGCGCGCATCGAGGAGCTCCATGCGGCCTATGTCGCCGCCGGGGCGCCGGGAGCTGCTCGTCGTCGCGCTGCCTGCGCCCGAACGCTTCGCGCTCCACAAGCTCGTCGTCGCCCGGTCCCGGCCCGCGGCCTTCGCGACCAAGGCCGGGAAGGACCGCGATCAGGCCGCGCAGGTGCTGGCCGTGCTCCGGGAGGAAGCGCCGCTCGGGTTGCGCGCGGCCCTCGGCGCCCTGGTGCAGCGTGGCGAGCCCTGGCTGGCGAGGTTGCGGGAAGGTGTGGCCGCCCTCACGGTCGATGTAGCGGAGGAAGCCGCCTGGATCCGGGATGAACTCGCGAAGCTGTGATCGGCACTCGCGGTCATGACGTCATACTTCGCAGAAGGCCCGGGACACACCCCATGA
>JAZBPO010000077.1:0-6471 GCA_036351675.1 Pseudomonadales bacterium
TAGGCGGGCCAGGGCTCGTAGCCGAGATCGAACTGGAGATCGTCGAAGCGGATGCGGCCCAGGCGATGCGCGAGGCTGGCCACGTTCACGACGCGCGCGCCGGCCGTCGCCGCGAGCTTCGCCAGCAGACGCCCGGTGAGGGCGAAGTGACCGAGATGGTTCACCCCGAACTGGAGCTCGAAGCCCTGTGCCGTGCGCGCCGCGGGCGGAACCATGACGCCGGCGTTGTTGACGAGCAGGTCGAGACGCTGGTGCGTCTGCGAGAAGCGCTCGGCGAAGGCCGCCACGGAATCGAGATCGGCGAGGTCGAGCGCGTCGAAGGCGACCAGGGCATCCGGCGATGCCTGGCGAAGGCGCTGCGCCGCGACTTCCCCCTTGCCGGCGTCGCGGCAGGCGAGCACCACCTCGGCGCCGCGCTCGGCGAGCACGCGCGCCGTCTCGAAGCCGATGCCGGTGTTCGCGCCGGTGACGATGGCGACCCGGCCGGACTGATCGGGCACGTCTGCTTCGGTCCAGGGCATGCGGCTCGCTTCCTTCTGAAGGACAGCGGGGCCGGAGTGGTCAGGAAAAAACCACTCCGACCCCGATCGGTACTCCGTGAGGGCGTCATACCGAGCGCGGCGCGCCGCGTCCACTGCAGGTCCGGGGCGGATCGGGTGCGCGGCCGCGGACTGGAGCCTGGGTGAAGGGGTGGCTACGCTCTCGGCGGGAGCCAGGGAGAATCGGGATGCACGTGCCGGAGTTCGTGATCACCCCCTGCGAGGCGAGCTTCGGCGCGGTCGTCACCCGTATCGATCTGACGGCGCTGGATGCGCCCTCGATCGACGCGCTCCGTGCCGCCTGGCTCGAGTACGCGCTGCTCGTCTTCCCCGGCCAGCACCTCTCCATCGACGCGCAGAACGCCTTCGCGCGGCACTTCGGCGCGCTCGAGTTCGAGGCGGCGCCGCTCGCGAACGTACGCCGCGACGGCTCGCTGCGCCCGGACGACGGCAGCGACGACGTCGTCGCGATCCTGCGCGGCAACATGGCCTGGCACATGGACAGCACCTACATGCCGCTGCAGGCGAAGGGCGCCGTGTTCTCCGCGCACGTGGTGCCGGCCACGGGCGGCGCCACCGAGTGGGCCGACATGCGTGCCGCGTACGAGGCGCTGGACGACGCGACGAAGGCGCGCGTCGCGGAGCTCGCGGCCCATCATTCCCTCGCCTACAGCCAGGGGCGCCTCGGCCACGCGCACGACGAAGGCAGCGAGTACAGCGGCTACGGTTTCGGCGAGAACGCACAGCTCAGGCCGCTGGTGAAGCTTCATCCGGAGACCGGACGCCCGGCGCTCGTGATCGGCCGGCACGCGCACGCGATTCCCGGCCTCGGCCCCGAGGCATCGGAACGACTCCTCGACGAACTGCTCGACTTCGCCTGCCGCCCCCCGCGCGTCGTGTCGCACCAGTGGGAGGCGGGCGACGTCGTGCTCTGGGACAACCGCTGCCTGCTGCACCGCGCCCGGCCCTGGGACATGCGCGAGCCGCGCGTGATGTATCACACGCGCATCGCAGGCGAAGCGGCGTCGGAAGCCGGCCTCGCGCCGGCTGTCTGAGCCCCGGGCGCGCCGGCCGGACTAGAGCCCGTCCAGGAACTGCGCCAGCGCCGCGTTCACGGCCGCGGGCGCCTCCTGCTGCACCCAGTGGCCGGCGCCGGGCACGATCGTGCTGCCGCGGAAGTCCTCGAAGTGCGCACCGGGATCCGCGTAGAGATCTCCGCCGGGAACGAAGTGGCGCACCGCGTCGCGCTCGCCGCCGACGAAGCAGGCCGGCTGCGGGATGCTCCGGCCGCGCACCGGCGCGAGCTGCTCCACGTCCAGACGCTGGGCCCGGTAGCGATTGACGGGGCCGCGAAAGCCGCCCGCCTCGAAGGCGCGGACGTAGACGTCGAGATCGGCCTCGCTCATCCAGGCCGGGAAGGGCTGCGGGTCCTCGAGGCCGTCGAGCAGGCCCTCCGTCGCGGGCCGTTCACGCAGCCAGTGGTCGAGGGGCGCATCGCCGCTGAGCGCGTAGTAGATACGCCGCAGCGCACCGCGCATGTCGGCCTCCACCTCGGCTTCGACCACACCGGGCGTCTCGAAGTAGAGCTGATAGAAGAACCGGTCCGCGTAGAGCTGCGCCGCCATGTCGAGGAAGGAGAACTCGGCCGGCGGCGAGAAGGGCATCGACAGGCCTGCCACGGCGCGGATGCGCTCCGGATGCAGGAGCGTGGTGGCGTAGACGATGGGCGCCCCCCAGTCGTGGCCGAAGAGCACGACCGGTTCGTCGGAGCAGGCCTCCGCCACGGCCGCGACGTCCGAGGCGAGCTCGCGCATCGTGTAGGCATCGATCGCCTCGGGCTTCGAACTGCCACCGTAGCCGCGCACGTCCATGGCGATGACGCGCCAGCCGCGCGCCGCGAAATGACGCTGCTGATGGCGCCAGCTCCAGGCGAGTTCGGGCCAGCCGTGGACGCAGAGGATCACCGGGCCGTCGCCCTCGGCGATGGTGTGCAGTCGGATCTCGCCGTTCGTGACCGTGCGCGCCGTGCTCATGCCGCCTCTCGTCCCTGGCCATCGGCGTCCATGCAGCGACTCAGCAGCTGCCGGACACCTCCTCGTAGTGTTCCCGCATCCAGTTCTTGCCGATCGCGCGCCAGGGCAGCGCGAGATCGAGCTCGGGCACCTCGAGGGCGATCCACTGGATGTAGGAGTTGCTGTTCGGTCCCGGATACAGGGTGTAGCTGTCCGGGAAGGGATAGCAGGAAGAGGCCGCCTCGATGCGCGGGATGAGCGCCTCCGCCTCGGCACCCCGGAGATCGACGAGCAGGCGCGGCTCGGAGCCGTACCAGAACCGATCGGGCAGGCCGTCGGACTCGACCACGACGGGGCGACCGCGGCGCGCACGCCAGCCGAGGACCTCGAAGCGATGGTAGGTCGACGCGCCGCGCGGCTTCACGGCCACCCAGGTGTGATCGGCCACGACGCCGCGCCAGCCGTAGACGGCCGCAGCGTAGACCTGCACCACGGCTTCCTCGAAGGTCTCGGGCCGGGGCGCGATGCCCGCCGAGTCGCGGCGCGCGGTGCGCCAGCCGTCGCTGGCACAGGCCGACAGCACGAGCGCCAGGATGAGCACGCCGGCGCCGAAGGCGGCCCGTCTGCGCATGGTCAGGGTCATGGGGGAGCGCTTCGCCGATCCTGCGGGGCAGCCGAGTATCGGCTGCGCCGAGCGGGGGCGACAAGCGGGGCTCCCGCGACCGCGCTAGACTCCGGCCGTCCTCCCACGGAGCGGACCCATCTCGGCGCTCAGCGAACCAGCCCTGCCCCACCCCGCTGCGGAACCGCGCACGGACCCGGGCGTGTTCGTCCCGGCCCTCGCGATCTCGCTCCTCGGCGGCCTCTATCTGGTCGTCGCACCGGAGTCCGCCGAGGCCATGGCCAACGGTGCCATGGCCGCGATCACCGAGGGCTTCGGCTGGCTCTTCGTGCTCACCGCCGCCGTGCTCTTCGGCTTCGCCCTCTGGCTCGCCTTCGGCCGCTACGGCCAGGTGAAGCTCGGCCTGCCCGAGGACCGACCCGAGTACTCGGAGCTCTCCTGGGCCGCGATGATGTTCTCCGCCGGCATCGGCGTGGGCCTCGTCAGCTGGGCCTTCGTGGAGCCCATGTACTACTTCGCCGGTCCGCCGCTCGGCATCGAGCCGAAATCGAGCCTCGCCGCCGAGTGGGCGCACATGTACGGCCAGTTCCACTGGGGCTTCGTGCCCTGGGCCATGTACGCCGTACCGACGATTCCCATCGCCTACGCCCTCTACGTGCGCGACACGCCGTTCCTGCGCATCTCCGTCGCCTCCGAGGGCGTCCTGCGCACGCCGGGCCGGCGGCGTCTGGAACCGGTCATCGACACGCTCGTGATCGTCGGCATGATCGGCGGCGCCGCCACGTCCCTGGGGCTCGGCGTGCCGCTCGTATCGGCCTTCGCGAGTTCCCTCACGGGCGTCGAGGACGGCTTCGGCCTGCGCCTCGGCGTGCTCGGCATCTGGACGGCGATCTTCGGGACCAGCGTCTATCAGGGCCTGAAGGCGGGCATCCGGCGTCTTGCCGACCTCAACATCGTCCTCGCCGTGCTCGTGGTGCTGTTCGTCCTGTTCGCCGGGCCGACCGTGTTCATCCTCACGCTGTCGGCGAACAGCTTCGGCCTGATGATCGACAACTTCGTGCGCATGGCGTTCTGGCTGGACCCCATCGACCACGGGGGCTTCCCGGACAGCTGGACGCTCTTCTACTGGGCCTGGTGGGTCGCCTACGCACCGCTCATGGCGCTGTTCTTCGGGCGCATCTCGCGGGGCCGGACGATCCGGCGCACGGTGCTCGGGATCATGCTCTGGGGGCCGCTCGGCTGCCTGTCCTTCATGGCCGTGTGCGGCGGCTATGCGCTGCACCTGGAGCTGACCGGCGCGCTGCCCGTCTCCGAGATCCTGGCCACCGAGGGCAACGCCGCGACCGTGGCGGCGATCGTCGCGGCCATGCCCGGGGGCATCTTCGTGACGCTGATCTTCACCATCCTCTCCTTCATCTTCCTCGCCACGACCCTCGACTCCGTCGCCTACGTGCTCGCGAGCATCTCCATGCGCGACCTGCCGGGCGACGTGGAACCGCACCGGAATCTACGGCTGATCTGGGCCTTCGCCCTCGCCTTCGTGGCCGTCGGACTCATCGTCGTCGACGGCCTGCAGACCGTGCAGGCCATGTCGGTGATCACGGCGCTGCCCCTGGTGCCGGTACTCGGCGGCGTGATCGCCTCGGTGCTGGTGTGGCTGCGCGAGGACTTCGGGGCGCACCTCTCGCCGCCGGTGCTGGCGCTGTCCGTGGAGCGCGACGGCGACCGGCGCGTCGTCGAACTGGAACCCGAGAGCTGACCACGTGAACCTCGACCGGCTCCACGATGCCGAGGCCGCCTTCTTCGGCCGCTATCCGGGCGGCTTCCAGGACCCGGAGCTCGTCGCGGTGCGCAAGCGGCACAACGTCGACCGACTCAGCGACCTCGCCCGCGAGTGCTTCCCGAAGCGCCGCTTCGTCCGCCCCGGCGCGGTGCTCGACGATGCCGTTCGCGTCGTCGGCCGCTCGTCCATGGTGTCCATGTTCGAGAAACCGAAGTTCCGCGACTTCGTGGCAGGGCTGGACACCGACGACCGCGACCGGCTCGGCGCGGCGCTGAAGCAGCGCCTCCACGGCCGCGGCGGCAGCCCGCGCAAGGGCTTCGAGGCCATGGTCGACCTGCTGCTGGAGGCCAGGCTCGCGAAGTGGTCGCTGATCTCGGCGATCCCCTACTACTTCCATCCGCAGCGCGAAGTGTTCATGAAGCCCACCACCGTGAAGGGCGTCGTCAGCACCTTCGAACTCGACGTCCCGCCCTATCGCGCCTGCCCCTACTGGGAGTTCTACGCGGCCTACCGCGAGCAGATCCTCGCCATGCGAGCGCTGGTGAGCCCCGAACTCGCGCCGAACAACGCCGCCTTCTGCGGCTTCCTGATGATGTCCCTGGACCGCCGAACCTGAACAGCTGACCCAGGGTCAGCTGTTCAGGTTCGTGCGTTGGCGGTCGGGCCAGGCGGGGTCGAGGAAGTACGGGAGGGGTTCGGGTTCGAGCACGGGGCGGCCGCGGACGAGATCGGAGGTGCGGTCGGCGAGCATGGTCGTGGGCGCGTTGAGATTGCCGTTCGGGATGTCCGGGAACACGGACGAGTCGATCACGCGCAGGCCGCGGACGCCGTGGACGCGACACTCCGGGTCCACCACGGCGGTCGGGCCCGTGCCCATCGCACAGGTTCCGCAGGGGTGATAGGCGCTCTCGGCCTTCGCGCGGACGAAGGCGTCGAGCTCCGCGTCGCTCTGCGCCGCCGCGCCGGGCGCCAGCTCCTCGCCGCGGAAGGGATCGAGGGGCGCCGCCGCGAAGAGCTCGCGCGTCAGGCGCAGCGCGCGGCGGAACACCTCGCGGTCGGCCTCGGCGGCGAGATAGTCGAAGCGGATCGACGGCGCGTCGGCCAGGCGCGGCCCGCGCAGGCGCAGGCGGCCGCGACTCTCCGGACGCATGGGGCCGACGTGCGCCTGGAAACCGTGGCGCGTCCCGGCGTCGCGGCCGTCGTAGCGGACCGCGGCAGGCAGGAAGTGGAACTGGATGTCGGGCCACGCGACGCCCGCCGCGCTGCGGACGAAACCGCCGGCCTCGAAGTGATTGCTGGCGCCGAGGCCGTCGCGGCGCAGGAGCCAGCGGGCGCCGATGAGCGCCTTGCCGAAGCGCGTGAGGCGACCGTTCAGACTTACCGGCTGCGTACAGGCCTGCTGCACGTAGAGTTCGAGGTGGTCCATGAGGTTCTCGCCGACGCCGGGCAGCTCCACGCGCGGCGTGACGCCGGCCTCGGCGAGGCGCGCTGCCGCACCGATGCCGGAGCGCAGCA
>JAZBPO010000078.1:0-4427 GCA_036351675.1 Pseudomonadales bacterium
CTGTTCTGGGCGCCTCACGAATTCGCCACGGGCCTCGGCGAGCAGGATTTCACGACCACTGCGCTGCGCCGGGTGCGCTGATCTCGCGCGTGCGTCGGCCGATCGAGTTGCTCATCCTGCTGGCGCTCGCGGCCGGGTCCGCGGCGGATCCCGTGGCGGGCGGCGTGGGCGACGGCTCGGTGCCGGAGCCCGGCTACGGGACCGCAGCGGGCGTGAGGCAGAGCGTCGAATCCGAGCTCTCCCTCCAGCTCCGGCAGTTCCCGGAGCGGGGCCCGAAGGGCGAAGCCCGTTTCCAGCCGTCCCTCGCGGGTACGGTCGAGTTCGCCCGCGACTGGAACGACGGCCGCGACGCCCTGACCGTCAGGCCCTTCCTGCGCGTCGATGCGGAGGACGGCCGTCGCACGCATGGCGATCTGCGCGAGGCCTTCTACTCGCACGTCGGCGAACGCCACGAACTGCACGTGGGGCTGAAGCGCGTGTTCTGGGGCGTGGTGGAGTCGAAGCACCTGGTCGACGTGATCAACCAGGTGGACCTCGTCGAGGACTTCGACGAGGAGGCGCGTCTCGGCCAGCCCATGGTGCAGCTCATGCTGCCGCGCGAGCGCGGCACGCTGGAGCTCTTCTGGCTGCCCGGGGCCCGCGAACGCACCTTCCCCGGCCAGGACGGCCGCGTGCTCGGGCCTGTCGTGATCGACGGCAGCGGTCGCTTCACGGCCGCTGCGAGCGATCGCCTGCGCAGCTGGGCGATTCGCTGGAGCGGCTTCGCCGGCGGGCTCGAGTACGGGGTCGCGCACTTCTCCGGTACGGCGCGCGATCCGCGCTTCGAGCTTGCCGATCCGCTGGCCGGGCCCCTGCCGGGCGAACCCGTTCGCCTGCGCGCCGTCTACGAGACGCTCTCGCGCACGAGCCTGGATGCCCAGTACATCCTCGGCGACACCGCGCTGAAGCTGGAGCTGGTGGCGCGGCGCGGTCAGGGACCGGCGTCCACGGCCTTCGTGGCGGGCATCGAGCACACGCTCGTGGGCGTGCTCGGGACGCGCGCCGACCTCGGGCTGCTCGCCGAGTATCTCTTCGACGACCGCGGCGACGACGCGCCGCTCCTCGCCTTCGAGCACGACGTCTTCGCCGGGGTGCGTCTCGCGCTCAACGACCTCGCGGGGACGCGGCTGCTCGCCGGGGCCATCGTCGATCACCGCAGCGGCGAGACCATCGGTTCCCTGGAAGCCTCGCGTCGCCTCGGCGAAGGCTGGCGCCTCGGCCTCGACGTCCGCACCTTCTCCGGTTCGCGCCTGCCGGCGCTCGGCGATGCCGCGGCGCTCTTCGACCCGCAGGCCAAGTGGGGCGTGCTCCGCGACGAGGACTATCTGCAGCTGGAACTGACGCGCTACTTCTGAGGGGCCGCCGGCGCTCGTGTATGCTGCGCGCCGTTCCGCAGCTGCCCCTCGTGTCATGCCGGAGATCCTCGACAACCTGCTCGCGAGCGTGAGCCTCGATCGCTGGGTGATCGAGGTCTTCGTCGCCGTCTTCGGAACGCTCCTGCTGGCCTGGGCCGGTCGCCGTGCGCTGGGGCGGCTGGCGGCCCGGGCCGAGCGGACGCGCAACATCTACGACGACGCCCTGTTCCACGCCGGCCGTCAGCCGCTGAGCTGGCTGATCTATCTGCTCGGCCTGTCCTGGGCCGCCGAGCTGGCCGATCAGGGCACGGACGTTGGCCTCTTCGAGCTCGTCGACCCGGCGCGCACGCTCGGCGTGATCGTGCTCGTGGCGCTGTTCGCCGTGCGCTTCACGCAGTACGTGGAGCGCCATCTGATCGCCGGCGACTACCAGACGACCGTCGATCCCACGACGGCCTCCGCCGTCGGCAAGCTGCTGCGCATCTCCGTGGTGATCACCGCGGTACTGACGGCGGCCCAGTCCCTCGGCTTCTCCATCGCCGGCCTGCTCGCCTTCGGCGGGGTGGGGGGCATCGCCGTCGGCTTCGCGGCGCGAGATCTGCTCGCGAACTTCTTCGGCGGCCTGATGATCTATCTCGATCGCCCCTTCTCCGTGGGGGACTGGATACGTTCGCCGGATCAGCAGATCGAGGGGACGGTGGAGGAGATCGGCTGGCGCCGGACCTGCATCCGGACCTTCGACCAGCGGCCTCTCTACGTGCCGAACGCGACCTTCTCGACGATCTCCGTCGAGAACCCCTCGCGCATGCGCAATCGGCGCATCCACGAGCGCATCGGCGTGCGCTACGCGGATCTCGCGGTGCTGCCGCGTATCGTCGACGACGTCCGCGCCATGCTCGAGGCGCACGAGGCCATCGATCATGCCCGCACGCTGATGGTGAACTTCGACGGGTTCGGTGCCAGTTCCCTCGATTTCTTCGTCTACACCTTCACGAAGACGACGGTCTGGACCGAGTACCACACGGTGAAGCAGGACGTGCTGCTGCGCATCGCCGCGATCATCGAAGGGCATGGCGCAGAGGTCGCGTTCCCGACGCAGACCGTGCACGTGCATGACGGCCAGCGCGGCGGCGATGCGGCCCTCGCCGCGGAACCGGAGCCGGGTGCCGCGCGCGAGGGAGACGAGGTGTGAGGGAGAAGCGAGGCGAGTACCAGGCGGTCCGCGAGGGGGCCGAGTGTCTCTACCCGTCGCCCGTCGTGCAGGCGTCCGTCGAACGGGTCGCGCGCGCCGTGGAGGCGGATCTCGGTGACCGCGATCCACTCGTGCTCTGCGTCATGGTCGGCGGTTTCCGCTTCACCTCCGATCTGGTCGGTCACCTCGATTGCGCCCTCGAGGTGGACTACCTGCAGGTCTCCCGCTACCGGGACGGCCTCCGGGGCGGCTATCTCGACTGGTTGCGCTATCCGTCGACGTCACTCCGCGGCCGTGACGTCCTCGTCGTCGACGACGTCCTCGACGAGGGCGTGACGCTGGCGGCGGTCCTCGAACACTGCAGCGAGGTGGGCGCAGCCTCCGTCGCGAGCGCCGTACTGATCGACAAGATGCTGCCGCACAAGCGCCTCGATGCGGACTACGTGGCCCTCGAGGCCCCTGATCGCTACCTCTTCGGCGAGGGCATGGACTACAAGGGCTACGGTCGCAACCTGCGCGGTGTCTGGGCGCTCGCCGAGGGCTGAAGGCACGCACGCCTGACGGCGCGGATGCCGCGCGCCTGCACGGAATCTACGCACCAGTGCCGAGGAGCACGCCATGACCACCTTCGGGATCATCGCCGGGACGGGCTTCGAGGACCTGGACGAACTCGAGCTGCGGGACGCACGCAAGGGCGATTCCCCCTGGGGGTCCGCCTCGGCCCCGGTGCAGACCGCGACGCTCGCCGGCGTCGACGTGCTGTTCCTCGCGCGCCACGGCCTCAAGCACCAGTACGCGCCGCACGAGGTGAACTACCGCGCCAACATCGCCGCGCTGAAGGCGGCCGGTGCCGAGGCACTGTTCGCGGTCTACACGGTCGGCGGCATCACGGAGCGGGTGCGCCAGCCCGGTACGCTCGTGATTCCCCACGACATCGTCGACTACACCTGGGGCAGGGAGCACACCTATTCCATGCCCGGCGAGGTCATCCACGCCGAGTTCTCCGAACCCTTCGACGCCGGGCTGCGCAAGCGCCTGCTGATCGCGGCGCGCACCGTCAGCACCGCGGACGAGGCGCCCGTCGTCGACGGCGGCGTCTATGCCGCGACGCAGGGGCCGCGTCTCGAGAGCCCGGCGGAGATCGATCGCCTCGAGCGAGACGGCTGCGACGTCGTCGGCATGACCGGCATGCCCGAAGTGGGCCTCGCCCGGGAGCTGGAACTGCCCGTCGCCGGCATCGCCTGCGTGGTGAATCCGGCCGCCGGGCGGGGCGAGATCAGCATGGACGCGATCATGGCCGCGGCGGCAGCCGGCCGCGCGCGGATCCTGCAGGCCCTGGCGCTCGCCGTGCGCGACGAATGAGCGTGCCGTGAGTGCCATCGACGTCGTCGCGGTACTCGCGCTCGCGGTGGTCGGCGTGTTCGCCTTCGCGATGATGCGCGCGAACCGGCGCGACGATGCGCGCAAGCTCGAGGCCGTGCGTCGACGCCTCCGTACCCGTGCGCGTCAGGCGCGGGACGCCACCGACGACTCGCCCTGAACCTGAACAGCTGACCCTGGGTCAGCTGTTCAGGTTCGAGCACGAGCACCTGGCCAGTCGGTCGGGACGGCGTCGTCTTCCGCTGCGGCGGAAACCGACTCCGACCCTGCGACCTGGCGCGATCCGCACGCGGCCCGCGGGTCTCCACGACCGGGGATGGACCAGCGCTGCGCCGAAGGGCGCCGCGCTGCTCCGTCCCCATCTCGAAGTGGCGCCAGCGCCCGACGGCTCCCGGCAGCCGGAACGAAGGCGACGGGGGTTCGACAGCCCGCATCCGCCGGAACGAGTGCAACGGAAGCGC
>JAZBPO010000079.1:0-8272 GCA_036351675.1 Pseudomonadales bacterium
ACTCTCTGGCCGTCGGATCCACGACGGGCGCGAGCCTCGAGCTGCTCGGCGAAGTGTCGATCGCGCCGCCCGTGAGTGCCGGCGCGACTCTCCAGCTCACCAACATCGACACGACGAACGCCGGCACGCTGACGTTGGTCGGCGGCCCCGGCACGCCCCCCTCCGCTGAGGTGACCGGCGGCAGCTTCAGCAACACCGGACTCTTCGATGTGACCTACACGGTCGAGACCGATGCGAACGGGTTCGTGAGTGGCCCGCGTGGTCGCGTCAGCTTCGTCGACAACGCGTTCACGAACGCCGGGATCGTCACCTTCCAGGACACGAGTCTCGAGATCGACGACGGTTCGGCCGCTTTCACGGCTGCGGGGAGCCTCACCGTCGCTTCGACCACCACGTCGAGTGCGAGCGCTGCGGAGTGCTGCGGCCTGCTGTCCTTCGTGAACAACTCGACCGGCACGATCGCCGGTACGGCGGACCTCTCCTTCCTCGCAATCAACCGCGGCTCCGCCGTCCAGCTCGAGACGAACCTGGCCGTCTCTGGCCTGGAGATCAACACCACTACCTTCTCCGCCCTGCCCGACCCGCCGCTGGCTGCCTCGACCCTCACCGGGCTCGCCGACATCGAGGTCAGAGACAGTTTCTCGATCATCGGGGGGAATCTGGCGCTCGACGGGACCGTCACGGCTCTGCCAGGCGCCGCCTTGTCGTTCGGCCTGACCGGGCCGGAGACGAACTTCAGTATCGACTTCCCGACCGTGATCACCGGAACCACGCTCCGCAACGAGTCCGACGGGAATCCGCAGAGCCCCTTCCGGAACGGTATCCGCCAGGATCTCGTGCTCAACGACGGTGCCACGATCGAGAATGTCGGGACGCTGTTCATCGATTCCACCTACGCCGACCGCGCCGCCCTGGACCTCGCCCTCGGTCGACAGGATCCGGTGCAGACGCGCGCGCCTGTGCTCGTCAGCTTCTCCGGCGACGGCACCGGCTCGGTGGTGAACTCCGGCTTCGTCGCATCCACCAACGGTACGCCCTTCGCGCTCGATGGCGTCTCGCTCGAGAACGCCGGCGAGCTGACGCTGAGCGGCGGCCTGTCCGGGAACGCGATCGGGCGCTTGCTCAATACGGGAACGGTCACCGCCTCTGACGCCCTCGACCTGGGCGTCTCGACGGATCAGGACGGTCGGCTCACGGCGCCGAGTCTCACGCTCGCGGCGGATCGAACGCTGACCACAGGGGCCGACAGCGAGACGACGATCGCGGGCGAACTGGCCGCTGCCGGTACGCTGGACCTCGACGGCGGCACGCTGACCGTCGGCTTGCTCTCCGTGAGCGGTATCTTGAGCGGCGACGGCACGATCACCGGCAACGTCGAGAACTCCGGGCTGGTGAGCCCGGGCAGCTCCGCGGGCGCGCTCACGGTCGACGGTGACTACAGCCAGACAGCGCTCGGCCGCCTGCTGATCGAGGTCGGCGGCACGGCGGGTCAGGCCGGCACGGACTTCGACGCGCTCCAGATCACGGGCAGCGCCAGCTTCGACGGCACGCTGGCGCTCGAGACGCTGGACGACTTCGAAGGGACTCTGGGCTCGGACTTCACGCCCATCAGCTACGACTCCGCGCAGGGCACCTTCGCAGCGATCGAGCAACCCGCGAATTCCGCTGTGGTCTTCGAGCCGGTCATCGGCGCCAACGGCGTCGAGACCACGGTCAGTGCCGTCGACGGGCAGACCGGGACGATCGACCCGGACGATCCGCCCATCCCCGAGAACGAGGAACAGGCGCGCGAGATCGCCGAGGTCGTCATCGGCGCCTGCCCGGAGCAGCGCGACGAGGTCGCGGCAGACAACAACACGACGCGCGAACGCGAGAACACGGACGGCGATCAGGGTTCGAGGATCGAGGCCCCCGACGAGGAGGCCGCGCCGCCCGGGACCCAGGGCGTGGGCTGCGTCACGTCATGATGGCCGGGAAGACGAACATGACGCGCGCGATAGGCAGCCTTCTGCTCGCAGCGACCCTATGCGTCGCACCGACCCTCGAGGCGCAGCCGCGGGAGGAGGACGGCGTCGTCTACTTCGACGTCGACGCCTTCCGGATCACCGGACCGAACCCCCTCGATGAAAGCGAGACGGAGACGCTCCTCGAGCCCTATCTGGGCGAGCAGGCCGGATTCCTCGGCCTCGCCAGCGCCGCGGAGGTCCTCGAGCAGGCGATCCGCGCCCGCGGCTACACCTTCCATCGCGTGATCGTGCCGCCGCAACGCGCCCGCGGGACCATCGAACTGCAGGTACTCGTGTTCCGGATCGGCGACGTGGTGGTCGAGGGCAACGAGCACTTCGACGAGCCGAGCGTCCTTGCCATGCTGCCGTCCCTCGTCGCCGGCGACACGCCGAACAGTCGCGCGCTGACGCGCGACATGCAGCGCGCGAACCAGCATCCGGCCAAGAACCTCACGCTCACCATGCGCCCCTCCGACCTGGTGGACCGCGTCGACGCCCTGATCACGGTGGAGGACACGCGCCCGCATCGGTTGTTCGCGAACGCGAACAACTGGGGCTCGAAGGAAACGGGCGACGAACGGCTGGCCGTCGGCTATCAGTACTCGGACTTCCTCGGCCGCGACCAGGTGCTCACGGCCACCTACACGACCTCGCCGCGGGAACTCGACAATGTCCGCCAGTACGGCCTGACCTGGCAGATCCCGCTCTACGACAGCTCGTCCTCGCTGACCCTGCTCGCGAGCTACTCGGACGTCGATTCCGGGGTCGTCGCGGAGTTCTTCGAGGTCACGGGCGAAGGCACGGTCCTCGGCGCCACCTTCGACCACAGCTTCCTCGCCCGCGGACGCTACCGGCACGGCTTCCGGGCCAGCATCACGGACAAGCAGTTCGACAACGTCGTCGACTTCCTCGGCCAGAACATCGGGACCGACGTCCGTTCGAGCCCCGCGAGCCTCGCCTACTACGGCGGCTGGGTCAGCGAGCGCTCGAGCCTGACCTTCGACGTCGGACTCCACCGCAACCTGCCCTTCGGCGAGAACAACGACAACGAGACCTACGCCCTTTCGCGGGCGGGCGCCGACGCCAACTGGTTCGCGCTGCGCGCGAGCAGCGCCGTCGACTACCGCATCACCGGTTCCTGGCTGCTGCGCACGCGCTGGGCGGCCCAGCTCAGCCCGGAACCGCTGATCGCCGGCGAGCAGTTCGGTCTCGGCGGCGAGCGCTCCGTGCGCGGTTTCGAGCAGCGCGCCGACGTGTCCGACAGCGGCATCACGGCAGCGGTCGAACTCTGGGTGCCACGCCCGACGGAAACGACCAACGTCCTGCTGTTCCTCGACGCCGGCGTGGGCAAGCGCAACGAAGTGCAGGTCGGCGAGGAAGAACATCCGAACCTGCTCGGGACCGGTATCGGCCTGCGCTGGCGTCCGGGGCCGGCCTTCTCCGCGTCGCTCGACTGGGCCTACGTCCTCGAGGGGACGTCGGAAGCGAACGACGGCGACAACCGTCTCCACTTCAATCTCACGGCGCTGTTCTGAGGTGTCGACCATGACCATGCGACAGGATCTCCAGCGAGGCGCCCTCTTCCTGCTCTTCGCGCTGCTGTGCGTCACGCAGCTCAAGGCCGCGGAGGACGACGCCGTCGCCCGCATCGTCATCGCTCTCGGGACCGTCGAGGCCGTCGCCGCCGACGGCAGCGTCCGCGCCCTGGAACGCGGCGATGCTATCTACGAGGGCGACACGCTGCGCACCGGCGCCAGCGCGCGAGCCCAGCTGCGCTTCACGGACGGCGCACGCATGTCGCTCCGGCCGGAGTCGGAGCTCTCCGTCGACGACTACGAGTTCCAGGAAGCGGCGCCGCCCGCTCGGGCACGCTCCGCGCTCGGCCTGCGCCGTGGTGGCTTCCGCACGGCCACGGGTCGCATCGCCGAGCGCAATCGCAGCGCCTATCGCGTCACCACGCCCTTCGCGGTGATCGGGGTCCGGGGTACGGACTGGTCCGCGGTCATCACCGACATCGGCGAGGGTGACAATCTGTTCCTGGCCGTCGACGAAGGCGCCATCACGGCGGAGAACGACGGTGGCAGCATCGACATCGGTGACGGCGACCCCTTCAGCTACGCACGCATCCGCTCCTTCGACTCGCCCCCGGAGGGCCTCGAGAGCCTGCCCACGAGCGTCGCGGAAGCCTTCGAGTCCACCCCCCTGCCGCCCGCCGCGGACGACGACACCTCGGGCGAGGGAGACGACGCGCTCGCTGCGGGTCCGGACGGCGGCGACGAGGACGGCGACGGGTCGGGCGATGATCCCGGCGCGGACGGTGGTGGCGACGGCGTGCTCGAGATCGGCGGGTCGACGGCGACCGGCGTCGGGCCGGCGGCCGGGGTCGCCCTGCCGGGCGTCGAGGCCCTCCCCCTGCCACCCACCCCGGACCCGGCGGATGCTCCGGACGTTCCAGGGGACGCTGCCGCCGGCGGCACCGACGACACGCTGGCTTCCGGCCCGGAGCGCCTCGCCGAGGGCGTCGAAACGCCGATCATCGGCGCCGCGGGCGGTGGCATCGGCGAGATCGAGATCAGCGTGCCGATCACGGCAGGGTTCGGTCAGACGCGCGAGGTCTCGCTGCCGGTCTTCGAGTCCGGCGTGATGTGCTTCTGAGGGGCCTTCAGGCCGCCTCGCCCAGCAGGCGCACCACGCCCGAGGCGCGGAGGATCATCTCCTCGCCATGGTGCAGGTGCCCCTCCACGAACGCCGTCGACTTCGTCTGCCGGAGGATGCGCGCCCGGCCGCGCACGAGCGCGCCCTCCGGTGCGCTCGCCAGCAGGTCCGCGTCGACGTGCATGGTCATGCCGGTCCGACGCGTGAGGAGCTTGCTGGTCATGGCCAGCACCTGATCGGCGAGCACGAGGAGCATGCCGCCGTGCAGCGTGCCGTGCGTGTTGCAGAGTTCCGGCAGCACACGCAGCGCAACGTCGGCGCCGGCCTGGCCGGCGCCCTCGCCCGCTCCGAGCCGCACCCAGCAGCCGCCGACGAAGTTCACGAAGGGGGATGGGGTCTCGTAACGAACGAAGCCCTCCGCGCGGAGGGCTTCGTCATCCGGCTGCAGGAGCCCCGGAGGAGTCTCGGCCAAGTGCTCAGCGACCGCCGCGCACCAGCTTCCCGGGCAGAGCCCCCGTGTGCTCGCCACCCTCGAAGGTCACCTGACCGGCCTGGATCGTCTGCCGGTAACCCTCGACGCGCTGCACGAGGCGGCGGCCCCCGAGCGGCAGGTCGTAGGCCGCCTCCGGACGCTTGAGCTGGAGCGCGTCGAAGTCGATGACGTTGAGATCAGCCTTCATGCCCGGCGCCACCAGACCGCGATCGCGCATGCCGTAGGCCTCGGCCGTGTCCCGCGACAGCTTGCGGACGAGGAACTCCAGAGGCAGCGTCTCGCCGCGACTGCGATCGCGACCCCAGTAGCTGAGGATGTAGCTCGGCATGCCCGCATCGGCGATCACGCCGCAGTGGGCGCCACCATCGGAGAGGCCGAAGAGCGCCGTCGGCATCTGCATGACGCGGCGGTAGTAGTCGAGGCTGTAGGCGTCGTAGCCACCGAGCGGCTGGTAGAAGAGTTCGCGGCCCTCGTCGCGCAGCAGCAGGTCGTACATGACCTCCCAGGCCGAGACGCCCTTCGCCTCGGCGATGCCGGCGATGCTGTCCTCGCGCGCCTGCTCGTAGTCGGGCGTCTCGCCGAGCGGGAACACCTGCCAGAGCAGCTCGTCGAGGCTCCTGCCCATGGCCGTGCGCGGAATCTGCGTCTCCTCGGACAGGATGCGCGCGCGCACCTCGGGATCGCGGAGCTTCGCGACCTTCTCCGCCAGCGGCAGCTCGGCCACCTCCGAGCGATAGGTCGGATGGCCGACGAACACGTGGAAGCTCGACTGCAGGCCATGGAGCACGCCGGTCGGGCGCGCCGCGAGCTGGGGGCGGATCTCCATGCCCTCGCCGGCGGCTTCCTCGGCGAGCCTGTAGACGCGATCGCCGATGTAGGCGCCGGGCGAGGTGCCCACAAGCGTGACCTTCAGACCCGTCTCGCGCGCGAACTGCCGCACCCACTGCCACTCGTCCTCCTCTCCGAGATGGTCGGAGACGAGTTCGAACACGCCGTGGCTGGAGCCCTTCATGGCCAGACCGAGGGCGAGCATCTCGTCGGAGCCGGCGAAGGTGCCCGGTACGTGGACGCCGTGCTTGTCCTTGTGCAGGAGCGTCCGCGAGGAGGAGAAGCCGAGGGCGCCGGCCTGCACGCCCTCGCGCACGAGCTGCTGCATCTGCGCGAGCTCGGCCTCCGTCGGCAGATCGTCCTGCGTGTTGCAGCGCTCGCCCATGACGTAGGCGCGTACGGCGCCGTGCGGGACCTGCGTGGCGACGTCGATGGCGCGGGGCATCTTCTCGAGCGCGTCGAGATACTCGGGGAAGGTCTCCCAGGCCCAGTCGATGCCTTCGGCGAGGGCCGAGCCCGGGATGTCCTCGACCCCCTCCATGAGCTCGATGAGGAAGTCCTGCTGGCCCGGCTTCACCGGCGCGAAGCCGACGCCGCAGTTGCCCATCACCACGGTGGTGACGCCGTGCCAGGAGGACGGCGCCAGCACCGGGTCCCAGGTCGCCTGACCGTCGTAGTGCGTGTGCACGTCCACCCAGCCGGGTGTGACGAGCAGGTCCGTCGCGTCGATCTCGCGCTTCGCGGCACCGCTCACGGTACCGACCTCGGCGATGCGATCGCCGTCGATCGCCACGTCGGCACTACGGCGCTCGGCGCCGGAACCGTCCACGAGCGTACCGCCCCGGATGATCAGATCGTGCATGGTCCACCTCCCCTGGCGCCGGACCCGTGCCGGCTGATGCACGTGCATTATCGGCCTCCGAAAATACGTGCGGCCGCGGGTGCTGTCCACGCACCCGGGGCGGGCCCGGCGCGCGGAACGGGCGGCTCGCGCCCTCGATGTGGCGACGGGTCAGGGCACCGGAGTGATTCGCGTGACCCGACTGGTGTTCAGGGCACGCGCCGGACGTTCACTCGATCCGTGTAGAACGCGAGGTGATCGCCGAGGCCGGCGACTTCCTCCATGGGATCCTCGTAGACCCACACCGCATTCTCGTGGCGACCGGCATCGGTGACGATCGCGTAGTAGCTCGCGTCGCCCTTGAAGGGGCAGCGCGTGGTGTGATCCGTACGCTCGAGGCGCGCCGCGTCGACGTGCTCGCGTGGGAAGTAGACGACCGGCTCGTGGAAGGACTCGCGCACCTCGAGCGCCCGATCGCTGGCGGCGACGGTCAAGCCGTCGATCTCCGCGACGAAGCGGCCGCCGGCCTCGAGGATCTCGACGGCGTAGTCCGGAACGCGGTCCAGGACCTTCGCTCGTTCTTCGGTACGCGCGTACTGCGCCATGGGTGCGCCTCCCCTGTCGTCCTTCCGTGCTTGAAGCCGCGCGGACGGATCCCCATGATGCGCGCCCCTCAGGGAGCGGACCACCCATCGCCATGACCACCGTCGCCACCTCCACAGCGCCGGCCGTCTCCGATCGCGACCTCGCGGGCGCCGCCTGGATGCTCGTCGGCGCCCTCGCCGGCTGCACCATCGACACGGGCGTGAAGCTGCTCCAGAGCGGCTTCGACACGCCCCAGATCGTGTTCCTGCGCCTGCTGTTCAGCCTGCCCTTCGTGATCGGCTTCGCCGTCGCGGCCGGGGGCGTCGCCTCCCTGCGGCCCCGACGCTGGCGCTGGCACGCCTTCCGCGCCTGCTGCGCCTCCGGCGCGACCTTCGGCTTCTTCTACGCGCTCGGCGAACTGCCCCTCGTGCTCGCCATCACCATCGCCTTCGCAGCGCCGCTGATGATCGCGGCGCTCTCCGGCCCCTTCCTGGGGGAGGCGGTCGGCGGCCCCCGCTGGCTCGGTATCCTGGTGGGCTTCGGCGGCGTCCTGCTCGCACTGCAGCCGGGCAGCGTCAGCTGGCACCCGGCCATGCTCGCCGCGCTCGGCTCGACGCTGTGCTGGTCGCTCCTCGCGCTGTCGGCGCGGCGCATCGGCAGGGAGGAACCGTCCGGCGCCATGGTGCTCGGCACCATGCCGCTGTCCCTGTTGATCGGCGCGGCGCTCGGTCTTCCGAACTGGGTCATGCCGACCGGCACGGACTGGCTGCTCTTCGCCCTGCTCGGATTCTGCGGCGCCAGCGTCCACTACTGCGCCGTGTTCGCCTATCGCTCGGCGCGCGCCTCGCTCGTCGCACCCATGGA
>JAZBPO010000080.1:0-5345 GCA_036351675.1 Pseudomonadales bacterium
CCGAACTCGTTGTTCGAGGTGGCTCTCGGGCACGGGTTGGAGCGTACGGTCGAGACGCGCCCAGCGGTGGGCGACGTCTTCATCGGTCCAGGCTTCAGGCAGCCTCGGGTCGATCCGCAGAACGACGTGCGAGTGATTGCTCATGACCGCCCAGGCGTAGAGCCCGACCGCGAAGCTCTCCGCGAGCATCAGAAGGCGTTGCTCGATCCAGTCGCGACGATGGTCGAAACAGTGGCCGGAGACGGGGTCCTCTCCGCATAGCCAGGCGCGGCGGACGCATCGGCTCATGCAGTGATAGAAGCCCGGGCTATCGGGGTCGACGGTGAATGCACGTGGGTAGCCCATGCGCTCAGCATTCACCGATAGGGCGACGGTTGCTGCAGCCGATGACCCGGATTGCTGTAGGCGTGATGCTTGGTGTGGCTGTCCGAGAAGGCTTCGCGAGAAGGCTCTCCTGGTGTGGCTGTCCAAGAAGGCATTCGGTCCAAGAAGGCATCAGTGTGGCTGTCCAAGAAGGCACGTCCCAGACGCTGTGTGGCTGTCCAAGAAGGCATGGCTCTATGGTGTGGCTGTCCAAGAACGCGGGTTGTGTGGCTGTCCAAGAACGCAGACGCGGGTTGTGTGGCTGTCCAAGAACGCAGACGCGGGTTGTGTGGCTGTCCAAGAACGCAGACGCGGTTTCAGCCGTACAGCCCGGTTACCGTTTCTGTTCGCGAGAAGCTGGAAGTCGAGGTCTGACGGTCGCGGATCACGGCCCCTCGGCGTGGGCCGTCTGTTCGAACCAGGTCCGGACGCGGAGAGACGCATTCGCGCGGATGTCCATGTGGAACAGCGGGTAGTCGAGCCCGTGGTAGTTGCCGTTGCCGGGGAAGCTGCCGCGCTGGCCGACGACGTTGTCGGACTGGTCCGTGACCCAGAGCAACCCGTTCCAGCACTCCGCTTCCGTGAGGTTCGCCATGGGCGCTTCGAGCGGCGGGAATTCCATGCCCGTGGCGGTGTCCTCCCCGAGCAGGGCGAGCGAGAAGGCCCCGCTCGGGGGCACGGCGCCGACGTGCGCGTCGCGCCCCGTCCGCCCTCCCTCGAGGCGCCAGCTGAGCGGGTTCGTGCACACGTTGCCGGCGGCGTCGTCGCTGCGTGAGGTCCGGTCGATCTCGCTCCAGGTGTCCCAGTGCACGGCGCAGCCGAGCTCGCGTGGACCATCGCACAGGCCGATGTCGGCGAGCGCCGCGAACTCCGCGTGCGCGACGCCGCCGCCGATGATGTAGGCGGCCACGAGGCGCTGCGCCTCCGCGGATCCGTCGATGCGACGCTGCAGCAGGCGCACGGCGTGGTGCGTACCCTGGCTGTGGCTTGCGAGGATGTAGGGCCGACCCTCATTGAAGTGCTCGAGGAAGTGGTCGAAGGCCCGCTCCACGTCCGCGTAGGCGAAGTCGAGGATCTCGTCCCGGATCTCGTCCTCCTGGAAGTAGGTGTAGATCGACGCCTGCCGGTAGCGCGGTGCGTAGACGTTGCAGCAGCTGCTGAAGACGCTCGCCTGATTGGCCAGCATCCACTGCGTATTCTCCTCGGAGGCCGACGCCGCATCGAGCGTGTACGTCCAGCTGCTGCCCTTGAGGAACCCGGTCGGGTGCACGAAGAACACGTCGATGGGCGCCTCCCCAGGCCCGTAGGCATGCGCGACGCCCACCGGCAGCAGATCGGCCAGATCCTCACGCCCCGGTAACGCTGCCCAGTTCTCGTCCTCCGCATAGTCGGGCGGCGCGACGGCGTCGGCCGGGTCGAAGGGCAGGTCCGGCGCTCCGAAGAGCAGCGCCCAGGTGAAGGTCACGATGGCGCCGTTCCCGGTCGCGAACAGGCCGCCGAGGGCGAGCGCCACGAGCACCGCCAGGCCGGCGGCGATCCACTTGATCCACTTCATCGCACCGATCTCCCGTCTCCCTCCGGTCACGATTCGACGCCACGACGCAGTGAAGGACAAGGCCTCGACGCTCCGAGCGCCCCGGCGTCAGACCTGATGCGGGATCTGCTCCACGCGGCGCGGCAGCCGTTCATCGCCTCCTTGATGCCGCGTCGCGCGTAGCGGCCCCGGCGACGCTGTGGTCCAATCCCGGGCTGACTCCACGGCCCGCGCAGCGCCGCAGCACAGACGGAACCGGATGCGCGACTACTTCCTGCGAAGACTGCTCCTGATCGTCCCTACGCTGCTCGGCATCACGCTCCTGGTGTTCGCGATCACGCGCCTGGTCCCCGGCGGGCCGCTGGAGCGCGCCATCATGGAGGCGCAGCAGGCCGGCGCCGGGGCCGCGACCGTCGGCCAGGGCATGGCGCTGTCCGAGACCCAGCTGCAGCAGCTCCGCGAGTACTACGGCTTCGACAAGCCCTGGTATCTCAGCTACGTCGACTGGCTCGGCAAGGTCGCCAGCGGCGATCTCGGCGAGTCCTACCGCTACAACGAGTCGGTCTGGGACGTGATCCGGGAACGCTTCCCGATCTCGCTCTTCTACGGCCTCGTCACCCTCGTGATCACCTACCTGGTGTGCATTCCGCTAGGCATCGTCAAGGCGCTGCGCCACAGGACCCTGTTCGACAACGTCACCTCGATCCTGATCTTCGCCGGCTACGCCGTGCCGGGCTACGTCCTCGGCGCGCTGCTGCTGCTGTTCTTCGCCGTGGAGATGGACCTGTTCCCCATGGGGGGCTTCACGAGCTACGACTTCGAGGAACTCGGCCCCGTCGAGCAGGTGCTCGACGTGCTCCATCACGCCGCCCTGCCGCTGCTGTGCTATCTGGTCGGCAGCTTCGCGGTGACGACACTGCTCATGAAGAACAACCTGATGGACAACCTCGCCGCCGACTACGTGCGCACCGCCGTCGCCAAGGGCGTGCCGTTCCACCGCGCGGTCACGGGCCACGCTCTGCGCAACTCCATGATCCCCATCGCCACCACCTTCGGGCAGAACATCACGCTGCTCGTCGGCGGCTCGTTCCTGATCGAGAGCATCTTCGACATCGACGGTTTCGGCCTGCTCGGCCTGACGTCGATCTTCGACCGCGACTATCCGGTGGTCATGGGCATCGTGCTGCTCTCGAGCCTGCTGCTGCTCGTCGGCAACATCCTCTCGGATCTGCTGGTCGCGACCGTCGATCCGAGGATCCGCTTCCAGTGATACGCCTGAACCCGCTGACCCGGCGCAAGCTGCAGCGCTTCCGAGGCATCCGCCGGGGCTGGTGGTCCTTCGTCGCCCTGATCACGCTCCTCGGCCTGTCGTTCGTGGCGGAACTGCTGGTGAACGACCGGGCGCTGGCGGTGCGCCACGACGGCCAGTGGCACTTCCCGGTGTACGGCGACGTCGAGCTGGGTGCCACCTACGGGCTCACCGGCACCGCTGCGCGCACGCCGGTCGACTACCGCGCCCTCGCCGAGACCTTCGCCGCCCGCGGCGGCGACGATCGCGTGATCCTGCCGCCGGTGCCCTGGGGCCCCTACGCCAACGACGTGCGCGACGGGATCATCCGCGCCGAGCCGCCGGACGCCTCGCGCGCGCACTGGCTCGGCACCGACACCACCGGGCGCGACATCCTCGCGCGGCTCGTCTATGGCTTCCGCACGGCGATGCTGTTCGCGCTCGCGTACACCGCCGCGACCTTCGCGATCGGGGTCGGCGTCGGCTGCGCCATGGGCTGGTTCGGGGGGCTGTTCGATCTGCTGTTCCAGCGCCTGATCGAGATCTGGTCGAACATCCCCTTCCTGTACATGGTGATCATCGTGTTCTCGGTGATCCCCGGGACCTTCGACATCCCTACCCGGATCGGCATCCTGCTGCTGATCATGGTCGGCTTCTCGTGGACCGGGCTGACGTACTACATGCGCACGGAGACCTACAAGGAGAAGGCGCGCGACTACACCGCCGCCGCGCTCGTGCTCGGCGCGAGCACGCCACGGATCATCTTCCGGCACATCCTGCCGAACTCGATCTCGACCATGGTGACCTTCCTGCCGTTCACCGTGGTCTCGGCGATCACCGCGATCACCGCCCTCGATTTCCTCGGCTGGGGCCTGCCGCCGCCGACGCCGAGCATCGGCGAGCTGCTCAAGCAGGGCACGGCCAACCTGACGACGGCCCCGTGGATCGTCACCAGCGCCTTCGCCGCGCTCGTGTTCATCCTCACGCTCGTCACCTTCGTCGGCGAGGCGATCCGCGAGGCCTTCGATCCGCGCCGCTTCACGCTCTACCGATGACCGCCAAGCACGCACCCGTCCTGAGGAGATCGACCGTGACCCGACGCGCCCCACTCCGCCCTGCCAGCGCCCTCGCGGTCCTGCTGCTGCTCGTCGCCTGCGGCGGCGACGAGGCCCCGACCCAGGCCGAGGCCGACGCCGAGGCCGCCGCGCGCGCCGCCACCGAGGCCGCGAAGGCCGAGCACTACGCGACCGATCCGAGCATTCCGCCTGCGGTGTACGAGGCGCTCGAGGGCGGCCGCATCACCCAGGCGGAGCTGGACGCGCGCATCGAGGCCGGCGAGTTCGAGCCGTTCTACGTGTTCGCGACGCCGGAGGACCTGCCGACGGATCTCGCCTGGCAGGACGGCATGGATCTGCCCGATCTCGGCTCGCCGGAGGCCGTGAAGGGGGGCACCTACCGGTCCACGATCCCGGACTTCCCGCGCACGCTGCGTCGCGCCGGCCCGGACTCCAACTCCTCGTTCCGACCCTGGATCCAGGACCACACGGTCATGGGCATGGCCCAGCGCCATCCGAACGTCACCGACATCGTCGACTCGGAGTTCCGCTACTTCCCGGGCATCGCCGAGGCCTGGGCCATCGACCGCGAGAGCGCCACCGTCTACGTGCGCATCGACCCCGCGGCGCGCTTCTCCGACGGCGAGCCGATCACCACCGACGACGTGCTGTTCACGTTCTTCCTGCTGCAGAACCCGCACGTCAACGCGCCCTTCGCCCAGAACTTCATCAATCGCAACTTCACCCGCATCACGGTCTACGACGAGCACACCTGGTCGGCGACCCTGCCGGAGTCGAAGCCGTACATGGCGTCCCGCGCCCTGTCCCTCGAACCCTGGCCCGAGCACGTCTTCCCGGTCGTCGACGAGACCTTCCTCGATCGCTACCAGTGGACCTACGTGCCCTCGAGCGGCCCGTACACGATCCGCGAGGAAGACGTCCGCAAGGGGCGCTCGGTGACCCTCACGCGCGTCGACGACTGGTGGGCGAAGGACCGCAAGTTCTGGCGCAACCGCTACAACTTCGACCGCATCACGCTCACCGTCGTGCGCGACGCCGCCAAGCGCTTCGAGGCCTTCCGCAAGGGCGAGGTGGACGCCACTTC
>JAZBPO010000081.1:0-5690 GCA_036351675.1 Pseudomonadales bacterium
GCGCTCGTCGCCCTCGCGGCCTTCCGCGCGCTCGGCCTCGTCGATCTGGCGCGCGCCTTCGCGCCGCTGGCGCCCGGTCGACTGCTGACGCTCGCGCTCTGCGGCGTGCTCATGGTCGAGAGCTTCGGCATCTTCCGGGCGCTCCTGCCCGAGCCCTGGGCGGTGCGCGAACTCGGGCGCTTCGACCACCTCGCCGGGGACACGGCGGCCTTCCTCACGACCCTCGCGACGAGCTGGGTGTTCGCGGCCTTCGGCGAAGAGCTCGTCCATCGCGGCCTGCTCATGCAGGCCCTGACGACGCTGCTCGGCCGCCCGGCGCTCGCCCTGCTCCTGCAGGCCGCGGTCTTCGGCGCCGTGCACCTCTACCAGGGTCCGGCGGGCGTGCTCGCGACGCTGATCACGGGACTCGTGTTCGGGATCCTCGTCCTGGTCGCCCGCGGCTCGCTCTGGCCCGCCGTGCTCGCGCACGGCACGGCGAACACGCTCGCCCTCACGAGGCTCTGGCTGCAGTAGGACTCAGGCCGCGACCGAGGGATGGTCGCGGAGATCCGGCGGCAGCGCGGGGCCCATGAGGTCGACGAAGTTGTCGCGATAGAAGCGTCGCCGCGCCGCGGCGCTGGCGCCGCCGAGATGCTCCTCGAAGCGCTTGATCGGATTGCGCCCGCCCTCCACGTGCGGGAAGTCCGAGGAGAACATGAGCATCTCCTCGGCGCCGTTCGCCATGATCCAGCCGCTCGGCTCGTGCGGATAGGGCGTGACGCGGAACTGACGCCGGGCGATCTCCGAGGGTCGCGCGGAGAGTTTCTGCAGTCGCTCCTCGCCGCGACGGAAAGCGTCGAAGCCGGAGTCCATGAAATGCAGCCAGCTCGGCACCCAGGACGCGCCGAGCTCGATGGCGCCGAACCTGAGCTTCGGGAAGCGGTCGAGGACGCCGTCGAAGATCAGCGCGGACATGGTCTGCCAGACCGCCAGCGGGATCGCCATGAAGGTCAGGCCCGTGAAGTTCTCGTCGCCGCCATGGAAGTCCTTCACGCGCGGCAGGCCGTTCTCGACGTAGGCCGCGTCCATCTTGGTCTCGCCGCCGACGTGGAAGAGGATCGGCACGCCCGCCTCCTCGGCGAAGGCCCAGAGCGGGTCGAGGCCGACGTGGCTCGGCGAATGGGTGGCCGGCGGCGCCGAATTCACGACGAGACCGGCGCAGCCGAGCTCCACGGCCTCGCGCGCGATGCCCGGTGCGGCCTCGAAGTCGACGATGGGCACGTAGCCGGTGGCGAGCAGGCGCCGGTCCGACGCGCAGAAGTCGGCGACCATGCGGTTGTGCGCGCGCGCCGCCTCGAGGGCCAGGGCGAGATCCCGGGCGTCGCCGATCTCGCGCTCGAGGCCGTAGTTGCCGAGCGCATCGGTGGTGAACACGAGCTGGCTCGCGAAGCCGAAGAGGTCCAGCGCCCGGACGCGATCCTCCCGGCGGAAGGCGCCGAGCGCCGTGTGGTTCTTGCGCAGCAGCAGCTGCTCGGCGTCGTCCGCGCGGAAGGCCGGATCGTCCTGCTTCGCCACGACCTCCTCGGCCCAGCGCGTCATCTCCGCGGTCTTGTTCGCCCGCGCCCGGAAGGCGGCGTGGTGGGCTTCGGGCAGGAACTCGAGGATCGTCCCCGGCAGTTCCATGATGTGCGAATCGGCATCGTGGACCGTCTGTCCCTCGACGTAGGGCATCTCGTCTCTCCCTCTCAGATCCGTCGTTCCACGCCCTCCCAGAAGGGCTCGCGCAGCTTGCGCTTGAAGATCTTCCCCGAGTCCTCGCGCGGCAGGTCCGCCTGGAACTCGACGCGCTTCGGCACCTTGTAGCCGGCGACGTGCCCCCGCAGCCACGCGCGGACGCCCGCCTCGTCGAGCGCGGCGCCCTGCTCCGGCTCCACCACGGCGCAGAGCGACTCGCCGAATTCCTCGTCGGGAATGCCGAACACGGCGCAGTCGTGCACGCCCGGCATGTCGATGAGCACGGCCTCGATCTCTGCCGGATAGATGTTCACGCCACCGGAGATGACCATGTCCTTGCGCCGGTCGGAGATGAACAGGAAGCCGTCCGCGTCGAAGTAGCCGACGTCGCCGGGCGCGACGAGATCGCCCCGACCTGCATCGGCACGTTTCGCGTCATCGCCGTGATAGGTGAAGTCGGCGAGCGTCTTCAGGCGACAGGCGATCTCGCCCGTCTCGCCGCGCGGCAGCGGCCGGCCGTCGTCGTCGAGCACCTCCACGACCGCGTGCGGCAGCGGCCGCCCCACGGTGCCGGGATGCGCGAGCCACTCCTCGGACGTGCAGAACACCACCGCACTCGTCTCGGTGGCACCGTAGTACTCGTTGATGACGGGCCCCCACCACTCGATCATGCGACGCTTCACGTCGGGCGGGCACGGCGCCGCGGCGTGCACGACGAAGCGCAGCGAGGAAAGGTCGTAGCCGGATCTCACGTCCTCGGGCAGCTTGAGAAGCCGTACGAACATGGTCGGCACCATGTGCAGGTGCGTGACGCGATGACGCTCGATCAGCTGCAGCAGCTCCTCGGGGTCGAAGCGCGGCTGCAGGATCGTGGTGCAACCGAGGTTCACGGCGGTCATGCCGTAGGCATTCGGCGCCGAGTGGTACATGGGGCCGGTCATGACCGTCGTGCAGCCGGGCTCGAGGCCGAACACCTGCAGCAGGACGGCGGTTGCGGCCTCCGCCTGCTCCGGCGCCGGCGGTGCGCGGCGCACCCCCTTCGGACGACCGGTGGTCCCCGAGGTGTAGATCATGGTCCCGGGCGCCTGCACGTCGCGCGCCGGCAGCGGTTCGAAATCGGCTAGCCACGCGCGCCACAGCTTCGCGCCAGCCGGCGGCGCACAGGCTCCGGCCGCGAGGCCGTAGGCGCGGCGGATGTCCTCGCCGGTCTCCACCACCAGCACCTCGACGCCCGCAGGCACGTCGTCGATCACCGCAGGCAGCAGATCCGCGTGGATCACGAGCACCTTCGCGCCGCAGTCGGCGACGACATAGCCCGCCTCCTCCCCCGTGTAGTGCCAGTTCACGGGCACCGGATAGGCGCCGAGCAGTCCCGCCGCGAGCGAGGCCTCGAAGAACGCGAAGTCGTTGCGCAGCATCAGGGCGACGCTGTCGAGGCGTCCGACACCCAGCGACTCCAGCCCGCTGGCTGCCCTCGCAGCGTCCACGCGCAGCGCCTCGACGTCGAGTTCGCGCGCGCCGGCGATGACCTTCGCCATGCTCGTCCCTCCCCGCTGTCCCCGATGCCGATCCTCGCGCCTCGAAGGCCCGTAGGGAAGCGCCGCTCAGCCTGCCTCCAGGCCCCGTCGCCCCGCGGCGACGCGCAGCGTGCGATCGCCCACGATCGCCGAGGCCGCATCGGTCGGGTCCGCGACGACGCGGAACTCGCCGGCGAAGCCCTCGGCGTCGACGCGGCAGTCGAGCCAGCCACGGCGATCACCGCCGCTGTAGCGCATGTGTGGATTGCCGGGCGCGGCCGCGTCCACGGCCGATGCCCAGAGACAGGGCGTGGAGATCGAAGCGACGTCGAACTCCGCTGCGGCCGGCGCGGACTCCGGATTCGCGGGGTCGGAGGGCACGTCGAAGGCGGCCCCGTAGTGCCAGTCGCCGCCGAGCACGACCGGATTGGAGACCCGGGGCGCGGCCAGCGCGCGGATCAGCGCCTCGCGCTCCGCCGTGTAGCCGTCCCACTGGTCCATGTTCCAGCGATCGCCGGGGTAGGCGAAGGGGCTGAACCAGGTCTGCTGTGCGAGCACGGTCCAGCGCGCGTCGCCGCGGCCGAGCGCGCGGTCGAGCCAGCGGCGCTGCGCCCCGCCGAGCATGGACAGGCGCGGGTCACGCCGGTCCTCGCAGTGCAGGTCGGCCGGGAAGCCCTGGCCGCAGGGCTGGTCGGAGCGGTACTGGCGCGTGTCGAGCAGCAACAGCTCGAGCTGCCGACCGAAGCGCCAGCGGCCATGGGCCTCCACGCTGGCGTCGACCTCGTCGAAGCGGGGCCGTCGGTCGAGCGGCATGTGTTCCCACCAGGCCTGCAGCGCCGCGCGCCGGCGTACGCGGAACTCCAGCGGCGTCTGCCGCTCCGGATCCTCCGGCACCGTGCCGGCCCAGTTGTTGTCGACCTCGTGATCGTCGAAGGAGACGAGCCAGGGCGCCGCCGCATGAGCCGCCTGCAGATCGGGGTCGAGACGATACTGGGCGTAGCGATTGCGGTACTCGAAGAGACTGCGCACCTCGGGGCTCGCGTGCTGGCGCAGCACCTCGAGTTCCACGCCCGGGATCCGCGGATGCGGCGTGCGGCCGAGGGGGCGCGGGCCGTACTCGTAGATGTAGTCGCCGAGGTGCACGACGAGGTCCGGCGCCGCCTCGGCGACATCGCGCCAGGCCGCGAAGAAACCGGCCTCGTAGTGCTGACAGGACGCGACGGCGAGGCGCAGGGGCGAGTCCGCGTCCGCAGCCGGCGCCGTACGGGTACGGCCGACCGGGCTCGCGTCCTCGCCGAGTTCGAAGCGGTAGAAATAGTCCGATCCGGGCGCGAGGCCCTCGACCGTGAAGTGGACGCTGTGCGCGTCCGCGCGGGGCGCAGGCACGCGTCGGTCCAGCACGATCTCGCCGAAGGCCGGATCGCGCGCCACCAGGCAGCGCACCTCGAGATCCTCGTCGGGCGCGCCGCCGCCAGCGAGCGGATCCGGCGCGATGCGGGTCCAGAGCGTGACGCGATCGGGCCGCGGGGCGCCGGAGGCGACGCCGAGGGCGAAGGGCGTGCGCCCCGCCATGGAGCCGAGGGCTCCGGCGAGCGGCGTCGCGAGCATCACACCGGCGGACGTCATCAGGAAGCGGCGGCGGCTCGGCATCGATTCAGGACCCCTCGAAGCATCGGGCCGATGCTACACGCCGCCGCGCCGTTCGCGGATCTCGCCGATCAGCGGCGAGACCGACCACCAACCGGGCCGCCACCCATGCAAGTCATTGACTCCATTGACTCCATTGACTCCGGGTACTGGTATCACCCTTGCAGAGACATCAGGCACCTCAGCGAGGAGACGCAGACATGTCCGAAGACACGCGAACGCAGATCGGGGACCGCAAGCTCTGGGAGCGGGTGCTCTACATGCTGTTCTGCGCGATCGCCTACGGCATCGCGGAGTTCGTCGTCGCCCTGGTGGCGATCTTCCAGGTCGTCCGTGTACTGCTCACCGGCAGCATCGACGAGCGCGTGCACCGGCTCGGCCGCAACGTCGGCGCCTACATCTTCGAACTGCTGCAGTTCGCGACCTTCAACTCCGAACGGGTGCCCTTCCCCTTCTCGGACTGGCCGGACGAGGAGCCGGGCGCGTCGCCCTGGCAGCGTACGACGAAGTCCGCGCCGGAAGCGGCACGGAGCGCGTCCCCGACGAGCGACCTGCCGGAGCGTGCCGCATCCGGAAGGGACGGCGACCCCAGCGAAACGGACGATTCCGATCCGGGAGCGTCTTCGCGCTGACGGCTGCGTCCGTCGAAGGCACACGTCGCTCGCCTTCCAGCGTCGGCGAAAAGGGTCGGAGCATGCATCGGGGTCGGAATGGATTGCTTCCGACCACCTTGGCGGTCCGCCTTGGTAAGGGAAGGGGTCGGAGTGGATTATTTTTGACCACCGAGGTGGTCAAAAATAATCCACTCCGACC
>JAZBPO010000082.1:0-2314 GCA_036351675.1 Pseudomonadales bacterium
CTGTCTGTCCTGTGCCAACTGCACGCTGGTCTGCCCGACCTGCTTCTGCCACACGGTCGAGGACCGCAGCGATCTGACCGGCGATCACAGCGAGCGCTGGCGGAGCTGGGACTCCTGCTTCACCGGCGAACACGGCTACACGCACGGCGGCGACGTGCGGCCGTCGATCCGGGCGCGCTATCGCCAGTGGCTGACGCACAAGCTCGGCACCTGGGAGGCGCAGTTCGGCACCTCCGGCTGTACCGGCTGCGGCCGCTGCATCGCCTGGTGCCCGGCGGGCATCGATCTGGTGGCGGAGGTCGCTGCGCTGCGCCGGGAAGACGCGGCCTCCGCGGGCGCGGCGGCATGACCGTCCAGAGCATCGCCGAGCTCATCACTCACCATGCCTTCTTCGCGGGCATGCGGCCCGAGTGGCTCGAACTGATCGCGGATTGCGGTCGCAACGTCGTGTTCCGTCCCGGGGAAGTGATCGCCCGGGAGGGCGATCGCTGCGAGGCCTTCTATGCGCTGCGCCGGGGACGCGTCGCCGTGGAACTCTACGCCCCGGGCGTCGGCGCGCGGACCATCCAGACCCTCGGTGACGGCGCCATCCTCGGCTGGTCCTGGCTCTTTCCGCCCTATCTCTGGAAGTTCGACCTGCGCGCCGTGGAGACGACGCACGCGGTGCACTTCGACACGAGCTGCCTGCTGCCGAAGTGCGAGTCGTCGCCGGAGATGGGCTACGACTTCATGCGGCGCTTCTCCGGCGTCATGAGCGACCGACTCGAGGCGACCCGTCTGCAGCTGCTCGACGTCTACGGCCGGCCGGAGGGCACCCATGGGACGGCCTGAGCGACTCCTGCCGACGCCCTGGGTGGTCCGCGACGTCTGGCGCGAGACCCACGACGTCACATCGCTCGCGCTGGAACCGAAGGCCGGCGCACCGCGGCCGCCGCCGCGCCCAGGGCAGTTCGACATGCTCTGGGTCTTCGGCGTGGGCGAGGCGCCGATCTCCTTCTCCTCGGGCACCGAGGGGGGGCCCCTGGTGCACACGATCCGCCGCGCCGGCGACGTCACACGCGCCCTTTGCGGCGCGCGTGCGGGCGACGTCGTCGGCGTACGCGGACCCTTCGGCCGTGGCTGGCCGCTGGAGCGGGCCCGTGGTCGCGATCTCGTCGTCATGGCGGGTGGCATAGGGCTCGCACCGCTGCGCCCGGTGCTCGAGCACGTGGAGACCTTCCGCGAGGACTACGGACGCGTGACGCTCCTGTACGGGACGCGCAGGCCCGAGGACATCCTCTACGGCAGCCAGCTCGAGGGCTGGCGTGCGCGTTTCGATCTCGACGTGGAGATCACCGTGGACGCCGCGGATCGGGGCTGGGCGAGCAACGTGGGCGCGGTCACCGAGCTGCTGCCGCGCGCCGTGTTCCGACCGGAGCAGACCGAAGCCATGGTCTGCGGGCCGGAGATCATGATGCGCTTCAGCGCGCTGGCCCTGCGCGCACGGGGCGTCCCGGCTCGCTCCATTCACCTGTCCATGGAGCGCAGCATGAAGTGCGCCGTCGGCCTCTGCGGTCACTGCCAGTGGGGCGAGGAGCTGCTGTGTCGCGACGGGCCGGTGCTGCCCCTCGACCGCATCGAGGCGCGCCTCGGCGTGCGTGAGTACTGAGCCGTGAGCGACGACGCAGCGGCGCCGCGCCCGAAGCTCGCGGTCTGGAAGTTCGCGTCCTGCGACGGCTGCCAGCTGAGCCTGCTCGACTGCGAGGACGAACTGCTCGCGCTCGCGGACGCCGTGGAGATCGCGCATTTTCTCGAAGCCTCCCGGGCCACGGTCGCGGGCCCCTACGACGTCTCCCTGGTCGAGGGGTCCATCACCACGGCCCGCGACGCCGAGCGCATCCGCGAGGTGCGCGCGCAGTCGAGGGTGCTGGTGACCATCGGCGCCTGTGCAGGGGCCGGGGGCGTCCAGGCACTGAAGAACTTCGCGCGCGCCGACGACTGGGTCCGCCTCGTCTACGCGACGCCCGAGTACGTCGACACGCTCGCGACCTCGGAGCCGATCGCCGCGCACGTGAAGGTCGACTTCGAACTCCACGGCTGCCCCGTGGACAAGAACCAGCTCGTCGAGGTGATCCTCGCGCTCGTTCGCGGGCGTACGCCGCGCACGCCGGCCCACACGGTGTGCGTCGACTGCAAGCGCGCGGGGCACACCTGCGTCATCGTCGCGCACGGAACGCCCTGTCTCGGCCCCGTGACGCAGGCCGGCTGCGGAGCGCTGTGCCCGGGCTGGAACCGGGGCTGCTACGGCTGCTTCGGACCGGCGGCGACGAACAAC
>JAZBPO010000083.1:0-44571 GCA_036351675.1 Pseudomonadales bacterium
CATCGGTCACGCCGTCCGCCGGATCGAGGTCCGCGAGCGAGGCGACGATCGCATCCAGGGCCGCCGCGTCGACGGTGGCGGGAAGCGGAGCTTCTGGCCAGTCGGTCGTCGGCCAGGGCGTCGCGGGCGGCTGCGAGGGGAGCGGGGGAAGCGCTGCCATGAAGACGCGGATCAGGCCGCGTCGGTCAGCGCGGCGCCGAAGCGGCGCTGCAACTGTTCCGCGAGGTGATCGCCCACTTCCGCCAGGAGTCTCTGCTGGCGTGCTCCGGGGCGCGAAACGAGCCAGAGTTCGACGGCGACCTCGGCCGGCTGCGTGGCGGCGGTCGGTGGATCGCCGAGGACGCGCACCAGTTCCGGGTCGGCGTCGCCCACGTATGCCGGCAGGGCCACGATGCCGAGGCCGGCCGCGGCGGCTCTGCGCTGCGCGTACTGGTAGTCCGTCCGATAGGCCACGCGCTCCTGCGGCACGTGGTAGCCGAGACGTTCCACGGCCATGGTGAAGGGCTGTTCCGAAGCGCCGTCGATGAACCAGTGCTCGTGCAGGTCCTCGGCGCTCGGCGTTCCGAAGCGGGCGATGTAGCCACGGCTCGCATAGGCCCCCATGGGCACGCTCCCGACCTGCCGGCAGATCAGTTCCGCCTGTTCCGGGCGAACGTGACGCAGCGCGATGTCGGCCTCGCGCTCGAGCAGATTGAGCTGGTCGGCGGACACGATGATCTCGAACTGACGCTGCGCCTCCGCGTCGCTGTGCAGGAGCGGTGCGAGCAGCTCGGGCACGAGGTCCGAGAGCAGCTCCGAGTGGGTGATGCGCACCACGCCGCTGCGCGTCGTGCGCAGGGATTCGGCCACGGCCTCGAAGGCATTCGCGTCCATCTGCATGCGCCGTCCGACCTCGGCGAGGCGCGTCCCCGCCTCGTTGATGACCAGACCCGAGGCCGTGCGCTCGAAGAGCCGCACCCGCAGCGCTTCCTCCAGCTGCTGGACGTGGCGCGCGACCGTGGGGTGGGCGAGGCCGAGGTGCCGAGCCGCACGGGCCAGGGACCCCTGGTCGGCGACGGTGACGAAGGAGCGGACGAGATTCCAGTCGAGTAGCGGCGCCGCAGGCATGGGCGGTCCTCTCGGGATCGTCATTGTGCACATGCACAATTTCGAGAACAGGTTTCTACGTTACGTGTATTCCCAAGTCAACCGCTCGGCGTTACCTTGCGTAACACCTGCTCCCCCTCCCCCCACATGCAGGTCGAGACAGGAGTCTGATCATGAAAGCAGCAGCACTGCTCACCGCCGCCACCCTCGTCGCCGGTCTGGCCGTCGACGCCGAGGCGCAGACGTCCTCCGCGCCCGAGTTCCGCGGCTTCGAGAACTGCGTCGACGCCGCCGAGACCGATCTCTCCGGTCTCGTCACGTCGCGCGAGTATCTCATCAACCGCACGCCGGAGATGAACCAGTACTTCATCAACGGCACTGCCTGGAGCGAAGGCGAGCGGGTACGCGTGCGCGTCGCCTGCGACACGACCCGCAACGGCCGCAAGCTCCTCGACGTCTCCGTCGCCGAAGGGACCTACGTCCTCGATCGCGGCGAAGTGAACGTGCGCGTCGCCCAGAACTGAGCGGACGCTCCGCACCACCCCGAAGAGGGCCGGCCGCCGCCATGGGGCCGGCCTTCTTCGTTATGATCGCTTGTCCTGATGTCCGGTGCGAGCGTGATGATCGGCAACTCCCGGAGGATCGTCGGCGCCCAGCGCGGCCCTCACGCCGATCTCGAGCGGCGCATCGCCCGACATCGTGACGTGCCGTTCCAGCGGCCGATCGCGTCTCACACGGCCGCCGCGTTCGCGGCGCTCGTGGATCGCCTCGACTCGTCGCGGCCCCTCGTGCTGGACGCCGGTTGCGGTACGGGAGAGAGCAGCGTCCGCCTGGCGGGCCGCCACCCCGATGCGCTCGTGATCGGGGTCGACAAGTCCGCCCATCGCCTGCGCCCGGTCCTCGCCGGCGGTGGCTGCGCATCGCGCGTGCACCTCGTGCGCGCGGATCTGCAGGACTTCTGGCGTCTGGCACGGGCAGCCGGCCTCCGGCTCGCGGCGCACTACCTCCTCTATCCGAATCCCTGGCCCAAGGCCGTGCACCTGCAGCGGCGCTGGCACGGTCATCCCGTGTTCCCGGATCTCCTCGCGCTCGGCGGCGCCCTCGAACTGCGCACGAACTGGTCCGTCTACGCCGAGGAGTTCGCCGCGGGGCTCGCCTGCTTCGGCTTCGAGGCGAGCATGGAACGCCTCGACGCGGAGTCGGCTGGTTCGCCGCTCACTCCCTTCGAACGCAAGTATCTGGCGAGCGGCCAGCGCTGTCTGCGTGTCCGGGCCGATCTCGACACCGCAGGGGCGCTGGCGTGATCGCCGCCGTCGCGCTCGTCGCCCTCGGTGGCGTCCTGCTCTTCCTGGGCGGCGAAGCCGTGGTCCGTGCCGGAACCTCGATCGGCCTCCGGCTCGGGCTCAGTCCGGTGGTCGTCGGTCTCACCATCGTCGCGTTCGGCACCAGCGCGCCCGAGCTCGCGGTCAGCATCGACGCCGCGCTCGGCGAGCACGGTGGGCTCAGCATCGCCAACGTGATCGGCTCCAATCTCGCCAACATCGCGCTGGTCCTCGCACTCTGCGCCCTCGTCGCACCGCTTCGCGTCGAGTCGCGTCTCGTGGTCGTGGACATCCCGCTCGCCTTCCTCGCGCTCCTCGCGCTCGCCCTGCTGCTCCGCGACGGGGTCCTCGGGCGCGTGGACGGTGCCCTGTTCGTGCTCGCGCTCCTGAGCTGGCTCGGCGCCTCCGTGTTCGCGCTGCGCCGCGAGCCGACGCTCGTCGGTCCCGAGTTCGACGAGGCACTCTCGGCTGCGGCGGACGCACGGATGGCGCTGCCGAAGGCGCTGGCGCTGTTGCTCCTCGGCCTCGCACTGCTCGCCTTCGGCGGCGATCGCTTCGTCGCGGGCGCCATCGCGCTCGCAGCGGGCCTCGGGGTACCGGAAGCCGTGATCGGACTCACCGTCGTCGCGATCGGCACCTCGCTGCCCGAGCTGGTCACTTCCGGCATCGCGGCCTGGAAGGGCAGTGCGGACATGGCCGTGGGCAACGTCGTCGGCTCGAACATCTTCAACGTCCTCGGTGTCCTCGGGGTCAGCGCGCTCGTGATGCCGCTCGGAACCGGGGCCCTGATGCCGGCGGACCTGCTCGTGACGCTGGTCGTGGGGGCCCTGCTGTGGCCGCTGGCGCGATCCGGTCTCGTCATCGGCCGCATCGAGGGTGCCCTGCTCCTCGCCGCCTACGTCGGCTACCTCGGCTGGCGCCTGGGAGGGCTCTGAGGCCGTGGACTGGTCGGCGTATCGGGCGATCTGCGATCGCGGCGACGTGCTCTCGCGCTGGCTCCTGCTGCACTCCGCGGAGCTTCTCGAGAGCGCCGGACAGTCGGCGCTCGCGGCGCGGCTCCGCGCCATCCCGGCGCAGGCCGCGGCCCTGCCCCGTCCGGCGGACCACCGCGGCGGCGCCGAGACCGACTTCTTCACGGTGACGCTGGAGCTCGCGGTCGTGCGCGAGATCCACGACCGCATCGCGGGTCTCGCCGCGGACCCGGCGCGGCGGCTCTCGAACGGGCGCGGGCTCGGGGGCATGGTCGAGGCCTGGGGTGAGTGCGTGGCGTGGCTCGACGGGAGCCATCCGCGCAGTCCGCTGCGCGACGGAAAGGATGGGTGAGATGGAGATGATGTTCGACGGCGTACGCATCCTCGACCTGTCGGCGGTCATCTCCGGGCCCATGGCGACGGCCATGCTCGCCGATCAGGGCGCCGAGGTGATCAAGGTCGAGCCACCGGAACTCGGGGACATGACGCGCCATCTCGGCGCCCGGCGCGCTGGCGTCTCGGCCATGTTCGCGACCGTGAACCGCAACAAGCGCAGTCTCGTGCTGGACCTCAAGCAGGCGGCGGGCATCGATGCGCTGAAGCGTCTCGCCGCCACCTGTGATGCGGTCGTGCAGAACTTCCGGCCCGGCGCGGCCGAACGCATGGGAATCGGCTACGAAGACCTGCAGGCCGTACGCGAGGACATCGTCTACCTCTCGATCTCCGGTTTCGGTCGCCACGGCCCCTACGCCCATCGCCGCGTCTACGATCCGGTCGTGCAGGCTGTCACGGGCATCGCCGGTGCTCAGGGCTCGCCGATCGGGGAGCCCCGCATGGTGCGCACGCTGATCTGCGACAAGGCGACGGCGCTCACCGCCGCCCAGGCGCTCGCGGCCGCGCTCTTCGCGCGCGAACGCACGGGCCGCGGGCGTCATGTCGAGCTCTCCATGCTCGATGCGAGCCTCTGGTTCCACTGGCCCGATCTCTACTGGAATCACACCTTTCTCGGCGACGACGTCGACGAACACCCCGATCTCGCCGATCTCTTCGCCGTGAGTCGCACGGCGGACGGCTGGATCGCGGCGGTCACGGACGGCAGCATCGACTTCTCCGAACTCACCACGGCCGCGGCGCTGGAACTTCTCGACGAGGCGGACGCGCCCTGCGCGCCGGTCAACGATCTCGGCGAGGTGCTCGTCGATCCGCAGGTCACGGAAGCCGGGAGCCTCTTCACCACCGAGCATCCGGCAGCCGGCAAGCTGCGCCAGCCGCGGCCGCCCGTGCGCGACGGCGCCGATGCGGATTTCGTCCGCCATCCGGCGCCCGCGCTCGGCGCCGACGGTCCCGACGTGCTCGCGGAGGCAGGCTTCTCGGGCGCCGAGATCCGCGCCCTGAGGGCGGCCGGCGTGCTGTCCTGAGCCGCGAGGCGGCGAGCGTCGCCGGGTCCGAAGCAGCGGGGCCTGTGGCATCATCGGGGCCGGGTCACGAAGGGGGAGCCATGAGGGCATCGAGGTCATGCGCCGCGGGCGCCATCGCCATGCTGGCCCTGGCCGCCGCGCCGGCGGTTCTCGCCGCGAGCGGCGCCGGGCACGACGACCACGCCGGGGATCACGAGCCCGTACCGACCGGCGCCGCGCTCGCCGAACGCTGCGAGGACTATGCGGAGACGCTCGCCTTCACGCGCGAGCAGCTCAAGCACCGCACCATCCTCGGCCGCTGGAACTTCGTCAGGAGCGCGCATCGCGAGCGCGAGCGCTTCCACGACGCCTACTGCAGCGGGGACGCCGGCCACGCCGGTGGCGCCTCCGCGGTCGACCACTGAGATCGTCGTGGCACGCGTCGAGATCCCGTCCGAGGTCGCGGGCACCGTCTGGAAGCGCGTCGCCGAGCCCGATGCGCTGCTCGAGGCCGGCGCCGTGATCCTGATCCTCGAGTCCATGAAGATGGAGATTCCCGTCGAGGCGCCCTGCGCGGGTCGTCTCCTGGAGCTGTGCGTGGCCGAGGGGGATCCGGTCGCGGAGGACCAGGTCGTCGCGGTGCTCGACAGCGACCGGGCCGGGACGAGCTGAACAACCCTGCTGAATTCGCGCCAGGAGAGACCCATGAGCGAACTCGTCACCATCGACGTCACCGCCGGCGTCGCGGACGTCCGCCTGAATCGGCCGGACAAGTACAACGCGCTCTCGCCGGCCATGTTCGAGGCGATCATCGAGGCCGGGGAGTCGCTCGCGCGAGACGCGTCCGTCCGCGCCGTGGTGCTGTCCGGCAACGGCCGCGGCTTCTGCGCCGGGCTCGATTTCGGCAGCTTCCAGGGCATGTCGGAGCGCAGCGACGCCACCGAGGCGACCGGGACCGACAGCAGCGCCGCGCTCGCGCGCGACTCCGAGCGGCCGGAGAATCGGGCCCAGCGACCGGCCTACGTCTGGAAACGCCTGCCGGTCCCCGTGATCGCCGCCGTGCACGGAGTCGCCTACGGCGGTGGTCTGCAGGTCGCCCTCGGTGCGGACCTGCGCTACGCCACCGCCGACGCGAAACTCTCGGTCATGGAGATCAAGTGGGGCCTGATCCCGGACATGGGGCTGACGCAGACCGTCCGCGATCTGATCCGCCTCGACGTGCTCAAGGAGCTGACCTTCACCGGCCGCGTCGTGAACGGGGAGGAGGCGCAGGCGCTCGGACTCGTCACGCGTGTCTGCGACGATCCGCTCGAAGCGGCGCTCGAGACGGCGCGCGCGATCGCCGGCAAGTCGCCCGACGCGATCCGCGCCGGCAAGAAGCTGCTCGAGGAGAGCTGGCACGCGGAGCCCGTGGTGGGTCTCGGCCTGGAAGCGAGTCTGCAGGGCGCGCTCATCGGCTCGCCGAACCAGCTCGAGGCCATCAGGGCGAACTTCGAGAACCGGACACCGGAATTCGTCGATCCTGCGGCCTGACGGATCGGTCGTGGCGAGGGGGCGACCATGAGCGAGACCGACTCCGGGATGACCCGCACGACCGTGGTCATGCTCACGTCCGACTACCGTATCCGTGGTGGGATCTCGCTCGCGCGTGAGGAACGCGTCACCGACTACGTGACCAGCGCGCGCAACTCCATGGCCGTCACCGACGCCGAAGTGCGTGCGGACGACGGCCGGATCGTCTTCAACGCGGACTTCGTCAACGTGCACCGTGACCACGTGCAGGTGATCGCACCCGCCGAGCTGACGCACAAGCACTGATGTCCTGGCAGGAGGAAGTCGAAGAGATCGCGCGGCGTCGTGCGCACGCGAGGGCGCAGGGCGGCCCGGACGCGATCGCGAAGCACCACGAACGCGGCAAGCTGACCATCCGCGAACGCGTCGATGCGCTCGTCGACGAGGGCAGTTTCCGGGAGTTCGGTCGCGCCACGGCATCGCCGGAGTACGGCGAGGACGACATCGTGGAGGGCTGGACGCCCGCCAACTACGTCGTCGGCTTCGGCCGCATCGAGCATCGTCGCGTCGTGGTCGGCGGCGAGGACTTCACGCTCAAGGGCGGCTCGCCCAACGCCGCGGGCCTCCGCAAGAGCGTCTACGCGGAGCATCTCGCGGTCACGCACCGCGTCCCGCTCGTGCGCATGCTCGAGGGCGGCGGCGGCAGCGTACGCGGCGGGGGCCAGCGCGGCGGTACCGTCGGCGAGCCGGTGCACGTCGAGCCGCGCTTCCGCATCATCGCCGACGCCCTCGGCGAGGTGCCGGTGGCCTCGGCAGCGCTCGGAGCCGTCGCGGGCTTCCCCGCGGGCCGCCTCGTGGCCTCGCACTTCTCCGTGATGGCGAAGGACACGGCGCAGGTCATGGTCGGCGGTCCGGCGCTGGTGGAGCGTGCTCTCGGCCGCCCGATCACGAAGGAGGAGCTCGGCGGCGCCGAGGTGCACGCGAAGAGCGGCGTCGTCGACAACGTCGCCGGCGACGAGCGCGAGGCGCTCGCACAGATCCGCACCTTCCTTTCCTTCCTGCCGTCTTCGGTGCACGAGCTGCCGCCGCGCGGCCCGCGCACGGATCCGGTCGACCGCTGTGACGACTGGTTGCTCGAGGCCGTACCGCGCAACCGGCGGCAGGCCTTCGACATGCGCCGCATCATCCGGGCGGTGGTCGATGACGGACACTTCTTCGAGACCGGCCGCCTGTTCGGACGGGGGCAGATCGCGGGCCTCGCCCGCATCGACGGCCAGCCGGTGGTCGTCCTCGGCAACGACTGCCGTTTCTACGCGGGAGCCATGAGCGCCGACGGTGCGCAGAAGACGCGTCGGGCCATCGAACTCGCGGACACCTTCCATCTGCCGGTCGTGAACTTCGTCGACGAACCCGGCTTCATGATCGGCCCCGACGCGGAACGCGCCGCCACGATCCGCTACGGCATGGCGGCCGTCGCCGCCGCCGCACAGGCGACCGTGCCCTGGGCCGCCGTGCAGGTGCACAAGACCTTCGGCGTCGCCGGCGCAGCCCACTACGGTCCCGACTGCTACACGCTGCTCTGGCCCTCCGCCGAAGCCGGCGCCCTGCCCGTCGAGGGTGGTGTCGCGGTGGCTTTCCGGCGCGAGATCGAGGCCGCCGAGGATCCGGCGGCGAAGCGAGCCGAACTCGAGGAGGCGCTCCGCGCCGGCCGCAGCCCCTTCCCCCGCGCCGAATCCTTCTCCGTGCACGACATCATCGACCCCCGGGAGACGCGTCCGCTCCTCGCCGAGTGGGTCGACGCCATCCAGCCCCGCCTCGAACCGCTCCGAGGCCCCGTGCGCTTCGCCTATCGCCCCTGAGCTTCGCCCGAACCTGAACAAAGGGGCCAGGGCCCCTGTTCAGGTTCGCGTGAGTCGCATCGCGCGAAGCGCCGAACCGGGCTCGTTCCCGGGCGGGCGCGGGCGCGGCATCTACCCTGCGCTCCCGAGGGCTGGATGAGGTCGCCCCGGGCAGACGCCGCCCCCACGCCCTCGATCACGATCATCGCGAGGGCAGCTTCGAGCAGCCGTTCGGGGTGCCGGTGAACGAGCCCCCCGGCGGGCCGTGTCTGCCCGGAGCGACTCACCCCGCCTTCGGAGCGGAGGGTAGATGCGGCCCGTCGAGGGGCGGATGCGGCCACGCCGGGCTCGTGATCCGGATCGAGGTGCTCGGACTCCTTCCATCGGGTGCCGGGGTCGGTGGCGGGCTGTCGAGGTCGTGTACAATCCGCGCCCGCATGGCCGGCGCGTCACCGCCGGTGCATCTCGATTCGTCAGTTCTCACGCCGATCCGGAGGTTCGTTCATGTCCGTCAGCTTCGAAGGCAAGGTCGCCATCGTCACCGGCGCCGGCGGAGGCCTCGGCCGCTGTCACGCGCTGGACCTCGCGCGCCGCGGCGCCAAGGTCGTGGTCAACGACCTCGGGGGCTCCATGGACGGCACGGGCGGTTCCTCCGAAGCAGCGCAGGCCGTCGTCGCCGAGATCGAAGCGGCGGGGGGCACCGCCATCGCGAATGGTGGAAGCGTGTCCGATCCGCAGGGCGCCAAGTCCATGGTCGAGGACGCGATGAATGCATGGGGCCGCGTCGACGTCCTCGTCAACAACGCAGGCATCCTGCGTGACAGGTCCTTCGCGAAGATGACCATGGACGACTTCCGCACGGTCGTCGACGTGCATCTCATGGGTTCGGTGATGGTCACGAACGAGGTGTGGCCGATCATGCGTGAGCAGAACTACGGCCGCATCGTCATGACGACGTCGCCGTCCGGTCTCTACGGCAACTTCGGCCAGACCAACTACGGCGCCGCCAAGCTCGGACTCGTGGGCTTCATGAACACACTCAAGATCGAGGGTGCCAAGAACAACATCCACACCAACGCCATCGCTCCCGTCGCGCTCACGCGCATGACGGAGAACCTGATCCCGGAGGAGGCCGCGAAGAACCTCGGCCCGGAGCTGATCACGCCCGGTGTCGTGTTCCTGTGCAGCGAAGGCGCACCGAACGGCGCCATCCTCCAGGCCGCCGGTGGCAATTTCTCCGTGGCGGCCATCGTCGAGAACCAGGGGGCCAACCTCGGCCTCGACGCGACCGCGGACGACGTCGCCGAAGCGTGGTCGAAGATCGCCGATCTGGAGGGGGCCAAGCCTCGCAACATGCTCCAGCTCGGCGGCTGACCCGGTCCATGAACGCCGCTGACCAGCGCAACCGTCGTCGGCGCCAGCGCTACGCCGACGAGGCGACCGAAGTCGTGTTGCGCGGTCCGGAGCGGCTCGACGGCGAGCCTCGCGAGCTCCTCGACTACAGCCGCGACGGTCTCGCCTTCGCGCACGACGAAGCGCTCGATCCTGGCATCGTGCTCGAGCTCGAAGTCGACTCCGGCGAGCTGCACGTCACCGGTATCCCGGCGCTGGTCTGCGACTGCACCGTCCGGGGAGAAGGCTTCCGCATCGGTGTCGCCTTCGCGCCGGAGCGTCTGGGCGATGATGCGGCGACGCGCCTGTGCGAAGGATTGCATCGGCTCGAGAACATCCTCGAACGCCGGATCTGAGGAGGCACCGTGGCAGCGATCGTCGCGTCTCTGGTCATCGCCATCTTCCTTTCGGGCTTCGCCTGGCTGGCCTTCGGGAACCGGTTCGAGTTCGACCCGGACGAGCGCCAGAACGACATCCTGAACCTCGGTGCCTACGTGGGGTTCTTCTTCTTCGTCGCGCTCATCGTGACCTTCGCGGTCACCCGTGGCTGACCCGGGGCAGGTCGTGCAGCTTCCGATCGACCCGGCGTCCGTGAAGGGCTTCCTCGAGGAGGAGGAAGGTCGCGCGCTCCATGCTGCCGCAGCCGCGGCGCCCGGCCTCGCGCCCTGTCTGGAAGTGGGCAGCTACTGCGGCAAGTCCACGATCTGGCTCGGCGCGGGCTGCGCGCAGCGGGGTGCGATCCTGTTCGCCGTCGATCACCATCGGGGCTCCGAGGAGCATCAGCCCGGCGAGGCGTACCATGACCCGGAGGTCGCGACCCCGGACGGCCGCGCCGTCGACACCTTTCCGCTGTTCCGCGACACGCTCGACCGCGCCGGCCTCGGCGAGACCGTCGTGCCGATCGTCGCGCCGTCGACGGTCGCCGCCCGGGCGTGGGCGACGCCCCTCGCCCTGGTGTTCATCGACGGTGGTCACAGCATGGCGGCGGCGCTCGCCGACTATCGCGCCTGGGCGCCGCACCTGATGCCCGGCGGGATTCTGGCGATCCACGACATCTTCCCGGATCCGGCCGATGGCGGGCGGCCGCCCTACGAGATCTGGCAGCTCGCGCTCGGCTCAGGACTGTTCGAGGAGCTGCAGATGGTGAAGACGCTCGGCTTCGCGCGACGGCTCGGGTAGTTCCACGCGCGTGAACAGGCGGTGCGCCTTCGTCGTCTCGGCGAGGGCGTCGGCGGCGAGCAGGATCGCCGCGGAAGTCCAGGTCGGTCGCTCGTCCGGCCAGAGCACGGCGTCGCTGAACTGATAGCCGGTCCAGTAGCTGCCGTCCTCGCCGCGGAAGGCGTGGAGCCAGCTGAACAGCTCCGTCGCCTGCCGGGTCCGGCCGGCCGCCAGCAGCGCGAGCACGAGTTCACAGGACTCGGCCACGGTCACCCAGGGTTCGTCGGCGACGCAGCGGCAGCCCATGCCGCGCTGCACGAATTCGTCCCAGCGCGCGGCCAGGCGCCGCTGGGCGTCGCGGCGCTGCAGTACGCCCGTCAGCACCGGATAGAACCAGTCCATGGAGAAGCGTGCCTTGCTCTCCCAGGTGCGGTCGAAGCGCTCCGGGCGATGGCGCAGGGCATGGCCGAGCCGTGCGCGAGCGACGATCCAGCGTGACGGATCGTCACCGACCTCGTGGGCCGCGTTGATCATGCATTCCAGGGACTTGTAGATGGACGCACAGCCCGTGACGAGCGCGTCCTTGTCGATACCGAGGCGGGTGTCGAGGGCCCAGTAGATCTCGCCCGTGGGCGCCTGCAGGCTGCAGACGAACGCCATGGCGCGCACGATCATCTCGTAGTGGTCGTCGAGGAAGCGGCGATCGCCGGTGATCAGGTAGTGGTGCCAGACGCCGGTCGCGGCGTAGGCGACGAAGTTCGTCTCGGCGCGCGTGTCGTCCTCGACCTCGCCGTCGCGGTAGGAGGCGTACCAGCTGCCATCGAGGCGCTGGCCCTGGCGCAGCCAGTGGTAGGCCGCTTCGGCCTCTTCGCGGGCGCCGCCGATGGACAGGCCCATGGCCGCCTCGACGTGATCCCAGGGGTCCACGTGACCGCCATCGAACCAGGCCACTGCACCAGTGGTGTGCTGATGCGAGCGGATGTAGTCCACCGTGGGGCGCAGGAAGGCCGCCGGATAGAGACCGCGAGTGACGACGAGCGGGGGCACGGTGCTTCTCTCAGCTCCCTTCGCGGACGAAGTAGAAGACCACGGACTTGCCGAGGACCGGGTTCAACAGCCGCTCCAGGGTCCGCGTGACGCGGGGCGCCGACATCAGATCCCATACCAGCAGGCGATGCCAGAGGCGCTGGGGAAGCGGGCCGTCGGCATCGTCCGGATCGAAGGCGCAGCGCAGCCACCAGTAGGGGACGTGCAACGCGTGTGCCCAGTGGCGCCCGACGCAGCTGAAGCCCCGTGCGGTGATCGTCCGGCGCAGGGTCGCTCCATCGAAGATGCGGATGTGGCCTCCGGGCGCCTCGTGATAGGGATCCGAGAGCAGCCAGCACAGGCGCTCGGGCCAGGCGCGGGGCACGCTGGCGACGAAGCGACCGCCGGGCTTGAGCACGCGCGCGATCTCGGCGAGCACGCCGCGGTGGTCGTGGATGTGCTCGAGCACCTCGGAGCACACCACGACGTCGAAGGTGGCGTCCGCGAAGGGCAGCGCGAGGGCGCTGCCGCGCAGGAAGGACGCCTGCGCCGGTCGCGGGGCGCCGTGCGCGAACTCGTCCCGCCGGCCCGCCGCGGTGGCGAGGTCGCCGGCCGAGAGGTCGAGGCCGACGGCGTGCACCGGGTGTTCGAGCCAGGCGCTGAGCGTATGCCGACCCTCGCCACAGCCGACGTCGAGGACCCGGTCCCCGGGCACGAGGCCGAGGCGGCTGAAGTCCACGGTGGACAGGCTCACGTCCGCTGCGCCGCCGCGCCGGCGCTACGCGCGGCGAGCACTTCCTCGTAGTAGGCGGTCATGCGGCGAGCTGCGACCCGCCAGCTGAAGTGCTCGAGGACGCGCGTGCGTCCGCGCGCGGCCAGGCCCGTGCGGCGCGCTGGATCGTCGAGCAACCCGTCGATGGCGGCGGCGAGGGCGCGGCTGTCGCCCGGAGGCACCAGGGCACCGGCATCTCCCACGACCTCGGCCAGGGCGCCGCCCCGCGTCGACACCACGGGCACGCCGCAGGCCATGGCCTCGCCGGCGGGTAGTCCGAAGCCCTCGTAGAGCGAGGGGACGACGGCGATCGTCGCGCGCGCGTAGCACTCGACGAGCGCCTCGCGCGAGAGGCCGGAGCGGAACTCCACGGCATCCTGCAGGCCGAGCGCCTCGATGCGTGCACCCGTGTCGCTGTCCTCGCGCAGCCGCCCGATCACGCGCAGGCGCAGCTCGGGTCGCGTCCGGCGCAGCCGCGCCAGGGCCTCGAGCAGGTACGAGAGCCCCTTCAGAGGCTGGTCTGCGCTCGCGACGGTCATCAGCAATGCCTCTTCACGGCGGATCGCCGGCAGCGGGCGGAATGCATCCGTATCGATGCCGTTGTGCACCACGTCGATGTTGCTGGCCGGGATCCGGAAGGCGCTCGCGATGTCGTCGCGGGAAGCGCTCGAGACCGTGACGACGTGCTCGAGGCGCCGCACCACCTGTTCCTGCATGCCGATGAAGGCGTGCCAGCGGCGGATCAGCAGGCGCTCCCGCCAGCCCGTGGCATGGGCGAGGGCGATCTCGCGGTCACGCTGGATCGGATGGTGGATCGTGGCCACGACCGGCAGTCCGAGGTCCTGCAGTTCGAGCAGTCCATGGCAGAGGGACTGGTTGTCGTGCACGACGTCGTAGCCGCTGCCGTGGCGGCGCATCCACTTCACCAGACGGCGCCCGAAGGTCCAGGGCTCGGGGAAGCCCCCGGTGAGCATGGAGAAGTACTCGCCGAGGTCCGTCAGCGAGCGGAAGTGTCGGGGGCGCAGCGCCGTGACGTGGTTCTCCGCCGCGTAGAGATCCAGGCTCGGTATCCGCACCAGCGGGATGTCCTCGTCGAGCTCTGGATAGGGTGGGCCGGAGATCACGTCGACGCGGTGGCCGAGATCGGTCAGGGCGCGCGCGAGGGCCGAGATGTAGATGCCCTGCCCACCGCTGAAGGGATTGCTGCGATAGCCCAGCAGGGCGATACGCAGCGATCGGACGGGGCGGTGGGCGCGCTGCGCCGGCCGCGCTTCCGCGCGCACCGGTTCGGCGGCGTCCTCCTGCGCGGCGGCGGGAGCCCTATCGCCGGCAGGGCTGGTGTCGCCCGCCGGGAGGCCGGGATCGCCATGGTCCACGTCGCACAGTCCTCGCGAGGGCAGGGTGGGGAGCCGCGAGATTGTAGTGAGCGCTCGCGACGAACGCCAAGGGGCAGGCAGGCGCATGGCCCGGGGGCGTCGCGGTTGGCGAACTGAATCGATCCGGCGCATGATGGACTCGTCCGGATTGAAGTGGGTTCATCATGGCGATCGTCGAACTCCGCCATCTGCGGACCCTCGCCGCGCTTCGCGACACGGGCAGCCTCGTCGAGGCGGCCGAGCGCGTGTACCTCACCCAGTCCGCACTCTCCCATCAGCTCAAGGATCTCGAGGAGCGCATCGGCGCGACCCTGTTCGTCCGCAAGACGCGCCCGGTGCGCTTCACGAACGCGGGCCGCCGGCTGCTCTCGCTGGCCGACCGGGTGCTTCCGGAGGTGCGCAGCGCGGAGCAGGAACTCGCGCGCCTCGCCGGCGGCGAGGCCGGGCGCCTCTACATGGCGATCGAGTGCCACAGCTGCTTCGACTGGCTGCTGCCGGCCATCGAGGCCTTCCGCGAGGACTGGCCGGACGTCGAACTCGACCTTTCGAGCGCCTTCGGCTTCCAGCCCCTGCCGGCGCTCGCGCGAGGCGATCTGGATCTCGTGATCACGTCCGATCCCGTGGCTCTGGCCGGCGTCACCTATCTGCCCCTGTTCCGCTACGAGGCTGTGCTCGCCGTCGCGCCGACGCACCGGCTCGCCGAGCAGCGCTGCGTGTCCCCGCAGGACCTCGCCGAGGAGGTGCTCATCACCTATCCGGTGGATCGCGACCGGCTCGACGTGCTGACGCGCTTCCTCGATCCGGCCGGCGTGGCCCCGGAGCGGATCCGGCACGCGGAGCTGACGCCGATGATGGTTCAGCTCGTCTCCTCCGGCCGCGGCGTCGCCTGTCTGCCCAACTGGGCCCTGGTGGAGTACACGGAGCGAGGCTTCGTGCGCACGCTGCGCCTGGGCGAGAAGGGCCTGTGGCCGGTGCTGCACGCCGCGGTGCGGGAGGAAGAGGAGGATGCGGCCTACCTTCGCGCCTTCACGGAGGTGGCGGCGACCATGTGCTTCGAGCGCCTCAAGGGCATTCGTCCAGCGACCGAGAAGCGGCCTCGCGCCTGACGGAACGGCGAGGTCGAGGCGCGGCGGGTGCTTCCCGTGCGCCCGGTTCCCGGACCCGGTCGGCCCGGGCGACACGTTCCCCCGGTCGCGGGCGGGCAGGGATTCCTGGAGGCGGCCGACGCCCGAGCCTCAGGGCACGAGGCGGTTCGCCGTCCAGCGCGCGTCCTCCGCTTCGCGCGTCCAGCGCTGGCGCTGGTGCAGATGCGGCGCGGCGCGGATCTGCATGCACTCGACGGCGAGCGGCACGATCTCGAGGGCGAGGGACTGCACGGGCACGTCCGGTCGCTCCGGCAGGGAGGCGTCGAGCGCGGCCAGCTCCGCTTCCGGCTCACTCCCGGCTTTCAGCGGCGAGCTCTGCGCCATCGATCGCGCGTAGAGGTGATCGAGCACCTGGCTGACCCGAGGGCGGCGATGCCAGTGTCGCGAGACCGTCTCGTGGGGCAGCGCGCGCACCAGGCCCTGGAGGCGCCACTGGCGCTGCATGGATGGATACCAGCAGGCCAGCTCGATGCGGGCTTCGCGGCTCATCTGGCGCCACTTGGGCGAGGTCGCGTTCACGAACAGGGCGAAGGCACCCGCCACGTCGCGCAGCACGATGGTCCGGACCGCCGGTGCGCCGGAGGCGTCGACGGTGGCGAGCCAGCAGATCTCGGCGTTCGCGTCCGCCGCGGCGCGCGCCGCCTCGCGCTCCTCGCGCAGTGCCGGGAGCGGGTCGGCGGCCGTGAAGACCTGCGGCGGCTCCGGTGTCCCGATCCCGTCCATCAGTGCCCGCCGCCGTGCATGCTCAGGTCTCCGTAACGGAGGCCGCGGGCGCCGTCGCGCGGTCGATGCCCATGCGGACGTCGCGGCCGGTGCGCGTGACGTCCGCCAGGTGTGCCGGTGCATGCTCGCGGTACTGGATCGCGATGCGGTAGACGAACCCGTAGGCGCTCCCCTTGATGGCGTCCTCGAGGATACCGTCCGTGTCCGCGCGACGGGCCCGGCCCATGAGTCGTTCGACGGTGAAGATGAAGTTGTTCGTGTGGCGGGCGCGGATCTCGGTGCCGTAGAAGAAGTCGAGACGGTCGGCGAAGTCGTCGAGGTCGAAGTGGAGGTTGAGGATGCGCCGGCAGAACGCGTCCGGGTCGCCCTGGTTGAGCTGGGCCCAGAGATCGGCGACCTCCTCGTCGCTGACTTTCGCGTCGCCGTCGCTGGCGTTCTGGGAACTGATGAACAGCAGGCCGGCGATGGCACCGAGCTGGCGCCGCACGAGTTCGTGCACCTGCAGGAAGATCTGCTGCCGCGCATGGAGCTCCTGGGCCGAGATGGTCTCCGTCTGCTTCACGGCCTGTTCCGCCGTGCGCTGGATCTCCCGGAACTGCAGGCGCAGGGCCTCGGTGTTCTGCGACAGCTCCTTCTGCTGCAGGAAGTAGCCGATCACCAACCAGAGGAACGCGAGCGGTGCGAAGGCGCCTTCGAGGAAGTTGCCGATGACCTCGGCGGGCTGCGCGCCGATACGCCCCCAGCCGATGCTGCTGCCGACGTAGAGGATGCCGAGGAGCAACCAGGCCACGGTGATGCCGAGGCCGAGCCAGATGCGCCAGTCCGGCGTGGAGGGGTGATGGTCGTGGAGCGGGTCGGGTTCCGCCGCGGCTGCGTTCCCCGCCGCGTGGACCTCGACGGGTCCCGACGTCACGAGACCACCTCTAGTGGCGTCGTCAGTACTGCGGTTGACCGTCGTCGCCGCTCGCGGGCTCGGCGGGCGCCGTCGGAGGCTGGAGATTGCGGCGCACCTCGGCCATGTCGCGCTGGATCTCGCTGAGCCGGAACACGATGTCAGGAAGCTGATCCATGATCCGCCACATCATGTAGGCGATGCCGACGAGGAGCAGGAAGGAGAGCAGGCCGAACATGGGTTGACTCCGATGCAGGAAGGCGTCCGTTGGCTGGGACTAGATATACCGCGTTCGCTACGACCCGGGCAATGGTCAGGAGTGGGGCATGACGGCTTCCGCCGGGCCCGCAGCGTCGACCCGCACGCCCTGGTCGAAGCGGCACCGCTCCGTGCGGTCGGGCCCCATGCACCAGCCTTCGCCCGCGGCGATCCCGGCGTCCACGGGACCGATGAAGCGGCGGCCGTCGGGCCAGCTGAGACTTCCCGCGCCAGTCGGCTCGTCGTTCACCCAGGTGCCGCTGTAGCGGCGGCCGTCGGGCCAGCGCATGGTCCCTTCGCCGACACGGACCCCTCGCCAGGGGCCCGTGTAGCGGCCGCCGTCGGCGTAGAGCACTTCCATGTCCCCGCGCGGCCGGCCGACGCTGAAGCGGCCGCGGAGCGTGGGCCCGCCGGGTCGGTCCAGGCGCCCCTCGCCGTGTGGCACGCCCGCCGCGAACTCGCCGACGAAGCGGTCGCCGGCGCGCGTCACGAGCTCGCCGCGACCGTTGGCGACGCCGTCGGCCACGGCGCCTCGATAGCGCCCGAAGGGCCCCCTGAGTTCGCCGTTGCCGCTCGCGTGCCCGGCCAGGAAGCGGCCCACGTACTCGAGTCCGTCCGGGGTCCGGAGCTGGCCCTGGCCCTCGGGCAGGCCGTGCTCGAAGGCGCCGACGTAGCGCGTGCCGTCCGGCCAGCGGAGCTCGCCGTGGCCTTCGGGGAGGCCGGCGACGAAGTCGCCCTCGTAGACGCGGCCGTCGGCCCAGCGCAGCACGCCGCCATCGAGAGCGGCCTCGTGGCGGTCCCCGGACGGCCACTCCCAGCCGTCCATGCCCGGCGGCAGCAGCAGGCGTGCGGTCAGGAGCGCCAGCACCCCCAGCGCGAGGCCCAGGGTCGCCGGCAGCAGCGCCCGGATCGCCGGCCTCACTTCGCGAGGCTGCCGACCAGGGAGGCGCGCTGACTGAGCTCGATCCAGTTGCCGCCGGGCTCGACCACGAAGGAGATGCGTGCGACCTCGCCGAGCGTCCGCGGCGCCATGCCCTCGCGGGCGCCCGCCGCGAGGGCCAGGGCGTGCGCGTCGTCGGCTCGCGGGACCTGCAGCGTGACGTAGCGCAGCCCGGTGCCGTCGAGCCCGCCGGCTGTCGCTGCCGGGTCCTCGACGATGGAGACGGTGCTCGCGCCGATCATGAAGCCGTCGGCCTCGAGCGGCAGCCCCAGGGCTGCGAAGAATGCCCGCGAGGCGGGGGCGTCCGTCACGCGCAGCTCGATGCGGATCGCTTCACGTGGTCCGGGTTCGAGGCGCAGCGCATTGCCCTCCGGATCGACGAGTGCCTCCTGCGATGCGTGCGCGGGGCTCCGCAGGGTCAGGTTCGCCCAGCCCGTGGCGGTCCCGCGCGCGGTGCCGCCGCGGCCGTGGTTGAGCTTGATCACCGAGTCGCCCCAACCGTGTCGCGACTGCATGCGGCCGCCGCCGAGGGGCAGGTCGTGGTCGAAGCGCAGGCCCACGCGGTCGCGGTGGAAGGCGAGCATGGCCGTCGGGTCGTCCGCCGCGATCTGCAGTCCCACGTCCAGCGCCGGTTTCGCGAGCTCGATCATCGCGGGCGCTCCGCTTCGCGTTCGCTGCGTCGGGCCTCCGCCTCCCCCAGCGCGCGTTCGAGCTCCTCGACGCCGCGCGCCAGCGAAGCGCCCAGCTCTTCCAGGCGACGGCCGAGCTCGGCCTCGAGCGCCTCCGAGCGTTCGCTGCCCTCGCGGGCCACGAGCTCGCCGAGGTCCCGGCCGAGGCGCTGCAGCGTATCGCCGAACTCGCCGGCGCTGCGACCGAGACCACGTTCGAGGCGTTCGAGAGCGTCCGCGAGGCTTCGGCTCGCGGCGTCGGCGCTGGCGCGACGGTACGCAGCGGCGGTCTCCTCGAGATCGATGCGCCAGCCGTCGTCGGTGCGCCGGAGCGCGGTCACGGCCTCGAGCACGGGTGCCTCGGCACCCGACGCGGAGCGCGGCGTCGCGATGCGCGTCGGTAGCAGCGCGGCGTCGGCTTCCGGTGGGACCTCGAGTCGTTCCACGGCGGCGCCGACGCCGGCGAGCTCGTCGAGCAGACGTGCCTGACGCTCCGGATCGCCTTCGATCACGACGGCGCGGGCGTCGTCCAGGCGTTCCGCGGCGAGGGCGTTCCAGAAGCCCTGCGCCCGCTGCACCGGGTCCGCGGGCGGCGCACAGGCGGTGAGCAGGGTCGCAGCCGTGAAGGCGAGCAGGAACAGGCGCGAGGCGTGCGAGCGGTTCACGTCAGGGCTCTCCGGGTGGTGCGTCCTTCGGGCGCAGCAGTGCGACCAGGCGGGCGCCGCCGCGATCCAGTTCGCTGAAGGGTACGGTGAGCGCGAAGCGGACGCAGCCGAAGGTCGGCAGATTCTCCAGAGCGTCGTCATCGCCACCCGGCAGCAGATTCGCCAGATCCGTCAGACCGGGATTGTGGGCGAGCACGAGCAGCGTCCGCACGGCCGGCGGCGTCGAGCGGATGTACCGGAGCAGCTCCGAGGCGGTGGCCCGGTAGAGGCCGTCCTCGAACCGGACCCGGCGCGGATCGACGAGTTCCGGGATCAGGAACGCGAGCGTGTCGCGCGTGCGACGCGACGGCGAGCAGAGGACCAGATCCGGACGTGGCAGCACCCGCGCGATCCTCGGACCGAAGCGCGTTCCGTCGCGGACCCCGCGACCGGAGAGCGGGCGTTCGAAGTCTGCGAGGGCCGGCTCGCGCCAGGAGGACTTCGCGTGGCGCAACAGCAGCAGCGTGTTCGCGTCCTCAACCGTCATGCGCCCGAGTCACCGCACAGTGGCCGCGAGACCTCGCTGCCCGTGCCGCAGGTGTCCACGGCCAAGGGCCCGGTCGCCGACCGGCGTCGGAGTCGCCACGCTTCGCGTCCGGCCGTCGCGCTCGAAGGACGCGTGTCGATCGTCGAGGGCACCGGGTCTCCCCGCGGGGTGCGATGGTTCCGACGATCGTGGATCATCGCACAGGCCCGCGCGCAGGCGGCGGCGAAGGCGCGCGGCGACGCGACGGGAGGGAGCATGGGACGAGGACTGAAGGGCGAGGCGGCGATCGTGGGCTTCGCGGAGTGGCCCGCGGTGCGCCGCTACGAGGGCCCGCGCGCCTTCACCGTCGAGCAGTGGGCGGAGCTGGCGGCGACGGCCCTCGAGGACGCCGGGCTGGCGGCGGGCGCCGTCGACGGTCTCGTGTGCTCGGACATCCGCGAGGCGTCCATGTTCGTTCCGGCGACGGTGGCCGAGTACCTCGGTCGCCCGGTGAACTTCGCGGAGCGCGTCGATCTCGGCGGTGCCACGGCCGTGGGCATGGTCTGGCGCGCGGCCGCGGCGATCGAGCTCGGCGTGTGCGACGTCGTGGTGTGTGCGCTGCCCTCGCGACCGATACCGAGCAACCCGCGGAAGGGAGCGCCGGATCCACGCCGCTGGCTCGGCAGTTCCTCCGGTGAGTGGGGATCGCCCCAGGCGGAGTTCGAGATTCCCTTCGGCAACATCGCCCAGAACGTCGGCTACGCCACCATCGCCCGGCGCTACGCCGAGACCTACGGCTACGACGCGCGGGCGCTCGCGAAGATCTCGGCGGACCAGCGGGTGAACGCCAACGCCAATCCGCTCGCCGCCTTCCACGGCGAAGCCATCACCGTCGACGACGTGCTCGCCTCGCCCATGATCGCCGACCCGCTCCATCGCCTCGAGATCGTCATGCCCTGCGCCGGCGGCCTCGCCGTCGTGGTCGCCTCGAAGGAGACGGCCGCGCGCTGCCGGCACCGACCGGCCTTCGTCACGGGCTTCGGCGAGCGCCTCACCATCAAGACGCCGACCTACGCCGAGGACATGACGGTGACGCCGGTCGCGGCCGCGGCGGAGCAGGCCTTCGCCATGGCCGGGCGCCGGCCGGACGAGATGGACGCCGTGCAGATCTACGACTGCTACACGATCACGGCCCTGCTCACGCTCGAGGACGCGGGCTACTGCGCCAAGGGCGAGGGCTGCCGCTTCGTGAGCGGACACGACCTGAGCTATCGCGGTGACTTCCCCATGAACACCGGCGGCGGTCAGCTCGGCGCCGGGCAGCCGGGACTCGCCGGTGGCATGGTGCAGGTGGTGGAGGGCGCCCGGCAGGTCATGGGCCGTGGCGACGCGCGGCAGGTCGAGGGCTGTGATCGCGTGTTCGTCACCGGGACCGGCGGCGTCATGAGCGAGCAGTCCGCACTCGTGCTGGAAGGAGGCTGAGCGCATGGCCAGCGAGATGCCCGAAGCGACTCCGCCGCTGCCGGTGCCCACGCCGACGTCGCGGCCCTTCTGGGACGGCCTCGCCGAAGGCGTGGTCCGGCTCCAGCGCTGCACCGCCTGCGGCGGCTGGGTGTTCTACCCGCGCAGCCGCTGTAGCCACTGCCTCGCCGATGCGCTCGAGTGGCACGCGGTGAGCGGCGCCGCGACGCTGTACAGCTGGACCGTGTGCGAGCGGGCGCCGGCGCCGCAGTTCGCGTCCTGGACGCCCTACGTACTCGCGGTCGTGGAACTCGCCGAGGGTGTGCGCATGACGACGCTCCTCGAGACGGACGACGCCGGCGCACTCCGCGCCGGCATGGATCTCAGGCCCGTGTTCGCGGATCTCGGCGGTGTGACGCAGCTCCGCTATGCGCCGGTCTGACCCAGGGTCTCCGCGCGTGCCGCGATGCGCGCGTCGCGCCGGGCCATGCGCTCCCGCATGCGCGCGTGCCGCGCGGGCGTGAGCGGCCAGCGCCAGATCAGCCACAGCGCCGAGCCGAAGAACACCACCGGCCCCATGGTGTAGACGATGCGCAGGGCCAGGACGCCGAGTTCCGTGCTGCCGGCGACGCCGCCGGACGCATCGAAGCCGAGCAGGCCCACCACGTTCAGGGACGCACCGGTTCCGAAGGCGATGGCGAGCTTCGTGGTCATGCCCGACAGGGCGAAGTAGGCGCCGGCGCGGTTGCTCCCGGAGCGCATGGAGTCCACGTCGACGACGTCGGCGAGCATGGCCGCGGGCAGGAACTGCAGACCGCCGAAGCAGAAGCCCTTGACGATGAAGAGCGCGAAGAAGGCCTCGTAGTCACCGTATTCGAGGAAGAAGTTGGCCGCCGACACGCAGCCGACGACGATCAGCGTGCCCATGAAGGCGCGGTGCTTGCCGAAGCGCCTGCCGAGGCCCAGCCAGAAGGGGATCGCGAGGATGCCCGCCACGAAGTAGAGGAAGTACGCGCTGCCGATGGAGCCGAGGCCGACGATGTCCCGGATGAAGAACAGCGACACGGCATTGCGGAACGCCTCGCCGAAGTAGACGAGCAGCATGATGAGCAGCATGCGCTTCATGGGCCCGTTGCGTCTCAGGTGCCCGAGGCCCTCGGAGAGGGGGACGCGGCGCGTGGCGAGGCCCTTCGGTTCGGCGATGCCGAGGGCGACGAGCAGGGCGCAGATCGGCAGCAGGGTGACCACGGTCAGCGCCAGTCCGTGCAGCACCGGGCCCGTGAGCGCGGCACGGGGAATCGAGGCCGTCTCCTCCGGCCGGGCGACGTCCGAGCCGGGCAGCCAGGACAGAAGCGTCTGCCAGGCGTGCGCCGCGACGCCGGCCATGCCCGTGCCCCGGTCCGCCATGATCTCCACGATCATGGGCACGGCTGCCGCGATCATCAGACCCGCGAGCACGTAGACCTCGCGTCCGGCAGTGACCCGGGCGCGCTGGTGATAGTCCGGCGAAAGCTCCGCACCCCAGGCCGCGTGTGGGAGAGAGATGAGCGTGGAGCCGAGGAAGAACAGGGTCAGCCAGAGCAGGAAGTAGAGCATGCCGGCGCCATCGGACGGTACGAACAGGCACCAGGCGCCGAGCATCATGAGCGGGGCGCCGGCGAGCAGGTAGGGCCTGCGTCGACCGATCGGCGTCCGCGTCCGATCGGAGCACTCGCCGATGAGCGGGTCCGTGACGACGTCCGTGAGGCGCGCGAGCATGAGGATCGTGCCCACGGTGGCGAGGGGCAGGCCGAGTTCGCCCGCATAGTGCGCCGGGATCCAGATGGACAGCGGATAGCCGATCACGGCCAGCGGGAGGCCCATCGTGCCGTGCAGCCAGATCGTGCGCGCGGGCAGGGCCTCGACCTGCGCCCCGCCCGAGGAGGCGTTCGCGACGCTGCTCACGCGTAGGCTGCGAACAGCTCCTCGAAGGCCTTCAGCTGATTGCCGGCCGCCGAGGAGGGCACGAGGATCGGAGTGCGGACTCCGGCGTCGAACCACGCCTCGACCCCCTCGCGGACCCTGTCCACGGAACCGAACAGCGTCGTGTCGGCGAGCCAGCGGTCGGAAAGGCAGCCGGGGATCTTCTCCGGCTCCTTCGCGGCGAGGGCCGCCTCCACGGCTTCCATCTCCTCCACGTAGCCCGCTTCCTTCCAGTAGTTGCGGTAGTTCGGAAGCATGGCGTAGCCCGTGAGCGTGCGGCGGTTCACGGCCTTCGCGGCGTCCTCGTCGTCGCAGATGCAGGTGGGGATCATGTTGCCGATGAAGAAGTCCGCGTCCGTCCGGTGCGCGTCGGAGAGCACGGCGAGCGATTCGCCCATGTGCGAGCGTGCGCCGTTCGCGAACACCATGCCGTCGCCGATCTCGTCTGCGAGCGCGATCATCTTCCGGCGCAGGGTCGCCAGCACGAGCGGTGGCAGATCGCCGACGCGCTCCGTACTGCGATAGGCCTCGACGAAGGCGCGCATGTCCGCCAGCGGCTTGCCCGGCTCGATGCCCATGCGTGCCAGTGCAGGCACGTGCGAGACGCCGATCCCGAAGTGGAAGCGGCCGCCGGAGAGCTCGTGGATGAATGCCGTCGAGGCCGCGAAGTCGGCGGGGCGCCGTGTGTAGATGGGCTGGATGCTCGTGCCGAAGGCGATCTCGCGTGTGGCCATGGCGATGCCCTGGCACAGGGCGATGCCGTCGCCGAAGCTCGGGCACCAGATGCCGGTGAAGCCGGCCTCCTCGATGCGCGTGGCCAGTTCCAGGGTCGCACGGCGGCGCCCCGGTACGGCGGCCAGGCTCACTGCGGGCATGGGTCCCATGGTCACGTTCCTCCCCTCCGGCGACTCGCCACTCTGGGCCCCGGGGGGCGTGCTGGCAAGGCGCGCCGGACCCGGTGGCGGGCGGAGCCGGCGCGTTCCGAACGGCCCCTTCCCGTTCGCGGTCCGCGCGGGCGCGCGCCCTCGGGCGAGGCGTGAAGCCCATCACGATCAGGCGCTTGCGCGCGATGCGTGAAGTTGACTGGAAATGGACCGGTGGGCATGTTGCGGGGCGGACCCGAGCACTAGGCAGACGGAAGCACGCGAATCGTGAGGGAGTTCCAGCTATCCAGGCGCGTCGCGGGCATGGAACTCCTCTTCGAGGTCGGCCTCGCGCTGTCCTCCGAGCGCGATCATGACCGCCTGATCGAGCGCATCCTCCTCGAGGCCAAGCAGTTCTGCCGCGCGGACGGCGGCACGATCTACCTCGTCACGGAAGACGACCACCTCGAGTTCGCGATCATGCGCAACGACACCATGGGCACGGCCCTCGGTGGTACCACCGGCAAGCCGCTCGACGGCATGCCGCGCATACCGCTCCGCGATCCGCACTCGGGCGAGCCCAACGAGCGCAACGTCGCGGCCTACGCCGCGAACTCGCGCCAGTCCGTGAGCGTCGAGGATGCCTACACGATCGACCGGTTCGATTTCTCCGGGACCAAGGAGTTCGATCGCCGCAACGGCTATCGCTCGCAGTCGTTCCTCACGATCCCCATGCTCAACAATTCCGGTCGCGTGATCGGGGTACTGCAGCTCATCAACGCCCAGGACGAACTCACCGGGGAGATCGTCCCCTTCGGTCCCCTCGTACAGGAGGTCGTCGAAGCGCTCGCCTCGCAGGCGGCCGTCGCCCTCGACAACCAGCAGCTCATCGCTGCCCAGCGCCGCCTGCTGGAGAGCTTCATCCAGATGCTCGCCGCCGCCATCGACGCCAAGTCGCCCTACACGGGTGGCCACTGCGAGCGCGTGCCGATCCTGACGGAGATGCTCGCTCGCGCCGTCTGTGACGCGCAGGAGGGCCCCTATGCCGAGTTCGATCTCGACGACGAGGAATGGTACGAGCTGCACATCGCCGCGTGGCTGCACGACTGCGGGAAGGTCACCACGCCCGTGCACGTCATGGACAAGTCGACGAAGCTGGAGTCGATCCGGGACGGCATGGAGGCGGTACGTGCCCGCTGCGAGGCCCTCAAGCGGGAGCTCCAGCTCGCCCACGTCATGGCCGGCGGTGCGCTCGACGATGCCGCGCTCCTCGCACAGCTCGCGGAGGTCGACGACGATCTCGGCTTTCTCGAGGTCAGCAACGTGGGGGGCGAGTTCCTCGACGACGCCGACAAGGCGCGCATCCGGCGGATCGGTGCGCGCTGCTGGCAGTGCGGTGGGGCGCGCCGACCACTTCTCTCGGAGGACGAGGTCGCGAATCTCTGCGTCGAACGCGGCACGCTGACGCAGGACGAACGCCTCGTGATCAACGGTCACATGGTGCAGACCGTGAAGATGCTCGAGAGTCTTCCGTTCCCGAGGGATCTGAAGCGGGTACCGGAGTACGCGGGTGGTCACCACGAGACCATGGACGGACGCGGCTATCCCAGGGGCATCTTCGCCGGCGACATGTCCGTGCCCGCTCGCTGCATGGCCATCGCCGACGTCTTCGAAGCGCTCACGGCCACCGATCGCCCCTACAAGCCCGGCAAGCCCCTGTCGGAGTCCATGGCGATCATGGGGCGCATGAAGCGCGGCAATCACCTCGATCCCGATCTCTTCGACCTGTTCGTGCGTTCCGGCGTCTATCGCGACTACGCCCGGCGGTTCATGAAGCCGGAGCTGATCGACGAGGTCGACGAGGCGGCGCTCCTCGCCATCGAGCCCGAGCCCTTCGAGCTGCCGCCGCCGGAAGTGCGTGCGGAGCGCTGGCTCGACTTCCGCGAGGAGTACAAGCCCCTCGAACGGTCGGTGATCGGCAGGCTCCAGCCCGACTGAGCGCCATCGTGTCCCGGGCCGACCGGCGTCGACCCCTCGAAGGCGCGCGTCTTTCCGCGCGTCCGGGCGCCACGCGCACGAGGCCTGCGCTGTACCTGCACGCCGGATGTCGACGATCGTGCGCGGATCGCGGCCGGGACGCCGATGCGTCGGCGCGCGCCGCGGGCGCGTTGCGAAGCGTCGCGCGAAGCTGGTCGGAGCAGAGTCCTCGGCGCCTTCGTGATCGACGACCTTTCGCTTCGCGCTGCCCGAGCGTCAGCCGAGGGCGCGCGCGACCGCCTCTTCCGCGTGGATCGCCGTCGTGTCGAAGAGCGGCATGGTCGTGTGCACCTGCTGCACGAGCATGACGATCTCCGTGCAGCCTTCGATCACGCCCTCGGCGCCGGCGGCCGCCAGGGCGTCGATGATGCGCAGATACTCTGCGCGCGAAGCGTCGCGGACCTCGCCGAGGCAGAGCTCTTCGTAGATCACACGGTGCACGAGGGCCCGGTCTGCCGCGTTCGGGACCAGCACCTCGATCCCCTGCGCCTCGAGGCGGGCCCGATAGAAGTCCTGCTCCATGGTGAAGCGCGTGCCGAGCAGGCCGATGCGCGTCAGGCCGGCGGCGCGGATGCGCCTGGCCGTCGCGTCCGCGAGGTGCAGCAGCGGGATGTCGATGGCCGCCACGACGGCGTCCGCGACGCGATGCATGGTGTTCGTGCAGATCAGCAGAAAGTCCGCGCCGGCCGCCTCCACCTCGCGTGCCCGCGCGGCGAGGAGGTCGCCGGCCCGGTCCCAGTCGCCGGCGGCCTGCAGCGTCTCGATCTCGTCGAAGTCGACGCTCACGAGGGCGATCGGCGCCGAATGCAGACCGCCGCGGCGGCGCCGGGTCTCCTCGTTGATCAGGCGATAGTAGAGCGCCGTGCTCTCCCAGCTCATGCCGCCGAGCATGCCGATGGTCTTCACTCGCGCTCCCTGTTTCCCGTCAGTGTCAGCACCTGCTCTCCCGCCTGCGCGGAACCGGTCAGCGTGTCGCCGACGGCGCGTGCCCTGAGCGCGAGCGCACCCGCGTCCGTGGCCGCGACGATGGTCAGCACGTCGCCCCTGAGCGTCGCCGTCTCGATGGCGGCCTCCCGGTCGTCGAACTCGAGCGCCGCCTCGATCTCCTGATAGCGCTGACGCAGTTCGAGGCGTCCCGCGCGCTCGCCGACGGTGAGGCGCCAATGGCCCTCGACCTGCGCCGGAACGACCCACAGCAGGGCGCCACCGCTCGTGCGCCCCTGGGCTCGCGCATCCGGCGCCCAGTCGCCCATGTGGAAGCTGTTCGAGACGAGGCGCGTTCCCGGAGCCAGTTCGGCGAGGAGTTTCGGGCGCAGCGCGATGTTCGCCTCCGGGAACAGATAGAGCGTGACGACCGTCGCCATGGAGACGTCGGCCGCGAAGACGTCGCCTTCCAGGAAGGCCGTGCGCGCGGCGACACCTGCCGCTTCGGCATTGCGTCGCGCGCGCTCGACGAGCGTCGGCTCCAGCTCGACGCCGTGGGCGAGGGCGCCGCGGCGGGCGGCGCCGATCACGAAGCGGCCGTCGCCGGAGCCGAGATCGATCAGATAGTCGCCGGGTCCGACGTCCGCGAGGTCGAGGATCAGCTCGACGTCCTCCTCCACCGTGTCGACGTAGGGCGCGACGAACTCGGCGCCCTGCGCAGCGACGCCGGCGAGCAGGGCGAACAGCGTGACGAGTGCTCTCACGGTCTCAGCCAGGCCATGGGGATGTCCGCCGCCAGCGCATCGTCGTGACTGCGGATCGTCGAGGGCTGCGCCTCGCTTGCAGCCGAGGTTCACGTGCCCGCTGTAGGACGCGACGTGACGAAAGGCCTCCTTCAGCCGTTCGGAGAAGGTGCAGGCGCAGCTCACGGCGTTGCAGGCGTCGTACACGAGTTCGTTGGCCGCGGGTGCGCGCGCGGGCACGAAGGCACGAACGGCGAGGTGGCGTGGCGTGATCGCCTCGGAAAGGCGGCGAGGAAATCGAGCATTTCCGACGGTGCGTCGCGCATGGTCGTGACCTCCGCTTCCACGGCTCCCGCCCCATCATGCCCGTGCGGGACGATCCCCGCCGAGGATGTCCGGCAGCTGCGCGACGGAGTCGAGGAGCTGCTCCGCGCCGGCCGCGAGGAGTTCCTCGCGCGTGCCGTAGCCCCAGAGCACGCCGATGGCCCGGACGCCGTTCGCCCGTGCGCCGATCATGTCGTGCCTGCGATCGCCGACCATGGCGGCCCCGGCGGTCCGGATCGCCTGCGCTTCGAGGAGGTGCGCGAGCAGTTCGCCCTTGTCCGAGCGCACGCCGTCCAGCTCGCTGCCGTGCAGACTCTCGAAGAACCCGCCGAGGTCGAAGTGCTCGACGATCCGACGCGCATAGACGAGGGGCTTCGACGTCGCGAGATGGAGGCGGGTCCCGGCGTCACACAGGTCCGCGAGTGCCCCTCGGACACCGTCGTAGAGGCGGTTCTCGAACATGCCGTGCCTGCGGAAGCGTTCCCGATAGCGCTCGAGGAGGGCACGGTGATGTTCGGGCCCGGCCTCCGGTACGAGTTCCGCGAAGCCCTCGAGCAGCGGAGGGCCGATGAAGCGGGTCAGCTCGGCGTCCGCCGGCGTCGGATGGCCGTAGGCGGCGAGCGCGTGGCGGATGCAGCGCACAATGCCCTCGGCCGGGTCCGTGAGCGTGCCGTCGAGATCGAGGAGGACGTCCACGGTGACGTCTCAGTCTCCGGCCGTCGCGTCCTTGTCGCGCAGGCGCGACAGGCCCCGGAGCACGAGCCAGACCGCGGCCACGGGGTTGCCGAGACAGGCCGTGGCGACGCCCCAGAGGAGCGCTGCGAGGACGCTGTCCTCCACGGCCCAGACGATCACGGCGAACAGGAAGACGCCGAGGTAGAAGTCCGCGAGCACGACCTTCATCCAGGGGTCCGCGAGGAGTGCGAAGAACTCCGCCGTGTCCTCTGTGGCCAGGGCGAGGCCGAGGTAGGCGACGAAGGCCGCCGCCGCGATGCCGACCGCGATCTTCATGTGCCCGTCCCTCCGGTCGCGCGCGGCGACGGTCCGTCCTCGGTGATGCTGCCGAAGCGCGACGCGAAGCGCCGGTGACGGCGATAGGGAAAGACGTCCATCACCTGGCCGTCCTCGATGGCCCTCTGCAGGCTCTTCCAGTAGTCGGCGTCGAAGATCTCGCCGTGGAGCTCGGCGAACAGCTTCTTGATGCGCGGATTCGCGAACATGAAGCGCGGGAACTCCTCCGGGAACACGTCGTTGGGCGCCACCGAGTACCAGGGCTCGGAAGCCAGCTCCTGCTCTTCCGTCTGCGGCTCCGGGATGTGGCGGAAATTGACGTCCGTGAGATAGCAGATCTCGTCGTAGTCGTAGAACACGACGCGGCCATGGCGCGTGACGCCGAAGTTCTTCAGCAGCATGTCGCCGGGGAAGATGTTCGCCGCCGCGAGCTGGCGGATCGCGTTGCCGTACTCGTCGAGGGCCTCCCGAAGGGCCTCCTCGTCCGCCTGCTCCAGATAGAGATTCAGCGGCGTCATGAGGCGTTCCGCGTAGCAGTGCTTCACGAGCACCTGCTCGCCCTCCACGGAGACCGTCCGCGAGGCGACCTCGAGGAGTTCGGCGAGCAGCTCCGGATCGAAGCGGTCCTTCGGAAGGCGCAGGTTGGAGAACTCCTGCGTATCGGCCATGCGGCCGACGCGGTCGTGACGCTTGACCAGCGTGTACGACGCCATGACGTGATCACGCGTCGTGTCCTTCTGCGGTGGGAAGCGATCCTTGATGATCTTGAACGCGATCTGGTAGCTCGGCAGTACGAACACGGCCATGACCATGCCGCGGATGCCCGGTGCCGTCACGAAGGGGTCGTCCGAGTCCTCGAGGTGTGCGAGGAAGTCCCGGTAGAACTCGGTCTTGCCGTGGCGGTAGTAGCCGATCGAGCTCCAGAGTTCGAAGCGCTTCTTCCCGGGCAGCAGCGTGTTCAGGTAGACGACGAGGCGCGCCGGCTCCGGCGCGCGGACCATGAAGTAGCTGCGCGTGAAGCTGAACACGATCGACAGGCCGTCCTCGTCCGTGAGCACGTTGTCGACGTAGACGTGGCCCTGTTCGTCGTTCAGGACCACGATCGCGAGCGGCTGGCGTCCCTCCGGATGGTCGACGTGGCCGACCATGTAGGCGCCCTTGTTGCGATAGAAGTTGCTGGTCACGAGCTCGAGGTCGCAGGCGCTCACGGGGACGCCCGGCAGGGACAGGGCGAGGGCACGGGCGGCGAAGTCGACGTCGCGCTCGAGGTCCTGCCAGGGCAGCTCGTAGCTGCGCTCCGTGAGGATGCGCTCGAAGACGGCGTGCCAGCCGCCCTCGTCGTCGCCCGGATAGGCCTTGAGCAGAGGCTGTTCCGCGGGTTCCCGGCGTTCGAAGGCGGAGTGCACGAAGCAGTTCGCGTCCGTGATGTCGTGGTGATCCCAGATCCGGCAGTAGACGGAGTTGAAGAAGGTCTCGGCGAGGCGTCGGTCCGCCCGGTCCTCGATCAGGGACGTATAGGGCGCGCGGGCCGCGCGCCAGCGCTCGAGGTCCCGCGCGGGGTCGAGGGCGAGCGCCGCGACCACGTCCGTGACGGCCTTGGGAATGCACTCGATGCGCGCCGTGGAGGCCTGCTGGGCGCCGGCCCAGTCGGCCTGCTGGAAGCGTTCGCGGGCGCCGAAGGTGATCTCGTCGAAGACCTCGCGATAGGCGACGTGGCCGTCGAGGACGGCGCGGGCGATGGCTTCCGGCGTCATGCGATGCGGATCTCGCTGCGCAGTGCCACCGGCGCGCTCAGCGATGCGCTGACGAGGCAGTTCGCTTCCGCCTTGTCGAGCAGCTTCGCCGCCTTCGCCTCGGCTGCCGCGTCCGTGATGGCGAGGCGCGCGGTGATCGAGAAGCCGGTGAAGCGCAGTCTTCCCTCGACCCGGTCCAGGACGCCCGTCACGTCGCAGTCGAGGGTCTGCCAGTCGAGCTTCGAGGCGCGTGCGATGGCGCGGAAGGAGAGCACGAAGCAGTCGGCGACGGCGGCCGTGAGCAGGGATTCCGGAGACCAGTAGCCCTCCGGGCCACCGAACTCCGGTGGCGGGCAGGAGGCGAGCGGCGGAACGCCGGCGGCGCCGAGCGTCACGTCACCCTCGCTGCGGGCGTGGGCGTTCACGGCATAGTGATGTGGGAGGTCCTGCATGATCGGCTCCATCGCTGCGTGGACGCGCCGCATTCTCGGCGCGCGGGTCCCGGCGCCACAAGTGCCGCGTTCAGCCGCCCGGCCCGCCCGGGGCCAGGGCCGCGCGCAGCGCGTGCAGGGAATCGACGGTCAGATCGGTGAGCTCCGGCCAGGGTCCGCTGCCGGCATGCGCGAAGTGCACGGTGCGCACGCCGGCGTTGCGCCCCGCCTCGAGGTCGAGGCGGAAGTCTCCCACCATCACTCCCTGTTCGGGACGGCTGCCCCAGCGGGCGAGGAGGGCGAGGATGCCGTCCGGGTCGGGCTTGGGCGCGGCTTCGTCGCGTCCGAGCACGTCGCGCGGCCGGAACAGGTCGGCGACGCCGAGCCGGTCGAGACTGAGCAGGGCGTTCGCGCGTGTGTTGCGGGTCAGGATGCCGAGGCGACGGCCGTCGCGGGCGAGCTGTTCGAGGAGTTCGCGGCAGCCCTCCTGTGCCTCCACTTCGCAGGCGAGCTCGCGCTCCAGCTCCGCGAGCCGCGCGTGCAGGGGCGAAGCCTCGGCCGCGGGCAGGGTCGCGAGATGCTCCAGGATCAGCGCCCCGGCCGGGATGCCCAGCTCGCTCCGCAGCCGGTCGAAGTCGATGTTGGGTACGGTGAGCGTGCCGTCGAGATCGAAGATCCAGCAGTCGCGGCCGTCGAACATGGCCGGCGACCCTAGGCGAGCAGTTCGTCGAGGGCCGCGAGGAGCATGTCGTCCTCCTCCGGCGTGCCGACGGAGATGCGCAGGGCGTCCGAGAGGCCCGGAACCGCGAAGTGGCGCACGAGGATCGAGCGCGCCTCGAGAGCCGTGCGCAGGTCGGCCGCATCCGCAGGAGGTGGAACGCGAGCGAGGAGGAAGTTGGTCTGCGAGGGTGGGCAGCGGAAGCCGCGCTCGGCGAGCGCGGCGGCGAGACGCTCGCGTTCGGCGCGGACACGCGCGTGGTTGTCGGCGGCCCAGGGGCGATCGCCGATGGCGGCCGTGGCGAGGGTCTGGGCGAGGTGATCCACGTTGTAGGAGTCGCGCGTCTTCGTGAGCATGGGCTCGAGCAGGGCCTCCGCGCCGATGCCGAAGCCGAAGCGCAGCCCGGCGAGGGAGTAGCCCTTCGACAGGGAGCGCAGGATGAGGACGTTCTCGAAGGCTTCGACGAGCGGAATCGCGTCGTGGCCGAGGGCCGGGTCCACGAAGTCGACGTAGGCCTCGTCGAGCAGCAGGACACCGTCGAAGTCCTCGGCCAGGCGGGCGACGTCTTCGAGGGGCCAGAGCGTTCCGCTCGGGGCATGCGGGTTCACGAGACAGAACAGGCCGGCGCCGGCCTCGTTGGCGCGCACGGCGAGATCGGCTGGCAGGCCGAAGTCGTCATGGAGATCGAACTCGACGGTCGGGCAGTCCTGCACGGCGGCCAGTACCGGATAGAGCGAGTAGCTCGGGCGGGTCGTGGCGAGGGGGACACCGGGGTCGAGAAAGGTCGTGATCGCCAGTCGCAGCAGCTCGTCGCCGCCGTTGGTGGCGATGATGCGCTCCGGTCGTGTGCCCAGTACTTCCGCGGCGGCCCTGCGGAAGCCCTGGGCCCAGGGCGACGGATAGCGTCGCAGCGCGGCGACGTCGACGCTGGCGAGCGCAGCCCGCACGGCGGGACCGGCCGGGAACGGGTTCTCGTTGGTGTTGAGCTTGACGACGCGCGCATCGTCCGGCTGTGCACCCCAGACGTAGCCGTCCATGCGGCGGATGTTCGCGCGTTCGTAGCTCATCGGTCCTGCTTCGCGGGCCTGCGGGGCGCGCGATTCTACCTGCTCGCCCGGGCCTCCGCCCCGGCTTCGGCCTCGACTTCGGGCTCCGCCGCCTCGGCCGCTGCGACCATCTCGTCCGCGTCGGCGAACCGGGGATGCTCGGGCGGCGGCGGAGGGGCGTCACCGACCGGTCCCATGAGCACGGCGAGCCAGTGCGTTTCGGGGCGGTTCTCGAGGGCGATGCGCAGGGTCACGGTCAGGGGCACGGAGAGCAGCATGCCGACCGGGCCCAGTGCCCAGCCCCAGAACACGAGGGAGAGCCACACGACGAGCGTCGACAGACCGAGGCCCTGTCCCATGAAGCGCGGCTCGATGACGCCGCCGATGAGCGTGTTGATCGCGAAGTAGGCGACGGCGAGGATCGCCGCGTCACTGATGCCCAGCTGAACGCTCGCGAGCAGCACCGCCGGTACGGCTGCCACGAAGGAGCCGATGTTCGGGATGTAGTTGAGCAGGAAGGCGAGCAGGCCCCAGAGCTCGGCGAAATCGACCCCCATGAAGGTGTTGAGCGCGTACACCACGACCCCGGTGGCCACCGAGGTGGCGGTCTTGATGGCGATGTAGCCGTTCATGGTCTCGGTGAAGGCGGCGAAGCGCGGCATGGAGCCGACCGGGTCGTCGAGGATCGCCGCGAGCTTGCTCGGGAAGCTCTTCGCCTCCACGAGGATGAAGCTCACGGTGATCAGGATCAGGAAGAAGTTCGACAGCACGCCGGTCAGGCCGGACATGGTGCGCCCGACCATGCGCATGGCGAAGCCCGGGTCGAACTGCTGCATGACCGCGGCCCGCGACACCTCGATGCCCTGCTCGGCCAGCAGTGCGATGCCCTGCTCGCCGAGGCCGCGAAGCCGCTGTTCGTAGAAGGGGATCGACTGCGTGAACTCACGCACGGCGCCGCTGATCACCGAGCCGAGGCCGAAACCGGCGACGAGCAGCACGCCGATGACGAGCAGGAGCGCCAGACCGGTGGGGACGCCGCGGCGTTGCAGCCAGAACATGGGCGTCGCCGAGATCGTCGCGATGAACACGGAGAGGAGGAACGGGACGAGGATCGGAGCTGCGGTGCGGAGACCGGCGACGATGACGACGATCCCCGCGAGGACGAGCAGGGACCGCGCGCCCGCGCCGGGGTTCTGGAAACCTGGCCCGGAGGTCACCGCTCGCGCCCCCCGCGTCGCGGGCGTCGCTTCGGCGGCGCGACGGCGAGTTCGAGGAGCCGGGCGTCGAAACGGTCGCCGTCGACCGTCATGCGCGCGCAGCTCACGGGCAGCGAGAAGCGCCGCCGCCCCGGGCTTCCCGGATTCAGGAGCAGGTAGCCGGGCGTCTCGCGCAGCACCGGGCGATGCGAATGGCCGACCACGACGACGCTCGCCGCGGCCGGTGGCGGCAGCCGTTCGAGGTCGGCTGCGTCGTGGCAGAGCCAGAGCACGACGTCCTCCACCTGCACGGCACGCGCCTCGGGCAGCGCTGCGGCGAGCGGTTCCCGATCGTTGTTCCCGCGGACGGCGGTCACCGGGGCGAGGGCCTCGAGTGCGGCGAGCGTGGCCGCGCGGCAGACGTCGCCGGCATGGAGGATCGCGTCGACGCCGGCGAGCGCATCGAGGAGCTCCGGGCGCACCAGATCGTGCGTGTCGGCGACGATGCCCAGTTCAGTCACGATCCCGCTCCCTGCGTGTCGGCTGCGGGCAGTGGCCTGCGGTGCGCGAGGCTCGGGAGCTCGCGGCGGATGCGGGCGACGGTCTCGCGATCGACCTCGACGATGCCGAAGCCCACGACGTCACCCAGGTCGCGGCGTACCTCTCCCCAGGGATCGACGGCGAGGCTGTGGCCGTAGGAACGGCGGCCACCGCCGTGATCGCCGACCTGGGCCGGTGCCAGCATCCAGCTCTGGCATTCCACCGCACGGGTGCGCAGCAACAGGTGCCAGTGCGCCTCGCCCGTGGTCGCCGTGAAGGCCGAGGGCGCGAGCAGGACTTCGGCGCCCGCGTCCACGAGGCGTGTGTAGAGGGCCGGAAAACGCATGTCGTAGCAGATCGACAGACCGGTCGGTCCGCAGGGCAGGTCGGCGAGCACGAGCGTCTCGCCGGCGCGGGTCGACTCGCTCTCGGAGAGTACCGTGCCGTCCGGGAGCTGGACGTCGAAGAGATGGATCTTGCGGTAGCGGTGACGGATGTCGCCCGAGGCGTCGAGATGGACCAGCGTGTTCCAGGTGTGTCCCGCGTCGCAGGCTTCCGGGAACCCGCCGAGCACCAGATCGACCGCGCAGTGCGCGGCCAGTGTCCGGCAGCGATCGAGGATCGGCCCATTGCCCTCGAGGGACTCGGCGACGGCCAGCCGCGCCGCCGCCGGCGCGACGATGGCGAAGGCTTCGGGCAGCAGCACGAGCTCGGCGCCGGCGTCGGCGGCCTCGCGCACGAGCCGTTCCGTGGTGGCGAGGTTCGCGGCCACGTCGGCGGTGGAGTTGAGCTGGACCAGACCGACTGCGGTCACGAGACGGCTGCCTGGGCCGCGCGCGTCTGCTGCAGTGCCGTCTGGATCTCCGCGTGGCGCTCGCGCGTCAGGTGATAGCGGGAATAGCAGGTCCATGCGAGGACGTAGAAGGCGGGCAGTGCGATGCCGGCGACGACGCCCAGCTGGAAGATGGTGCTCTCGGCCACGGCGCCGGGCTGGGCGTCGCGCGGGAAGGCGATCACGTGATCGAGGAGCAGGCCGCCGGCGAGGATGCCGATGCCGCTCATGGCCTTCGCCGCGAAGGCGATGGCCGCGGAGAACACGCCCTCCTGGCGGCGGCCGGTGTCGAGCTCCTGCTCGTCGAGCGTGTCCGCCACCATGGACACGACCATGATCGAGAGGACGGTCAGCGCCCAGACGCGGACGATCTCGTTGCCGATGAGCAGGAGCAGCAGGCGCTCGTCGCCGTTCGGCGGCAGCACGTCCGTCAGACGCAGGCTGATCACGGTCATGCCCTGCACGACGAGGAAGGCGAGTGCCGTGAGCACGATGGAGCGCTTGTCGAAGCGCAGCTGGAGCGTCGGGACGGACACGAAGGCGGCGATGGCGCCGACGATACTGAGCGTGAACCAGCGCAGCTGCTCCGGTGCGAGGCCCCAGAAATAGGTGTTCACGTAGAGTTCGAGCGCCTGATTCGTGCCCGCCACCGCGAAGGACGTGAACATGGCGAGGATGATCATGAGGTAGTTGCGGTTGCGCAGCGCCGAGCGGATGTCGCCGAAGAAGCGTGCCGCGGTGAGCGTCTCCGTCGTCGATGGCTGGCGCAGATAGGGAATCTCCCGACGGGTCAGCCAGCTCGTCAGGAAGGCGGCGGCGCCGACCGTCCCGGCGAGCACGAATGCGAAGGTGCCATAGGCCTCGGGATTCAGATGCCCCGGCGTCCACTGTTCCGAGGACGGGAAGATGAAGGTCCAGGTGCCGAAGGTGAAGATCACGCCGCCGGTCCAGCCGATGACGTAGCGCCAGGTCACGATGGCGCTCCGTTCGGCATAGTCGTCGGAGAACTCGGCGAAGAGCGCGTTCCAGGGGACGATGAACAGGGTCATGCTGGCACGCACGGCGATGGCGAAGGCCAGCAGCCAGATCGTGAGGCCCGTTGCGGCGAGCGCCGCCGGTGGTGAGAACACGAGGTAGAGGCTCACGGCCAGCGGCAGCACGGACGTGAACATGAACGGGTGGCGGCGCCCGAGGCGGTGCCGGAAGCGATCGGACCAGGCGCCGACGAGCGGATCCGTGACCGCGTCCACGACGAGCGCGCCGGTGATCGCGAGAGATGCCATGGAGGCCGGCAGGCCGAGCACCTGGTTGTAGTAGAAGAGCAGGAAGGTGTTGAAGGCGAAGTTCTTGTAGGTGTCCGGGAGGGCGCCGAGCGCCTGATAAAAGCGGCTCGACGTGGGTACCGGGCCCTCGCGCACCGCGGCGCGCGCGTAGGACAGGGGCACCTCGAGCCCTGCCTCGGACTGCTTCATCGACTCCCCTCCGATCCCCGCACGGTCGTCTCCACCGGCTACGGAAGCCTACAGCCCCCGGCATGAACAGAGCCACCGCGCAGCGCTCGCTCGACGCAGCGCTGCCACGCCTGCGTCTCGCAGGGGAGCCGCACAGAGATTCCGAGCAGCAGCGCTGCTCACGACCGCTGCCGTATCAGGGCGGGGTCGCGAGCGGCGCGTCCAGGGTCACGGTCACCGAGGCATGCACGAGGATCTCACCGGGTTCGACGGGCAGGGCGCGCACCGCGGCATCCATGGCCATCTCCATGCGCCCCTGCAGCATCGGCGCGGATGGGGTCGCCGATGCGTGATCGAGACGTAGCTCGCGCACCGCGGACACGCGGGTACCCGCCGCTTCGGCCACGACGCGCGCTTCGTGCAGGGCCTTCGCCGTCGCGCGCCGGATCGCCGCTTCCCGGGCGGCGGTCTCGTCCTCGAGGCGGAAACGGATCCCGTCCACGCCGTTCGCCCCAGCCTCCACGGCCACCGCGAGAAGTTCGCCGACCCGGTCGAGTGCGGCCGTCTCGACCTCGATGCGGTTCGAGGCCCGATAGCCTGCGATCGTCGGCCGCCAGTCGGGCTCCGCGTCACGGGGCCGGGGCGTCCACTCGGGCTGGAGGTGCACGCCGCGGGTCTGCAGGCGCTCGAGACCGATCCCGGTGCTGCGCAGGGCCTCGAGCATGCGCGCCGCGCGCCGTGCGTTCTCGTCGAGGACCGCGTCGGCTTCGCGGCCGCTGGTGCCGATCTCCAGCGTGAAGCCGGCGCGATCCGGTGGGGCGCTGACCTCGGCCGAGCCGGTGACCACGATGCGCGCCCCCGCAGCCTCGGCCTGCCGGTCGGCGACCGACGCCGCAGCGACAAGCATCAGCAAGGGGAGCAGGGCGATGCGGACCGGGTGTGACATGGCGTCTCCTCCGTCGTGTCGTGATCAGGGTAGGGCGCTGAACAGCGTCCGGAGCCTTTCCCGGTCGACGTCGATCGAGAACACTTCGCCGCCTTCGTTGGCGACGATCAGGTGTTCCTCGTCGCGCCAGGCGATCGCCTCGGCCTGACGCGTCCGCGCGATGGGAAGCGGACGGATCGCGGGTCGCGCCGCGAACCAGTCGTCACCTTCGGCGGGGCGCGGGAACAGCCAGAGGGCCGCGTAGCTGAGTATCGCGAGGACCTCGCCGTCGGGCGACAGGTCGGCCCCCGTGGCCGCCTCGAGGGCCTCGTGACGCGAGATCAGCGTGAGCGGCGTGGAGTCGCGCTCGGAGGCGCTGGCCGGCTCGAAGCGGTAGAGCCGCGCCCCGGGTTCGAAGCGGCGGATTTCCCCTGCTGCGCGATGCTTCGTGACGAGATAGAGGCGGTCGCCGTCGCTGAACACGGCCTCGCAGTCCCATTCCCAGATCTCGCCGGGGAAGGCGCGCTGTTCCGGATAGTGCACGGGAAGGAAGCGCCGCGGGCGCAGCGCTTCCGTCGCCGCCGGTGCGGGCTCCGGGAACTCCCAGAAACCTAGATCGCGTCGCGCATTGCCGTTGTTGCCGACTTCGCCCAGATAGAGCATGTCACCGATGCGCGCGATGCTCTCCCAGTCCACGAGCGTGGCACCGGGCAGCTCGATGCCCGGCCAGGGAGCGCGCAGGAGCGCATCGGCTGAGCCGTAGCGGGTCGTCAGCCAGGCGGGGACGCGCGGCCGCAGGTTCTCGTCCAGGGCGAAGAGACGGGGCTCCGCGCCGGAGTCGTTGTGTGCCCAGAAGCTGTCGAGGCCGGGACTCGCGGCGACGAGGCCGCTCAACTCGTCGAGCAGCGGGTTGTCGACGGCGCCGACGTGCTCCAGCGGGAAATCGACGAAGGTGCCGGCATCCGCCGGCGGCGGGCCCGGGATGGCGGCACAGGCGCCCTGCGCAGCGAGTAGCAGGAAGGGCGCGGCGAGACGCCGGAGGGCGCGAGCCATCGGCGCTTCAGCGTCGAGCGCCGCCCGGGCGGCCTCGGCCACCGCCACGACGGGGCGGGGCACGGCGTAGGCGTGGCCCGGCCCGGGCCGGCTCGTCCGGAGCTTCCATGAGTTCGTCCGGCGGCGTTTCGCAGGGCAGGCTCGACCCGAGCAGCGTCTCGATCTCGGGCAGCAGGAAACCATCCGCCTCGCCGACGAAGCTGATCGAGATGCCGCTGGCGCCGGCCCGGCCCGTGCGGCCGATGCGGTGGACGTAGTCCTCCGGATCCTCCGGCAGGTCGTAGTTGATGACGTGACTGATGTCCTCGACGTGGAGACCGCGGCCCGCCACGTCCGTCGCGGAGAGCACGCGCGTCCGTCCGTCCTTGAAGCGCTCGAGGGTCTTCAGGCGCTTGTGCTGCGGGACCTCGCCGGAGAGCAGCTCGCATTCGACGCCGAGGGCGGCGAGGCGCTCCTGGATCTCGCGCGAAGTGTCGCGGCGATTGGCGAACACGATCACGCGTTCGAGTTCCAGGTCGCTCATGAGGTTGTAGAGCAGCGGGAACTTGTCGTCGCCGGAGACGAGATAGACGCGCTGGTCGACGTTGTCCGTCGCCACGGTCTCCGGTTCGATCACGACGTGCACCGCCTCGTCGGTCCACTGCCGGGCGAGGTAGAGCACCTCCTCGTTGAAGGTGGCGCTGAACAGCAGCGTCTGCCGCTTATGCTTCGGTGGCGTCTGGCGGATGATGCGGCGCACGTCCGGGATGAAGCCCATGGACAGCATGCGGTCCGCCTCGTCGAGGACCAGTTGCTCGACCTTGCGCAGATTCACCTTGCCGCGCGTGACGAAATCGATCAGGCGGCCCGGCGTGGCGACGAGGATGTCCACGATCTCGGTCTCGAGCGTCCGGCGCTGGCGTTCGAAGTCCATGCCGCCGACGACGCTCACGACGTTCATCCAGGGCAGGTGCTTCGTGAGCAGTTCCGCGTCGGCGGCGATCTGCAGGGCGAGCTCCCGCGTCGGCGCGATGATCAGGGCGCGTGGGGTACCGTTGGCCGGTCTCTCCGGGAGCGGATGCTCGAGCTGGTGCGAGATGATCGAGATCAGGAAGGCCGCGGTCTTGCCGGTACCGGTCTGTGCCTGACCCGTGACGTCGTAGTTGGACAGGGAGTGGGGCAGCGTCTCGCCCTGGATCGGCGTGCAGTGCGCGAACCCCAGATCCTCGATGGCGCGCAGCAGCTCCGGCGGCAGTCCGAAGGCCTCGAAGGGCACGCGCTCCGGGGTGGGCGCGTCGCTCGCGGGTTCCTGCTCGGCATCCGCACCCGCATCCGCATCGGCATCCGCATCGGCATCGGCATCGGCAGCAGCGGCATCCGCAGGCGCCGCGATCTCCACGCTCGCGGCGACCGCGCCCTCGGCTCCGACATCCACGCCAGCGCGTTCCGCGTCGTCCGCCGGGGTATCAGGGTCGGCGACGGGCTCTGTCCCGGTCGTCTTCGCGACGTCGCCTGTCGCCTCGGGGTCCGCGGGCTCGACGGGGACGCTCGCCGCCGCGTCCTCGTCGGGCGCCTCGGCGGCGTCGCCCGGCTCTGCCGTCTGCGTGGGACCCTCGTCGCCGGTCACGTCGGCGAGCGTGGCCGCCGGTTCGACGGCGCCCTCGGGCGCGTCTTCCGCGTCCGTTCCTTCTAGCAGGGGTCGATCGGTCACTTGAACTCCATGGGTCAACGGTCGGCCAGCAGCCGGCGTGCACTCGCGAGCCGGACACTGTTGACGAAGATTTCCATCGCCCGCTCGACGTCCTCGAGCGGCGGGAAGGTGGGTGCGAGCCGGATGTTCCGGTCTTCGGGCTCGCGCTTGTAGGGCCAGGTCGAGCCGGCCGGTGTGAGTTTCACGCCTGCCTCCGCGGCCAGGGCGACGACTTCCGTCGCGAGGCCGGGCAAGGTGTCGACGGAGACGAAGTAGCCACCCTTCGGGCAGGTCCACTCGGCAAGGTCCGTATTGCCGAGGCCGCTCTGCAGCAGCCGTTCGACGACCTCGAACTTCGGTGCGATGACCTCGGCCTGCCTGCGCATGTGCGCGTGCAGTGTGTCGAGGTCAGGGAACATACGCGCATGCCGCAGCTGGTTCACCTTGTCCCAGCCGATCATCAGCGCGCCGAGGCGAGCGGTGAAGGCATCGAGCGTGGCCGCGCCGCTGGCGAGGAAGGCGACGCCGGCCCCGGCGAAACTGATCTTGGAGGTCGACGCGAACATCACCATCGCGTTCGCGGTGCCGGCGGCATCCGCGGCGTCCATGAGGTTCGCGAGCGCCGGTGGCCGTGGATCGAGATCGTGCACCGCGTAGGCGTTGTCCCAGAGCACGTGGAAGCCCGCGCCGGCCTTTGCGGGCAGGGCGGCCAGGCGTTCCACGATGGCGTCCGCGTAGGTCGTGCCGGTCGGATTCGAGTACTTCGGGACGCACCAGATGCCCTTGATGCCCGGATCCGCGGCGACGGCCGCCTCCACCGCGTCCATGTCCGGGCCGTCCTCGAGCAGCGGCACCGGATGCATGCGAATGCCGAGACTCTCGCAGACCGTGAAGTGCCGGTCGTAGCCGGGCACGGGGCACAGGAAGCCGATCTCCCGGCCCTCCTCCTTCCAGGGGGGCGCCTCACCGAGCCCGAAGAGATGTGCGGTCTCCACGAACAGGTACATGAGCGTGAGACTGGAGTTGCCGGCGGCCATGACCCTCGCCGGGTCCACGCCGAGGAGCGCACCCCCGAGGCGCCGGCACTCGGGGATGCCGAGCAGGCCGCCGTAGTTGCGCGTGTCCGTGCCGTCCTCGGCCCGATAGTCGCCCTCGAGTATGCCGTCGAGCTCCGCCGACAGATCGAGCTGGCTGGTGGCGGGCTTGCCGCGGGTGAGGTCCAGGGACAGCCCCGCCGCCCGGAAGGCGTCGTGACGCTGCTGGGCGTCCTCGAGCATGGCGGCGAGCGTCGCCGGATCGGTCACGCTGGTCATGATGTGTCCTTCATGCGGTGGCCCGGGTGTCCGATGGGGCGGGTGCGCGGGTGCCCGTCTCGATGCCGGTGAACTCCTCACATCCCAGCATGAGGTTGAGATTCTGTACGGCGGCGCCACCGGCGCCCTTGCCGAGATTGTCGAGGCGGGCGACGAGAACCTGCTGGTCCGCGTGACCGAACACCATGAGGTCGACGGCGTTGCTGCCGTTGCGGGCCTCGGGGTCGAGGAAGCCGCCGTCCACGAGCGCCTCCGGCGCACCCGTCGGATGCACGTGTATGCAGGGTTCGTCCGCATAGCGCTCGGCGAGGGCGGCCGTGAGGTCCTCCGCGGTCGTCCCGGGGCGTCGCAGCGGGGCCGTCAGGGGCACCTGCACGAGCATGCCGCGGGCGAAGTCTCCGACCATGGGCGTGAACAGAGGGGGCTCCCCGAGGCCGGCATGCGCGCGCATCTCCGGCAGGTGCTTGTGGGCGAGATCGAGCGCGTAGCTCCGTGGTGCCACCCGCATGCCGGCCTGCGCCCGTGCCTCGTAGCGCTCCACCAGGGCACGGCCGCCACCGGTGTAGCCGGACAGCGCGTGCACCGTGAGTGCGGCGCCCGCGTCCACGAGCCCCGCGTCGACGAGCGGACGCAGCAGCAGCAGGAAGCCGGTGGGATAGCAGCCCGGATTCGCGACGCGCTGCGCCGCGGCGATGGCTTCGCGCTGATCCCTGGCGAGTTCCGCGAGCCCGTAGGCCCAGCCAGCGGCGGTGCGGTGAGCGCTGCTCGCGTCGAGGACACGGACCGAGGGCGCGGCGATCAGGCTCACGGCCTCCCGCGCCGCCTCGTCGGGCAGGCACAGCACGACGACGTCCGCGGCGTTCAGCAGGTCCCTTCGTGCGGCAGGGTCCTTGCGGTGCTGCGGATCGATCTCGAGCAGTTGCAGGTCGGAGCGCTCACGGAGGCGCGCGTGGATCTCGAGCCCCGTGGTGCCCGCCTGACCATCGATGAAGATTCGGTGCGTCACGGGTCCGGGTGGGTGGAGCGAACGGCAGCCGCGAAGTGTACGGCAGCCGCAAAGTGTAGTGGAGCGGCTCCGCGGCGCGCAAAGCGTCAGCGCAGTGCCGCGAAGGCCACGCGCAGGTCCGCGACCAGCGCCTCCGGCTGCTCCAGGGCCGCGAAGTGGCCGCCGCGATCCTGTACGGACCAGTGCGACACGGCGTAGTGCCGTTCCACCCAGGCGCGCGGCGGCAGGTAGAGCTCGCCCGGGAACACGGCGACGGCCGTCGGCACCTCGATGCGTTCGGGCACGGGTGGATCCGCGTGGTGGTTGCGATGTTCGTAGTAGAAGCGTGCGGCAGAGGTCGCCGTACGCGTGAACCAGTAGACGGACAGATTGGTGAGCAGGTCGTCGCGGGAGATCGCCTGGAAGACGTCGCCGTCGTGCTGGCTCCAGGCATGGAACTTCTCGCCGATCCATGCCGCCAGGCCCGCCGGGGAATCCGTGAGCCCATAGCCGAGCGTCTGCGGGCGCGTGCCCTGGATCTCCTGGTAGGCGACGCCGTCCTTCATGCGCTCGCGGCTCGCGGCCAGGCGCGCCTTCTCCTCGTCGCTGACGTCCGTCCAGGGATCGTCCTCCCGCGGCATGGGCGCGAACACCAGATTGAGATGAATGCCGGCGCAGGCGTCCGAGACGTGCGCGAGCCAGGTGCAGACGTGGGATCCCCAGTCGCCCCCCTGGGCGAAGTAGCGGTCGTAGCCCAGCTGGGCCATCAGGCGGTCGAAGCGCTCCGCCACGCGGCGGCCGTTGACTCCGTGGCGCTTCGGCGCCGCGGAGAAACCGTAGCCCGGCAGGGACGGCACGACGACGTGGAAGGCGTCGTCGGCGCTGCCCCCGTGCGCCTCGGGATCCACGAGCGCGTCGATGCAGTGGCGGAACTCCACGAAGGAACCGGGCCAGCCGTGCACGAGCAGCAGCGGCGTCGCCGCCGCGTGCGCGGAGCGCACGTGCAGGAAGTGGATCTCGCCGAGATCCGGATCGGCCTCGTCGGCGGCGGCCAGGAACTGCGGGAAGCGGTTCAACCCGGCTTCCTGGGCGCGCCAGTCGAACTCCTCGTACCAGTACTCGCACAGCGCCCGCAGCCAATCGCGATCCGTGCCGTCCGACCAGTCGGAGACGAGGGCGTCGGGCCAGCGCGTGACGGCCAGGCGGTCCTCGAGGATCTCGAGTTCCTTCTCGTCGATGGCGATCTCGAAGGGACGGATGGCATCGGTCATGGGTTCACTCCGGTTTCGAGCAGAGCCGACGTCAGGCGCCAGAGCGCCCAGAGCGTGGCCAGGGGCAGGACGATGGTCTCGAGCAGGAAGACGACGATCAGATCGATCACGCGACCGGCCGCCGCGTCCAAGCGCTCGACGAGCTCGGCGAGGCGCGCCGATGGATCGAGGCGCGCGCCCTGTTCGCCGAGGAAGCGGCGAAGCGTCTCCACCATGCCGACGTCGTCGTCCTCCGGCAGGGCCTGCGCCGCAGCGCCGGCGGCGTCGAGTTCCGCGCGCGTCCGCTCGAGCGCCGTGACGGCGGCGGCGCGGCGCGGCTCGAGCCAGGCTTCGCTGAAGGCGTCGGCCGCCACCGCGGAGAGCGGCAGCGCGAGGCGCACGAAGAGCAGCAACAGCAGCGCGCGCGGCAGGAGGCCGCGTCCGTCGACGCGGGCGAG
>JAZBPO010000084.1:0-21802 GCA_036351675.1 Pseudomonadales bacterium
ACGTGCGCACGCGCGGCTTCTGGCTGTCCCTTGCCACCGTGCCGCTGATCCTGCTGATCTCGCTCGCCATCCCCATCGCCTCCGATCTGACACGGCCGGAACTCGACTTCGCCGTGACCGACCGCAGCGGCTGGGTGCTGGAGGCCGTCGTGCGCCGCGCGGACGCCGCGGATCTCCAGCGACTGCTCGCGCGGAACGCGGAACGCGACCGGCCGGAGCCGGCGCAGCGTCTCCTCGAGGCCTGGGCCGCCGGGTCCAATGGAACACTCGAAGCGCGCATCGCCGATCTGCTGGAGGCGCCGGCCGAAGGCCCGGAGCTGGACTTCCTGAGCTGGTGGCGCAGTCTGGCGCCGGCGGAGATGGCGCGCCTCGATGCCGACGCCTGGCGCGCCCGCTTCCGACTCGTGCACGACCCGCGCCGCTGGGTGCCGCCGCGGGAAGCACGCGCGAATCTGGACGCGGCGCGCATCTTCGCCTGGATCGAGATCCCCGAGGACCCCGTGGGCCGCCCCGACGCCCCGCCCGCGGCGACGCGCTACGCAGCGACCAATCTCACCAACCGCGATCTTCGCGAATGGTTCGCGCCGCAGCTCGATGCGGTCGTCGGTGCGCAGCGTCGCCGGGAAGCGGACGTCCCGGAGCGCCTGTGGCGCTGGCTCGCCGCGGACACGGAGCTCGAGCTGCGCACCGTCGACGCGGGCGGCGCCGCGCGCCCCGCGCAGACGCGCGATCTGCTGCTGCAATGGGGGCCCGTGGCCTTCGTCTACGTGCTCTGGATCTCGATCCAGGTCGTCACGCAGATGCTCCTGTCGAGTACGGTCGAGGAGAAGTCGGGCAGGCTCGTCGAGGTACTGCTGGCGGCGACGGGCCCGCTGCCGATCATGGCGGGCAAGGTCCTCGGCATCGCGGCCATCGGCCTCGTCATCGTGGGCACCTGGCTCGGCACGCTCGTCGTCGCCGCCCTCGGCCTGCCCCTGCTGCTCGGTCTGCCGGCCGCGGCAGGGTTCGTGGACCTCGCGACGAATCCCCTCTACCTCGGTTCCTTCCTGGTCTACTACCTGCTCGGCTATCTCTTCTATGCAGCGCTGCTCTGCGGCCTCGGCTCGCTCTGCACCTCCCTGCGGGAAGCCCAGACCCTCGCCATTCCGGTTCAGAGCGCTCTGTTCCTGCCGCTGCTCGCGATGGTTCCGATCGCCCGCGACCCGTCGGGCACGCTCGCCGTGGTGCTGACCTGGCTGCCGCCCTTCACGCCCTTCGTGATGATGAACCGGGCCGCGCAGCCACCGGCGCTGGAGGTCTATCTGGGCACGACGCTGCTCATGGTCCTCGCCGTCGCCCTCGCGGCAGTCGTCGGCGCGCGCCTGTTCCGTATCGGCGTGCTGACCAGCGGCCAGGCGCCGACGCTGCCGGGCGTGCTGCGGCTGCTGCTGCGGGGCGCGCCGACCGGCGGCGGGCCCTGAGGGCGCTCAGTCCCGGCGCCGACGCAGCCAGGCCAGGCACCAGCCCAGCGCGGCGCCGAAGAGCACCGCCGCGACGATCATCAGGCCGATGCCGAGGAGCGCCTCGAGGAACACCGAGAGCGGAACGTCCCAGACGTCCCAGAGCGCCCACATGAAGGCGAGCAGCGTGATCGTCCCGAGCGCCACGCGTCGCTGCAGGCCCCGACGCTTGTCACCGGTGTCGTCGTTGCGGGGCGGTTCGACGTTCATCCGTGCTGCTCTCCCGTTCGGCCCGTCCGAGCGACCTCGGCCTCCTGCTCCGCCACGGAACGCACAGGGTACGGATCGTCCGGCGACGGCAGGCGCAGGGCCCAGGTGCACAGCGCCGAGGCGACGTAGAAGCCGAGGAAGACCTGGAACGCCAGCGTGTAGTCGCCCTGCGTGTCGAAGACCCACCCCGCGAAGGGCAGGCCCGAGACCTGCAGCGGCATCATGGCCGGCCGCATCAGCCCCATGACCCGTCCGAAGTTCTCGCGCCCGAAGGCGATGCCCGCGATGGCGCCGTGCAGCGGCACGATACCGCCCATGCCGAAGCCGAACACCGTCGCGCCGAGCGCGAAGGCGAGATAGCCGTCCGCCGCGAGCATGCCGAGCTGGCCGAGGAGCTGGCTGCCGATCGCCGCGAGCAGCGCGAGACGCGGGTCGAGGCGGTCGACGATCCAGCCGAACACGACCTTGCCCAGGACCCCCGCCCCGGCACCGAAGGACAGCACCGGCGCCGCCTGCATGAGCGAGAAGCCCCGGTCGGTCACGCGCGGCACCATGTGCGTGAGCGTTGCGCCCATGACGCAGAACAGCAGGCCGATGGCGAGCGTGATCATCCAGAAGTTGTAGTCCGCGAGCAGCGCCCGCGTCGCCATCGCGGGGCGCGGGCCGCCGAGCGTCGCCCGGTGTCCGTCGCCGTCCGGGAACTGTCCGATCTCCTCCGGCGTGGAGACGACGAAGCGCAGCACCACGGGCAGCACCAGCAGCGCGGTGAAGAGGCCGAAGACAGCGAAGCCGCCACGCCAGCCGAGATGCTCGATGAGCAGCGCCGAGGCGAGTGGCATGACCACGCCGGAGAGAGAGATGCCCATCGTCGCCACGCCGAGCGCCGTGCCCCGTCGCACCTCGAACCAGTTCGCCACGAGCTTCGCCGTCGCGAGCCCGCCCATGGCGTTCGAGCCGAAGGCGATGAGCGTCGCGAGCACCAGGTAGAACTGCCACTGCGCCTGCACCGCGGCCAGCAGCAGGAATCCCGTACTCATGGCGGCCGTTCCGGCGAGGATCGTGCGCCGGATCGGGAAGCGATCCAGCGCGTTGCCGATGAAGGGCGCGAGGAGGCCACCGATCATGTTCACGAGCGTGAGGCCGACGGCGACGTCGAGGCGGGCGCCCCCGAACTCCGCCGCGAGCGCCTTGAAGAACACACCGTAGGAATAGAAGAAGAACCCCACGGCGATGAAGTCGACGAAGAAGGCGACGCCGACGATACGCCAGCCGTGGAAGGGGCGATCCGGTGAGGGCATGCTGACCGTGCTCATCGCTGCCGCCGCGCGCGAGAGGCTTCGAGAGGAGGGACCGGGTGGACGTGCAGGCCCTGAGCAGGGCGCTCGAGACGGAGGGCGGCATCGCCGATGCGACCCTGGAGGATCTGCTCTTCCCCACGCTGGAAGCACCCGGGCCCCTGCGTTTCGAGGACGTGCGCTTCGAACGCGTGGACTTCACCGCCGCAGATCTCACCGGTGCCCGCTTCGAACGCTGCGCATTCGTCGCCTGCACCCTCGATCGGATCTGCCTCGCGGACGCTCGCTTCAGCGCCAGTCGCTTCCACGACGCGGACCGCGCCGAGGGACAGACCCTCCGGCACGCGGACCTCGAGGGCGCACGGCTGTCCGGCTGCGATCTGTCGCTGTGCACGCTGCAGGGCGGTCACGGCTGGAACCTCGTTCTGGAGGACTGCACGGCCCAGGGCCTGACCGTGGAGCGCATGGATTTCTCGCGTCACCCGTCGCGGCAACTCACGCTCACCGCGTTCACGGCCGAGCGCTGCAACCTCGCCTTCGCCGAGTTCTCCGGCCTGCACCTCGAGGGCGCGACCTTCGCCGGATCCCGACTGCGCGAGGCGATCCTGGACGACGTCGACCTCACGGCGGCAGACCTGTCCGGGTGCGATCTGTCCGGCGTCCGGGCGCGACGGGTGACGCTGGCGGGAGCGGACCTGCGCGATGCGCAGCTGGCGGGGCTGGATCCGCTGCGCATCGACGTCGCGGGCGCGAAGATCCGCGCCTGGCAGGCCCAGGTCCTGCTGGAAGCCATGGGCCTCGTCGTGGAGGACTGACGCCGGGCGCAGCTGCGCCCGGCGTCGGTCACGCGGAGGGCCGCTTCAGCCCTCCTCGGGTCTCACTTCGATCAGTTCCACCTCGAACTCGAGCAGGGCGTTCGGCGGGATGTCCGGGCTCGGTGGCCGGGCACCGTAGGCGAGTTCCGGCGGCAACCAGATCTTCCAGCGCTCACCCGTGGCCATGAGCTGCAGCGCCTCCGTCCAGCCCGGGATCACCTGGTCGAGACCGAAGGTGGCCGGCTGCCCGCGCTCCTCGGAGGAATCGAAGACCGTGCCGTCGAGGAGGCGGCCCGTGTAATGCGTGACGTCCACCGCGGTCGGTCCGCCGGGGGCCGTACCCGGAGCCTCGACGAGTTCGGCATGCACGGCCTCGAGCGCTTCGTACTGAAGACCGGACTCCGTCGTCGTGACCTCGGGTCTGGCGCCGTTCTCGGCGAGGAAGGCCTCGGCGGCGGCCACGTTCTCGCTGGCGGCCTGTTCGGCGCGAGCCTGGCGCCGTTCGATGAGCATGCCGCGGGCGCTCGCGAAGGTCGCCCGATCGACGCGGGACTCCGCCCCGCTGGTGCCGTCCGCGACACCCTGCCGGAACGCCTCGTCGTCGAAGTCCTCGCCGAACTGCCCGGCGAACTGCTCGGCGATCTGATAGCCGGCGCTGTAGCTGACCTGCGCCTCCGGCGTCTGCGGTGCCGCTTCCGGCGCGTCCGCGGCGGCGTCCGCTGGTGCCGCCGGGGCCGGGGCAGCGCCCTGTTGCTCACAGGCGGCGAGCAGGCCGCACAGTGCCAGCGCTGCGCCCAGGCGCTGGAACGGGAACGGCGACGCGAGTCGTCGAACTGCCATGGAATCCTCCGATCGTGGGTGGTCGCGGCGCAGCGAGCGTCCGCGGAGTCGGGCCGGGAACGGGGCCGCAGAATGCATGGAGCGCCAGTTGCGCCCCGCGAACAGCGCTGCCTACTATACCTGCCTCGCACTCCCGTGGCTGCGCCGGGCGGAGCCGCGTGCCAGAGGCCGGGGCGACCTGGTACGCCGGAATGCCTTCACCACACCGCAGCCGGGAACTGCCCGGTCCAGGAGACGTCAAAGCAGACCGACTGGCCGCTCCGGCGGTGCCGTCGTCGACGTCAAGCCCAAGGGAGGCACAGATGCCGAGTCCGGCCGTACGCTTCGCGCGTGTCATGCTCCTGCCAGCAGTGCTCCTCACGGGAGCCGCCTCCGCCATCACGCTCGACACGGTGGAGGTCACGCCGCTCGAACCCCTGGAGGTGCATCCGCGCACGAGCGTCAACGTCGTCGAGCAGCTCGCGCGTCACCACTACGTCCGCCGAGGCATCGACGACGACCTCTCGAGCACGGTCTTCGACCGCTACCTCGAGATGCTCGATCCGCAGCGCTCCTACTTCCTCGCCGACGACGTGCGCGCCTTCGAGAAGTACCGCTACGCCCTCGACGATGCGCTGCGACGCGGTGATCTCGAACCCGCCTTCGAGATGTTCAACCGCTATCACGCCATCCTCGTCGATCGCCTCGAACACGTGGTGACGCTGCTGAACGCCGGCATCGACGACTGGGATTTCGACGCCGACGAAACGCTGCAGACGGACCGTTCGGACGCCCCCTGGCTCGAATCCGCCGCGGCGCGCGACGATCTCTGGCGCCGTCGCCTGAAGGCGAACGCCCTCGCCATGCGTCTGAACGACAAGGACATGGACGAGATCACGGAAGTCCTGCTGAAGCGCTATCGGAACCGGCTGCACCGGGCGACGCAGACCAACGCCGAGGACGCGTTCCAGGTCTACATGAACGCCGTCGCGACGTCCTACGACCCGCACACGCAGTACTTCTCTCCGCGCACCTCCGAGAACTTCAACATCAACATGTCGCTCTCGCTGGAGGGCATCGGTGCGGTGCTGCGCACGGAGGACGAATACACGACCGTCGTGCGTCTCGTGCCTGCTGGACCCGCGGACAAGAGCGAACTCCTCGGGCCGGAGGATCGCATCGTCTCCGTGGCCCAGGGCGACGAGGGGGAATGGGTCGACGTCGTCGGCTGGCGCCTGGACGACGTGGTCGACCTCATTCGCGGGCCGGCCGGTTCCACGGTACGCCTGGAGATCGTCCCCGACGGTCAGGACGCCACCGGCAAGAGCCAGCGGATCGCGCTCGTGCGCGAGGCGGTCAAGCTCGAGGAGCAGTCCGCTCAGTCACGCGTCATAGAGATCGAGCGCAACGGCACCTCGCATCGCGTCGGCGTCATCGACATCCCGACCTTCTACATCGACTTCAAGGCGCTGCAGCAGGGCGACCCCGAGTACAAGAGCACCACGCGCGACGTGCGCCGGCTCATCGAGGAACTCGAGGCCGAGGGCATCGACGGCCTCGTGATCGACCTGCGCAACAACGGCGGCGGCTCGCTGCAGGAAGCGAATTCGCTCACCGGCCTGTTCATCAAGGCCGGGCCGACCGTGCAGATCCGCAGCGCCAGCGGACGCGTCGACCTCTTCAACGACGAGGACGGCGAAGTGGCCTGGGACGGCCCGCTCGCCGTGCTCGTCAATCGACTCTCCGCGTCCGCCTCGGAGATCTTCGCCGGCGCGATCCAGGACTATCAGCGCGGCCTGATCATCGGTGGCCAGACCTTCGGCAAGGGAACGGTGCAGACACTCATCCCACTGAACCGCGGTCAGCTCAAGATGACCCAGGCCAAGTTCTATCGCGTCTCGGGTCAGAGCACGCAGCACCAGGGAATCATCCCCGACATCGAGTACCCCGAACTCTACGACCACGAAGAGATCGGCGAGTCGACGCTCGACGACGCGCTGCCCTGGGACGTGATCCGGCCGACGCGTTTCCGTCGCGCCGAGCCGCTCGCGCCGCTCCTGTCCATGCTCGAACACCGTCACCGGGCCCGCATCGAGGACGACCCGGAATTCGTCTACATCGAGCGGCTCCTCGAACGCACGCGCGAACGCAACGCCCGCTCGGAGATCTCGCTCTCGGAGGCGCGGAGACGCAGCGAGCAGGAGGAAGAGGAAGCCTGGCGCCTGGAACTCGAGAACATGCGTCGCGTCGCGCGCGGCGAGGCGCCGATCTCCGACCTCGACGAACTCGACGAGGACGAGGCCGATCCGACCGTGGCCGCGGGCAATGCGGACATCCAGGTGCCCGGCGCCGTAGAGGACGAGCTCGACGCAGCCGGCGACACCGAAGAGACCGTTGCGAGCGAAGAGGACGAGGCGGACGACGACGAGGCCGACGCCCTGCTCGTGGAGAGCGGGCACATCCTCCTCGACTACATCACGCTGGCACGCAGTGTCGCGGATCTCGATGCGCCCGCGACGGAAGGCGCCGCCACGAACTGAAGCAACCGATCGGCAGGGATCGCCCGCGACGCGCGCCCTACGGGGCGCGCGCTGCGTTCAGGCGGTCACGTCGTATCCGAGGGGGAGAGAAGCAGTGCATCCAGGCATCCACGCGGCCGCCCGGCCCGACGCAGCCGCCTTCGTGTTTCCGGCACGCGGCGTCACCGTCAGCTACCGCGAACTCGAGGACGGCTCCAATCGCGGCGCCCAGCTGTTCCGCAGCCTGGGCCTCGGCATCGGTGATCACATCGCGATCATGATGGAGAACCACCCGGCCTTCTTCGTGCTCTGCTGGGCGGCTCAGCGCGCGGGCCTCTACTACACGGCGATCAGCTATCGCCTGCAGGAAGAGGAAGTCGCCTACATCGTCGAGGACTGTGGCGCGCGGGCCTTCGTCACGACACACGCCCAGAGCGAGCTCGCCGGTCGCGTGGCGACGCGGCTCGCGCCGGAGGTCCGGCGCTTCATGCTCGACGGCACCATCGACGGCTTCGACGCCTGGGAAGACGCCGTCGCCCCCATGCCCGCCACGCCGATCCCGGACGAGACGGAAGGCGCCGACATGCTCTATTCCTCGGGCACCACGGGGAGACCGAAGGGCATCAAGGTTCCGCTCACCGGCGCGCCGCTCGGTGAGGCCGGCGGCCTGCTCGGTCTCGCCACGGCCCTCTACGGCATGGACGAGCACGTCCGCTACCTGTCGCCGGCACCGCTCTATCACTCGGCGCCGCTGCGCTACAACATGGCCGTGACGCGCCTCGGCGGCACCTCCGTGGTGATGGAGAAGTTCGACCCCGAACAGGCGCTGGCGCTGATCGAGTCCGAGCGGATCTCGCACGCCCAGTTCGTGCCCACCATGTTCGTGCGCATGCTCAAGCTGCCCGAGGACGTGCGCACGAAGTACGACGTCTCGTCCCTGAAGGTCGCGATCCACGCAGCGGCGCCCTGCCCCGTGGAGGTGAAGCAGCGGATGATGGACTGGTGGGGCCCCGTGATTCACGAGTACTACGCCGGCACCGAGGGCAACGGCTTCTGCGCCGTGGGCCCGGAGGACTGGCTCGCGCACCCCGGCACGGTCGGTCGTCCGCTCCTCGGCGAGGTGCACATCTGCGACGACGATGGCGTCGAGGTGGCCGCGGGCGAGGTGGGCACCATCTACTTCGGCGGCGGCGGCGAGTTCGAGTACCACAACGACCCCGGCAAGACCGAGGACACGAAGCACCCGGCCGAAAAGGGCTGGACCACGCTCGGCGACATGGGCTACGTCGACGAGGAGGGCTTCCTGTATCTGACCGACCGGAAGACCTTCATGATCATCTCCGGTGGCGTGAACATCTATCCGCAGGAGATCGAGAACCTCCTCGTCACCCATCCGAAGGTGGCGGACGTCGCCGTCTTCGGGGTCCCCAACGAGGAGTTCGGCGAGGAGGTGAAGGCCGTCGTCCAGCCCGCGGACTGGGACACGCGCGGCGATGCGCTCGGCGCCGAGCTGATCGCCTACTGCCGCGAGCACCTCTCCCACGTGAAGTGCCCGAAGTCGGTGGACTTCATGGAGGAGTTGCCGAGGCACCCGACGGGCAAGCTCTACAAGCGCCTGCTCCGCGACAAGTACTGGGAAGGCCACGGCAAGAGCCGGATCCTGTAGCGGCGTCCGCTGTGGCGGATGAGACCCTTCGGGCGCTGCCGTCGCGTTCGATCGGACAGGTGAGCGGCGGGGTTCGCTGCCGCCCCTTCGTCCAGGGAACAAGGTGCGGCGGTCTGCGCCGCCGGCACCATCTTCCCGGTCGTCGCGGTGTCAGGGTCGCGCAGAGCGAGGCCGTCGCAAGACCCGGGGATGGACCAGCGCTGCGCCGAAGGGCGCCGCGCTGTTCCGTCCCCGTACGGAGTGGCGGCAGAGCCCGATTCCTCCCACCGGCCCTCGACGCCAGTACCGGTCGGGTCGGAGCCCTCTAACCCAGCTCCCCCGGCAGCCGTCCGGACCTCACTGCGTCTCGTCGGGCAGCAGGAAGGCCGGCGCGCGCGCATCGATGGTGGCGCGGAGCGCCGCCTCGAAGGCATCCAGGCTCATGGTCGTCTGTTCCTCGACGCCGTAGCGCCGCAGCGTCACGGTACGGTCCGCCACCTCGCGCTCGCCTATGACGAGCAGATTCGGGATCTTCGCGGTCGTGCCTTCGCGGATCTTCTTGCCCACGGTCTCGCCCTCGTCGGCCATCTCGGCGCGCACCCAGTGCGCCCGGAGACGCTCGACGATCTCGCGGCCGTAGTCGTTGAACCGGTCCGCCACCGTGATCACCTGCACCTGCACCGGCGCGAGCCAGGTCGGGAAGGCACCGGCGAAGTGTTCGATGAGGAAGGCCGTCATGCGCTCGTGCGCCGAGAAGGGCGCCCGGTGGATGTCCCAGGGCACGTGCATCTCGCCGTCCGGGCCCTTGTAGGCCAGATCGAGGCGGCCGGGCTGGGCGAAGTCGAGCTGCACCGTGGAGACGGTCTCCTCGCGGCCGGTGACGGTGCGGAACTGGATGTCGATCTTCGGCCCGTAGAAGGCCGCCTCGCCGGGACCCTCGACCCAGGACCAGCCGAGTTCCTGCAGCACTTCCTCGAGCACCTTCTCCGAGTAGGCCCAGGACTCCGGCTCGTCGATGTACTTGTCCTTGGGGTCTTCCGGGTCCCAGCGCGAGAGACGCACGGAGTAGTCCTCGATGCCGAGGATCGCGTAGGCCTCCTCGTACATCTTCAGGACGCTCTTGAACTCGTCCTTGATCTGTTCCTCGGTGCAGTAGATGTGCGCGTCGTTCATGGTCATGCCGCGCACGCGCACGAGACCGCCGACGGCGCCGGACTCCTCCCAGCGATAGACCTGCCCGTATTCCGCCAGCCGCAGCGGCAGGTCGCGGTAGGACCGCGGCCGCGCCGCGAACACCTTGTGGTGATGGGGGCAGTTCATGGGCCGGAGCACGTAGCGCTCCTTCACGTTGCCGTGCTCGTCGACGACCGTACCCTCGCCGCCGTGCATGACGGCCGCTTCCGCCTTCGCGGACTCGCTGCGGTCCTCGACCTCCATGACCGGGAACATGGCGCCCTGGTAGTACGGCAGATGCCCCGATTTCCAGTAGAGGTCGACCTTCGCGAGGGGCGGCGTGGCGACGCGCTCGTAGCCGTAGCGGAACTCGAGCTCCCTGGCGAGCTTCTCGATCTCGTCCCGGATCACGGTGCCGTGCGGAAGCCACAGCGGCAGGCCTTTCCCGATCACGTTGTCGATGTGATAGAGATCGAGCTCGCGGCCGAGCTTCTTGTGGTCCCGCTCCTGCGCCTCGAGGAAGGCCTGCACGTGGGCGTCGAGGGTCTCCTTGTCCGCGAAGGCCCAGGCGTAGATCCGGGTCATCATCACGTTGTCGGAGTTGCCCCGCCAGTAGGCGCCGGCGACGCTGCGAAGCTTGAAGGCGTCGCGCGGGATCTTCTTCGTCGAGTCCACGTGCGGCCCCTCGCACATGTCGAGGAAGGGACCGTTGCGATAGAAGGACAGACCGTCGAGTCCGTGCTTCTCGAGCAGCTCCTGCGCGTACTCGCGCTTGTAGGGCTCCTTCATCTCGTCGATGCGCGCGAGCGCCTCCTCCGCGGAGAGGTCCTCGCGATAGAAGCGCTGATCCTTCTTGATGATCTTCTTCATGCGCCGCTCGAGCTCGGGGAAGTCCTCCTCCGTGAGCGGCTCCGAAAGGATGAAGTCGTAGTAGAAGCCGTCCTCGATGGGCGGCCCGAAACCGAGCGTGGAGCCCGGCCGGAGTTCGAGCACGGCCTGGGCGAGGACGTGCGCGAGGGAATGGCGAATGCGGTAGAGCTCGTCCGACGAGGATGCCTCGCCGCTGTGTTCGAACTGGACTTCGGACATGTGGATCGTCTCCCGAAAACGAAGAACCCCGATCGGCCGCGCCTTCCGGGGTCCCAGGGGACGATTCCGACGGACAGGGCGGCGGGTGGCCGCCCCCGATGCCATCGAGGGGGCAGCTGCTCAGCGCACCTCTGTAGTCTCGCGGTGCGTGGCCAGGACCACGCGCCACGGATGTCTCGGATCGTTCACGTCGAACGCTCCCTCGAGTCCGCGCTACCATCGGCGAATGACGCGCGATGATAGGCGCGAGAGAGGGCCATGCCAATCACGACCGCCGCGCGCCGAATGCCCTTCGTGCTCCTGTTCGCCCTGCCCGCTCTCGCCGGCGGCGTCGGCTGGGAGCCGTCGATGCCGGGAACGGAGTCCTGTGCCGCCGCCTCAGGCGCCGGCGACGTCGTTGCGGCGCGCGCGAGCTGCCGGACGAGCGGCCCGCAGGCGAATCCCGTCGACGCCTTCAATCTCGCGCTGGTGCTGCACGGGACCGCCGCGGCTGAGGCGCGCGCGCTGCTTCGCAGCGCCGCCGAGGCCGGCCTCGCGGAAGCCGATCAGGTGCTGGGCAACCTGCTGCTCGACGAGGGTGAGGTCGCGGCGGGCCTCGAGCGCCTAGAGCGGGCGGCCCGCGCCGGTCTCGCGCTCGCCCAGTACGACCTCGCCACGGCCCTGCTCGAACAGGACGGCGCCGCGTCCGCCAGCGAGGCGGCGCGCTGGTACGGCTGGGCCGCTGCCGGCGGCGACGACGCTGCCCGCTACAACCTCGGCGTGCTGCTTCTTTCCGGCCGCGCGGGCGCGCCCCGCCCGCTCTGGGCCTGGGCATGGCTGTCGAGCATGGAAGCCATGCAGGGACACGACGAGGTGCGACGGCTGACGCGCGAACTCTCGGAGCAGATGAGCGCCCGGGAACGCGAGCGCGCACACGAACTGCTGCTGCGGGTGCGCCGCGATCCGGCGGCGGCGGCCGCGGAAGCCGTCGCCTCGTGACCGAACTGCTCGCAGCGGAGGGCCTGCTGCGCCTCGCCCTCACGCTCCTCGGCTGCGTGGCCGTACTCGCGCTGGTGCGGCGCCTGCCAGCCGGCAGCGAGGAAGCGGAGCATCCGCTCGCAGGGCATTTCCCGCGGCAGCTCGTCACGGCCGTCGGCGGCCTGCTCGCGACGCTGCTCGTGATCGTGGCCCTGCCCGTGGAGGCCGAGCTCCGCGGGCAGCTGCTGAGTCTCTACGGCATCGCGCTCACCGCCCTCATCACCCTGTCCTCGACGACCTTCGTCGCCAATGCCATGGCCGGCCTCATGCTGCGCTCCCTCGACAACTTCCGCGCCGGCGACTTCATCCGCGTCGGCGACCACTTCGGGCGCGTCAGCGAGCGCGGCCTGCTGCACACGGAGATCCAGACCGAGGACCGTGATCTGGTCACGCTGCCGAACCTCTTCCTGATCACTCAGCCCGTCCGCGTGGTCCACGCCTCGGGCACCCTCGTCACCTGTGAACTGTCTCTCGGCTACGACGTGCCCCGGCAGCGCGTGCGGGAACAGCTGGAAGCGGCGGCGCTCCAGGCGGACCTCACGGATCCCTTCGTGCTCGTCGTCAGCCTCGGCGACCACAGCGTGGTCTACCGCGTCTGCGGCTTTCTCGCCGAGGTCCGCACGCTCGTCTCCGCGCGCTCCCGGCTGGCCGGCGCCGTGCTCGATGCGCTGCACGATGCGGACATCGAGATCGTCTCGCCGAACTTCATGAACCAGCGTGTACTCGCGCCGGACGCCCGGATTCTGCCGCCGACCCCGGCGGCCGGCGCCACGACCAGCGCAGCCGGCGATCATGCGCACGTCACCAGCGGCCCCGGAGCGGACCCGGAGGCGACGGCGGACGCCGAGCGCATCATGTTCGACAAGGCCGAGAGCGCCGCACGCATCGCGGAACTCGTGCAGGAAAGGAAGCAGCTCGCCGCGGATCTCGCCGAACTCGAGGACGCCCGGGAGGGCGACGCGGGAACGGCCGGCCGGCGCCGCATCGAGCTCGCCTGGCGCCGGCGGCAGCTCGAGGCCCTCGATGCCCTGCTCGCGGAGGCGCAGGCACCGCCCGAGGCGGACTAGTGTTACCTTCGTCCCCGCACGGGCGGCCCATCCGCGAGGAGCTGGTCACGTGACCCTGTCCGAACTGAAGCGCCGCGCCGCCCGCGGCGATTGCCCTGAACCCGAGATCCACTCCGTGGAGGGCGTCGTCTACGTGGTGCACGTCGGGGACGAGCTGCTGACACCCGCTCGCAGCGAACGTGCCCTGCGCTTCCCGAGCGTCCATGCCGCGAGCCATGCCCTCGGCCGCGCCGGCCTCGAGCGAGGTTGGCTCGTGCACGCCTCGGCCTACGACGAGATGATCGGCCGCCCGGACGAGGGCCTCGCGCCGCCCGCTCCCCTGCGTACGCCCGTCGCCTTCACCGTGGAGGAATGAGCATGCGTCGACGTCCTGAGCCCGAACCCGTCGGCCCCGGGGAGGAATCGGTCTGGGACTATCCCCGGCCACCGCGCCTCGAGCCCGTGCCCGAGCGCGTCCGGGTGGAGTTCGGCGGCCGCGTGATCGTCGACACGACGGCCGCGCTCCGCATGCTGGAGACGAGCCATCCGCCCACCTACTACCTGCCCTTCGAGGACGCGGACCCGGAGGCCTTCGTGGCCTGCCCCGGGCGCTCCTTCTGCGAGTGGAAGGGCGTCGCGGAGTACTTCGACGTCGTCGTCGGCGCCGCGCGGGCGCCGCGCTGTGCCTGGCGCTATCCGGAACCGACACCGAGCTACGCGGCCCTCGCCGGGCACCTGTCGATGTACGCGGCACCGATGGACGCCTGCTGGGTCGGGGAACACCGCGTCACGCCACAGCCGGGACAGTTCTACGGCGGCTGGATCACCCCCGGCATCCGCGGCCCCTTCAAGGGCGAGCCCGGCACGGAGTTCTGGTAGACCCTTTGAAATCGAGGTGCCGGGTCCCTATGTGACTTCCTCGCGGAATTCGGAGGCGCCCATGGACATCGAGCACGACAGCGGCGAATCGCTCGGCGAGGCCGGTCGGAGCGAGAACCGCGGCATCATCCTTCCCCGCGATGCCCTGCCCGGCGTCATCCACGTACTGCCGCAGGAGACGCGGCCGATCTTCCCGGGCCAGGGCTTCCCGCTGCTGATGAACGCGGAGCTCTGGCAACCGACCCTCGAGGCCGTGCGCGAACGCGGGCACAACGTGATCGGCGTGATCGCCACGCGCGGCGCGGTCGAGGAGCGACCGACGGCCGCGGACCTGCACGAGATGGGCACGGCCTGCCGTATCCACCGTGTCCACCGCGACGAGGACCAGCTGCACGTTCTGCTGGAGGGCGTCCAGCGCTTCAGCGTGCGCCGCTGGCTGTCCAGCACCCTGCCTCTCGCGGCGCAGGTACGCTACCACCCGGAGCGTGCCGAAGCGCCGCCGGAACATGTCGACGAGGTCCGCGCCTACGCCGTCGCGATCATCAACACCATCAAGGAACTCGTGCCCCTCAATCCGCTCTACGGCGAGGAGCTCAAGGTGTTCCTCGCGCGCTCGAACCCCAACGAACCCGCCATGCTCGCGGACTTCGCCGCGAGCCTCACGACCTCCTCGCGCGATGAACTCCAGGAGGTCCTCGAGACCCTGCCGCTGCTGCCACGCCTCGAGCGCGTCCTCGCCCTGCTCCAGCGCGAGGTGGGCATCGCCCGCACGCAGCAGGAGATCCGCGCCCACGTCGAAGCGGAGATCTCCACCAATCAGCGCCAGGCACTGCTCCGGGAGCAGCTGAAGTTCATCCAGCGCGAGCTCGGCATCACCAAGGACGACCGTACCGCGGAGATCGACGAGTTCCGCGAGCGCCTCGCGCAGAAGACCCCGACGCAGGCCGCCGCGAAGCGCATCGAGGAGGAGCTCGACCGCCTCGCCATGCTCGAGTCGGGCTCGCCCGAGTACGGCGTGGTCCGCAACTGGCTCGAGTGGGCCACGGACCTGCCCTGGGGCGTCACGAGCGAGGACTCGAAGGACCTCGAGAGCGCCGCGCGCCGCCTCGACGCGAGCCACGACGGCCTCGACGACATCAAGGAGCGCATCCTCGAGTTCCTCGGCCTGGGCCTCATGAAAGGCGACGTCGGCGGCTCGATCCTGCTGTTCGTGGGTCCCCCCGGCGTCGGCAAGACCTCGCTCGGCCGTGCCATCGCGGACGCCGTGGACCGGCGCTTCTATCGCTTCTCCGTGGGCGGCATGCGCGACGAGGCGGAGATCAAGGGCTACCGGCGCACCTACGTGGGCGCCCTGCCGGGCAAGCTCATCCGCGCCCTGCGCGAGGCCGGTACGGCCAATCCCGTGATCATGCTCGACGAGATCGACAAGATCGGCGCCAGCTATCAGGGCGATCCGGCCTCGGCACTGCTGGAGGTCCTGGATCCGGAACAGAACGCGAACTTCCACGATCACTATCTCGACCTCGACGTCGATCTCTCGAAGACGCTGTTCGTGTGCACGGCGAACCAGCTCGACACGATCCCGCCGCCGCTGCTCGACCGCATGGAGGTGATCCATCTCTCGGGCTATCTCGCGGACGAGAAGCTGGAGATCGCACGCAACCATCTGCTGCCCCGGCAGCTCGAGCGGGCCGGCCTGAAGAAGAACCAGCTGCGCGTCCACAAGGCGGCGCTCAGGAAGATCGTCGACGGCTACGCGCGCGAGGCTGGCGTCCGGCGCCTCGACAAGCAGCTCGGCACGGTCGTCCGCAAGGCGGTCATGAAGCTCCTGCGTGGCGAGGTGGCCCCGGTGACGGTGCGCAGCGAGGACGTCGAGGCCTATCTCGGGCAGCCGCTCTTCCGCGAGGAGTCGCGCCTGCAGGGCGTCGGCGTGGTCACGGGGCTCGCCTGGACGGCCATGGGGGGCGCCACGCTGCCCGTGGAGGTCAGCCGCGTGCACGGCGGGACACGGGGGCTCAAGCTCACGGGCCAGCTCGGCGAGGTCATGCGTGAATCGGCGCAGATCGCCCTCGACCACGTCGCCGCCGAGGGTCGGCGCTACAGCGCCGACCCGGCCTTCTTCGAAGACGCCATGCTCCATGTGCACGTGCCCGCAGGCGCCACGCCGAAGGACGGACCCAGCGCCGGCATCACCATGGCGACGGCTCTCGTCTCCCTGGCGACGGGCCGAAGACCGAAGCGCGACCTCGCCATGACCGGAGAACTCACGCTCACGGGACAGGTGTACCCGGTCGGTGGCATCCGTGAGAAGCTGATCGCGGCGCGACGGCTCGGCGTGCGGACCGTGCTGTTGCCCGACGCGAATCGCCGCGACGTGGACGAGATACCCGCACACGTCGTCGCGGGTCTCGACATCCACTACGTCAGCACCTTCACCGAAGTCGTGGAGCTGGCGTTCCGCTGAACGGAACGGACCGTGCGCAGTCTGCTGCAGCGCCTCGGCGAGGCCATCGCCGCCTATCTCGTGCGACCGCGGCCCGACCTGCGGCCCCCGGCGGTCGTCGGCGAACGGGCCTGGCAGGCGGAGCTCCGCCCCTGCGACGTGCTCCTCGTGGACGGCTCCTCGAAGATCTCCGCCGGCATCAAGTACCTCACCCAGTCCACCTGGTCCCATTCCGCCCTCTACGTCGGCGATGCCGGCGGCAGCACCGTCGACGGAGAGCCGGCCGTGCTCCTCGAGGCGGACATGCGCGACGGCGTCTGCGCCGTCCCGCTGTCGAAGTACGCGCTCTACAACGTGCGCATCTGCCGCCCTGCGGAGCTGGCCCCGGATGACGTGGAGCGCGTGCTGCGCTTCGCCGTCGAGTCCATCGGTCAGCAGTACGACCTCCGCAACGTCATCGACCTGGCGCGCTGGCTGCTGCCCGAACCGCCGGTGCCGGCGCGCTTCCGGCGTCGGCTCATGGCGCTGGGCTCGGGCGAACCCACGCGCGCCATCTGCTCCACGCTCATCGCCCGCTGCTTCCAGAGCGTCGGCTATCCGATCCTGCCCTCCGTCACCGAGGAGCATCCCGACGGTCCGCGTTTCCGGCCGCGCCACCACAGCTTCGTCACGCCGCGCGACTTCGATCTCTCGCCCTACTTCGACGTGGTCAAACCGAGTCTCTCCGGCACCTTCGACTACCGCAGCTTCCCCTGGCACGAGGACGCGCGGCCGGAGGCCGCTTCCTTGCCGCTCGCCCGCCGCGCCGCGGATCCGCGATGAGTTCCCCGCGCCGGATGCGGGGGCTCGCGCCGGGCCGGCGCGCCCTCGCGCGGCTGCTGGCAGGCCTCGCCGCAGCGGCGCTCGCCGCGAGTCCCGCCGGCGCCGTGGACGTGCGCGTCGACGGCATCGACGACGGCCTCGCGGAGGAGGCGATCGACGCGGCGGGCGTGCGCGATCTCGACTGCGCAGCGGCCCCCTGGGCGGTCCGCTTCCGCAGCGGTCGCCTCGAGGTGGCGATCCGGGAGCGGCTCCGCGACCGTGCACTGCTGGCGCCGACGATCGCCGTGCGCCAGCACAGCGAAGGCGACTGCTGGCTGATCGAAGTCGAGGTGCAACCGGGGCCGGAGACGCGGCTGCGCAGCGTCGAGGTAGAGGTCCGGGGCGAGGGCCGCGAGGCGCTGGCGCCGCTGCTCGCGCGACCGACCCTGGTCCCGGGAGACCGACTCGACGAGGCCCGCTACGAATCCTTCAAGCGCGCGCTGCACGAACGGGCCCTGGCCCTCGGCTACCTGGCGGCGCGCTACGAGGTGAATCGCATCGACGCCTGGCCGGAAGCCGGCGTCGCCGACGTGGCCCTCGTCCTCGAGACGGGGCGGCTGCACCATCTCTCTTCGCTGCGCCTCGACGTCGAACCGGACCGCCTCGACGACGACATCGTCGAACGCCTCCTGGATTGGCAGCCGGGCGCGCCCTGGTCCCTCGCGGACGTCGGCGAGCTGCGGCGGCGCCTGCTCGCCTCGGGCTACGTCGACACCGTCGACCTGCGCTCGCGCCCGGGCCCGGACGCCACGGTCGCGCTCGACGCCGCGCTGCGTCTGCGCAAACGCCATCGTGTCGGCGGCGGCGTCGGCTTCGCGACGGACATCGGCCCACGCGCCGAGGTGGGCTACGAGAACCGCTTCCTGAATCGACGCGGACATCAGGCCGGCACGGAACTCCGCGCCTCACCGGTCCTGTCGAGCCTGCGCGGCGAGTACCGACTGCCGCTCCAGGGCCGGCGCGACCCCTGGCTGTACCTGGAGGCCGGCGTCACGGCGGAGCGGACGGACACGGTGGAAGCCGACACGATCAGCGCCAGCGTACGTCGTGTGCAGCAGGGCCCCTTCGGTACGCGCCTGACGCAGTTCCTCGACCTCTCGCGGGAGCGCTTCGAGGTCGCCCTCGACGACGAGACGGCGCGCCTCGCGATCGTCGGTCTGGCCCTCGATCGTACGCGCCGCACGGCCCTCGAACCGCTGGAGCTGGGCTGGCAGGCGCAGGCCAGCATCCGCGGCACCGCGACGCCCGTCTCGACCACGGACTTCCTGCAGCTGCGCTTCCAGACCGAGCTGGCCCTCGCCGCCGGGCGCCGCAGCCGGGTCCTGCTGCGCTCGGAGCTGGGCACCACCTGGACGCCGTCCATCGCGACGCTGCCCGCCTCCGTGCGCTTCTTCGCCGGCGGCGATCGCTCGATCCGCGGCTACGGACTCGACGACGTCGGCCCCCTCGCCGCGAACGGCGAGGTCCGCGGCGGTCGCCATCTCGTCGTCGGCAGCGCCGAGTTCGAGCGCGTCCTGCGTGGCCGCTGGTCCGGCGCCCTGTTCGTCGACAGCGGCGGCGCCTTCAACGAGGCGGACGACCCCTGGGTCACCGGCGTCGGCGCCGGTCTGCGCTGGCGCTCGCCGATCGGCCCGGTGCGCATCGATCTCGCCGTGCCCCTCGACGATCCGAGTCGGGAACTGCGCCTCCACGTCGGCGTCGGGACGCTGTTCCGATGATGCGGCGCACGCTCCTCGTCCTGCTGGTCGTGCTCGGGCTGCCGCTGGCCCTGCTCGCCGCCCTCGCGACGCCGCCGGTGCGCGATCTCGTCCTGCACCGACTGCTCGCGGCGGCAGGCGGCTCCGTCGAGGCGGCCGACGGGTCGCTCCTCGGCACGCTCGAGCTGCAGGGCCTGAGCCTTCCCGAGGCCGGCGTCACGATCGCCGCGCTGCGCCTGCGCTGGGAACCGGCAGCCCTGCTGCGGGGTGAGGTCCTGGTCGAGCGCCTGGCGCTGGAGCAGCCGCGACTCAGGCTCGGGGACCGCGCGGCCACGGAGGCCCCGCGGGAGGCCTTCGCAGGCTTCGAGCTGCCGCTGGTCCTGCGTCTCGAGGAACTCGATCTGCGCGACGGCGCACTGCTCGGCGTCGCCGGCACCGAGGCGCTGCGGCTGGACGTCACGGCCAGCGCCGTCGCCCGGGCCAGAGACATCACCATCCACAGCATGGACCTGGCCGTCCGGGATCCGGAGCGCGGCACGCTGCGAGCGCTCGGCGGCGGCGCACTCGCCCTCGCGCCCACGCTCCCCTGGTCGACGGACCTGCGCGTCACCTTCGCCCCGCCGGATGGAGAGCGGCTCGAAGTCGCGCTCGAGGCCGAGGGCGATCTGAGTCAGGCACAGGCCGAGGTCGACCTGCTCGATCCCTGGCCCGTGCACGCGACCCTCGCGAGCGACGATCTGTCCGCCGGCCGCTTCCGCGCGCAGCTCACGGTCGGCGACGCGCTGGCGTTCGGAGACGTGCGCCTGCTGCGCGCGCGCGTCGACGCCGCCGGAGATCCGTCGGCCGCCGAACTGAACGCCGACGCGGACTTCGAGCTCGCGGACCCGCTCGCGGGCGGGCATCTGCGCGTCACCGGGCGCGCCGGCGCCACGCTCGATGCGGAGCGTATCGAGTTCGACCTCGTCGCGACCGCGCCGGCGCTCGAACTCGCCGCCGAGGGCAGGACACAGCTCGCCGACTTCGCGACCGCCGCCACGCTCGAGCTGTCCGTCCGGGAAGCGACCCGCTGGCTACCGGAACGCGCCCTGCGGTTCGAGGCACGGGCCGACGTCTCCATGCCGGCGCCGCTCGCCGAGGCGCCGGCGATCGCCGTCGAGGACCTGACCCTCGTGGGCCGCCTCGACGAGCAGGACCTGGCGCTCGACGGCGCCGCGCGGCTGCGGCTCGGGGCGCCCCTCGGCGCCGAGGCGCTGGACCTCGAGCTTCGCCTCGGCGGCAACCGGCTCGGCATCCACGGCCGCGCGACGGACGAGCTCGATCTCGACCTGAACCTGGACGCGCCCACGCTCGCGGAGATCGGCGGCACGCTCACGGGCCGGGCACGACTGAGGGCGCGGCTCGCCGGCGACCGGTCGGCGCCGACGCTGACCATCGACGGGCGCGCCGACGAAATCGGCCTCGATGAACTGCGCCTCGGCATGCTCGAGATCGACGGCACGCTCGGCACCGATGCCCGCCAGCCGCTGCGGCTGCGCCTCGACGCCGATGCCCTCTCGCATCCTGCCATTCCGCAGCCGCTCCGCCTGCGGCTCGACGCGAACGGCCCGGTCGCCGCGATCGCGACGCAGCTCCACGGCGAACTCGGCGCGGACACGCTCGACCTGAGCATGGCGCTCGACGTCGACGCGGCGCTCGGAACGCTGCGGAGCCGTCTCGATGCGATGGTGCTGGAGACCGCGACGTTCGGGCGCTGGTCCCTCGAGGCGCCGACCGGGCTCGTCCTGGACCGGAATGGCCGCAGCATCGAGCTCGACGCCAGCTGTCTCGCCTCCGGCGAGGCACACCTGTGTGCGGAACCGCTGCGGGTCCTGTTCCCGGTGGATGCGCCGGTCGACGTCGAAGGCCTGGCGCTGCGCCTGGACGATCTGCCCTTCAGACGCCTCGCCCGCTGGCTCCCGGCCGCGCTCGGCATCGACGGCACCCTCTCCGGTCGAGCCACGCTGGATGGTGAGCGCCAGACCCTGGCGCTGACGAGCCGCGGAGCCGAGCTGTCCCTGCGCGATCCGGCGTCCGTCGAGGCGCTCTTCTCGGATCGCCTGACCTCGGGCGAACTCGCACTCGAGCGCGCGGGCGATCGTGTCACCGGAACGGCCAGCCTGCGCTTCGAGGCAGCAGGCACGGCGGAGCTCGATGGCACGCTGCGCGCCGATCTCGCCGCGAATCGCTACGACGATCTCGATCTGCAGGCCGACCTCGCGATCGACGATCTCGCCTTCCTCGGACCCCTCGTCCCGGCACTCAGTGCGCCCGAGGGGCGCGTCGCAGGCCGTCTCGAGATCCGCGGTAGCGCCGAGGACCCGATCATCGAAGGCCGGCTGGACGCCGCCGGCGAGGCCTTCGTGCCGACGCTCGGGCGCGCCCTGGCGATCCGCGATCTTGAGGTGCAGGGCACGGCCCGCGACGGCGTGCGCCTGCGCGGTGTGCTCATGGTCGACGAGGCCGAGCTGACCCTGGACGGCAGCGCGGACTATGCGGAACCCCGAGGCCTCACGGCCTCGCTGGCGGTCGCCGGCCACGATGCGCAGGTCGTCGCGCTGCCGGATCTCGCGCTGTGGGTGTCGCCCGAGCTGGAGGCCCGCCTCGAGCGCGACGTGCTCGACATCCGCGGCCGGCTGCACCTGCCTCGCGCGCGCATCGCGGTCACCGCCGTACCCGCGTCGGGGCCGACGCGCAGTTCGGACCTGGTGCTGCACCGGCCGGAGCGCGCGGCGCCGGAGCGCCCGCTGCGCACGCGC
>JAZBPO010000085.1:0-8775 GCA_036351675.1 Pseudomonadales bacterium
ACGGGTCAGCGCGGCCGCGCGATCCGTCGCGGCGCGGATGTTGAGCAGGCTGTCCTCGAGCGTCTCCGGATCGTCCGCGCTCGACTCGGCGAGTTCCGCGTAGCCCTGGATCACCACCAGCAGATTGTTGAAGTCGTGGGCGATGCCTCCGGAGAGCTGGCCGATCGAATCGAGCTTCTGCGACTGCTCGAGCTGGCGCCGGATCGTCTCGCGCTCCTCCTCCGCGTGCTGGCGCGAGAGTTCGAGGGAGGCATGGGCGGAGAAGATCGTGAGCAGATCCTCGGTCAGCCGTGGCTGGTCCATGGGCGCGTCGTCGAGGCACATGAGGACGCCGATGCGCTGCCCCTCCGCGTCGAGGAGCGGTACGCCGACGACGCTCTCGACGCCGGAAGCGACCAGACTCCGCGCATCGGGGAAGCGTTCCCCGGCGCCGGAGCGGCAGTTGCACACGCCTTCGGCGAGCACGACCTCGCAGGGGGTCCCGGCGAGGGCGTAGCCCTCGTCCTCGACGTGACGGCCGTCGCGGTAGACGGAGATGCAGCGCAGCCGATCATCGTCGGCGAGCGTCGCGATCAGCACGATGCGGACGTCGAGCACTTCCGCGAGATTGCCGGTGAGCGCGTCGAAGAAGTCCCCGTCGCCCGAGCGGCGCGTGCCACGGATGACCGAGTCCATGGCCGACTCGAGACGGCGCCGATCGCTGATGTCGCGATTGACGCCGATGACGCCGATGGGCTTGCCGTCGTCGTCGCGCAGGAAGCCGACGTTGATCTCGACGTCGACGCCGCTGCCGTCCTTCGTGGTCAGCCGCGTCTCCAGGCGCAGCCGGCGATTCGGATCGGCCTTGCCCTCGCGCGCGAGACCGGCGGCGATGAGTTCTCGGAGCGACTCGCGCGACCTGGTCGAGAAGGCAGCGAGGCCCATCCCCAACACCTCGTCAGCGGTCAGGCCATGCATGCGCTCGACCGATTCGCTCACGAAGGTGAGATTGAGATCGAGGTCCATGGTCCAGAAGACGTCGCCGGCGTTCGCGGCCAGGAAGCGGATGTTGCGCGCCGATTCGCGCTCCGCGCGCTCCAGCGCCTCGCGCTCACGGACCTCGCGGCGCAGGTCGTCGTGCAGACCCTCGAGCGTCTCGATGACGTAGAGCACCGCCGTGAGCAGTGTCCCGACGGCGATCACGAAGGTGCCCACATGGCTGATCCAGAGCGCCGCCGTGTTCGCCGCTGTGTCGAAGGGGGGCGCGAAGAGGAGCTGACCGGTCACCGCGGCGTAGCCGACGCCGCTCGTGAACAGGCAGCCCGCGACGAACAGCGCGATACCGACGCCGCGCCCGAACAGGAGACCGCCGACGATCACCGAAGCCCCCATGAAGATGCGACCGGAGCCCATGAGGCCGGCGCTGGTGGCGGCCCAGGCGCCGAGCAGGAGGATCATCGCGAGGAAGAATCCGGCGCGCCAGACGAAGGGCACCCGCCTCCCGAGCAACCAGAGCGTCGGCAGCAGGCTCCAGCCCAGCGTCGGGATCAGCCAATCGTCGCGATAGAGCACTTCGTTGACGAGGATCGGCAGCGAGACCGTCCCCAGACCCGCGAGCAGGGCCTGCAGCAGGCGCTCGCGCCAGTCGGGGCGAGACGGGAGTTCCGCGAGGGCCCGCGCCGGGTCCGCGGACACACTGTTCTCGGAGCTGAGCAAGATCGACCACCCGCCTCGGGAGGAGTACGAAGGACCGGGATTGCGACCCCGGCGCCCGCGAGGACGCGTTCACGAGCAGATTCGTCGGCGGGCGAGCGGCAAACTTGAGCCGCTTCGCCGGGGCTCAGGGCCTCCCGCCGGACGCTCGCGTCGACGGCTCGGGAAAGGGGCGGGCGTCGAGGAGCGCGGCAAGGCCGTCGAGGCGCTCCGCGACGAACTGCTTCATGCGCTCCGCCGCAGGATTGAGCGCCTTGCCGCGGGCGTGGACGAGACACCAGCTGCGCCGGATCGGGAAACCTGCGACGTCGAGCGCGACGACCTCGTCGGCGGCGAGCTCACGGTGGATCGCGTGGCGCGGCAGGAGCGCGATGCCCAGCCCCGCACGCACCCCCTCACGCAGCGCTTCCGTGGAACCGAGCTCCAGCATGTCCGTGAGCGTGAGCCGGTGCCGGTCGAGTTCGTCCTCGAGGGCCCGGCGCAGGCCCGAGCCCGGTTCGCGCACGAGCATGCGCTCGCCGGCGAGATCCTCGAGCTCGAGGCGCCGCCGGAGCAGTGGGTGCTCCGCGCCGGCGACGAGATGCAGTTCGTTGTCGAGGAAGGGCAGCAGTTCGAGCGCGCGCTCCTCGGGCACGAGCGCCATGATCGCGAGGTCGTCCTCGTTGCGTTCGAGTCGGTCGAGCGCCGTGTAGCGGTTCGCGACGCGCATGCGGACGTCCACGCCCGGGTAGCTGCGCATGTAGGCCCCGAGCAGATGCGGCGCGAAGTACTGCGCCGAGGACACCACGACCATCCGCAGCGTACCGCGTACGGCACCGTCGAGCGCCGCGAGCTCGTGGCGCACCGTGTCGAGGCGGCCGAGCACGTCGCGCGCCGCCTCCCGCATGGCCTCCCCCTCGGCCGTCAGATAGAAGGCGCGGCCGACGAACTCGACGAGCCGGTGCCCGATCACCTTCTCGAGCTGGCGGATCTGCGCGCTCACGGCGGGCTGGGACAGGCCGAGGCGCTCGCCGGCCCGGCTGAAGCCGCCCTCGGCGCACACGGCCAGGAACACCTGAAGCTGACGCAGGGTAACGGGCAGGCCCCGGAAGCCGATCTCGTCGAGGGGGTCCATCGATTCATAACCAAATGCTTATGGCAGAGCGCAGGATAATCGATTTCACCCGAGGTACCGTCGACCGCATGCTCAGCATTCCCCGCATCGACACCGGGACGGGTACCGATGTTCAGGAAGATCCTCATCGCCAATCGGGGCGAGATCGCGGTCCGCGTCATCCGCGCCTGCGCCGAGATGGGCATCCGCTCCGTTGCCATCTTCACCGAACCGGATCGCTACGCGCTGCACGTGAAGCGCGCCGACGAGGCTCACTTCATCGGCGAGGATCCCGTCGGCGGCTATCTGAACCCGCACCGCATCGTGAATCTCGCCGTCGAGACCGGCTGCGACGCCATCCACCCGGGCTACGGCTTCCTCTCCGAGAACCCGGAACTCGCCGAGATCTGCACGCGCCGGGGCATCCGTTTCATCGGCCCCGCGGCCGAGGTGATCCGGCGCATGGGCGACAAGACGGAGGCGCGTCGCGCGATGGTCGACGCCGGCGTGCCGGTGACGCCAGGCAGCGATGGCAACCTCTCCGGGCTGGACGAGGCCGTCAGCGAGGCCGCCCGGATCGGCTACCCGGTCATGCTCAAGGCGACCTCCGGCGGCGGCGGTCGCGGCATCCGCCGCTGCGACGACGAGCGCGAGCTACGCAATGCCTGGGACCGGGTGGTGTCCGAGGCGACCAAGGCCTTCGGTTCCGCCGAGGTGTTCCTCGAGAAGTGCATCGTGAACCCGCGCCACATCGAGGTGCAGATCCTCGCCGACGCGCAGGGCGAGGCGGTCCACCTCTTCGAGCGTGACTGCTCGATCCAGCGCCGCAACCAGAAGCTCATCGAGATCGCGCCCTCACCCCAGCTGACGCCGGAGCAGCGTCGCTATGTGTGCGATCTCGCCGTGCGTGCGGCGAAGGCCGTGGGCTACGAGAACGCGGGGACCGTCGAGTTCCTCGTCGTCGACCAGGCCGTGTACTTCATGGAGATGAACACGCGCGTGCAGGTCGAACACACGATCACGGAGCAGATCACGGGCCTCGACATCGTCCGGGAGCAGATCCGCATCGCCGCCGGCCTGCCCCTGTCGATCCGTCAGGAAGAGGTCGCCATGCGCGGCTTCGCGATCCAGTTCCGCATCAACGCGGAGGATCCGAAGCAGGACTTCCTGCCGAGCTTCGGCCGCGTCACCCGCTACTACGCCCCCGGCGGTCCGGGCGTGCGCACGGACACGGCCATCTACACGGGCTACACGATCCCGCCGCACTTCGACTCCATGTGCCTGAAGCTGATCGTCTGGGCCCTGACCTGGGAAGAGGCCCTCGATCGCGGCAAGCGCGCGCTCGCCGACATGCGCCTGATGGGCGTTAAGACCACCGCGCCCTTCTACGCCGAGATCCTCGACGAGCCCGAGTTCCGGTCCGGCCGCTTCGACACGGGCTATCTGGCACGCCACCCGGAGCTCACGAAGTACTCGGAGAAGACCCGACCGCAGGAGGTGGCGCTCGCCGTCGCCACCGCCATCGCCGCCAGCGCCGGCCTCTGAAGGAGGGACGCACCATGAATCCGCCCGCCAAGCCTCTCGGCGTCACCGACCTCATCCTGCGAGACGCGCACCAGTCGCTCATCGCGACCCGCATGCGCACGGAGGACATGCTGCCGATCTGCAGCGAGCTCGACGCCGTCGGCTACTGGTCCCTCGAATGCTGGGGCGGCGCCACCTTCGACGCCTGCGTGCGCTTCCTCGCGGAGGACCCCTGGGAGCGCCTGCGCAAGCTGCGGGCGGCACTGCCGAAGACCCGCACGCAGATGCTGCTGCGGGGCCAGAACCTGCTCGGCTACCGTCACTACGGCGACGATGTGGTGCGCGCCTTCGTGGAACGGTCGGTCGCGAACGGCATGGACGTGTTCCGCATCTTCGACGCGCTCAACGACGTGCGGAACCTCGAGACGGCCATCGCCGCCGTGAAGTCCGCGGGCGCGCACGCCCAGGGCACGCTCTGCTACACCACGAGTCCCGTGCACGGCACGGAGACCTTCGTGGAGATGGCGAAGGCGCTCGTGGCCATGGACTGCGACACGATCGCCATCAAGGACATGGCGGGCCTGCTGACGCCGGGGGCCTCCTACGACCTCGTCCGCGCCCTGAAGCAGACCGTGGACCTGCCCGTCCACTTCCACAGCCACGCGACCTCGGGCCTCGCACAGATGTGTCAGCTCAAGGCCGTCGAGGCCGGCGCGGACGTCATCGACACGGCCATTTCCGCCTTCGCGAACGGCACCAGCCACCCCGCCACGGAGGCCATGGTGGCCGCCTTCCGCGGCACGGAGCGCGACACGGGCCTCGACCTCGAGCAGCTGCGCCGCATCGGCCTCTACTTCCTGAACGTGCGCGAGAAGTACCACCAGTTCGAGAGCCCCTTCACGAAGGAAGACGTGGCGGTCCAGATCAACCAGGTCCCCGGCGGCATGATGTCGAACCTCGCCAACCAGCTCCGCGAACAGGGCGCCCTCGACCGCATCCAGGCCGTGTTCGAGGAGATCCCCCGCGTGCGCGAGGATCTCGGCTACCCGCCCCTGGTGACGCCGACCTCGCAGATCGTCGGCACCCAGGCCGTGCTCAACGTCATCGGCGGCGGCGAGCGCTACGCCACCATCACCAACGAGGTGAAGCGCTACCTCCAGGGTCACTACGGCGCCGCGCCGGCTGCCGTGAACGCCGAGCTGCGCCAGCGCGCCATCGGCACCGAGGCGCCGATCGACGTCCGGCCCGCGGACCTCATCGCCCCGGAGCTGGACGCGCTCCGCGAGGAGATCGGTGAACTCGCGCAGTCCGAGGAGGACGTGCTCACCTACGCCATGTTCCCGGAGGTCGGGCGCAAGTTCCTCGAAGGCCGCGCCGCCGGCACGCTCGAGGCCGAGGCGCTGCTGCCGCCGCCGAGTGCCGGCGACGCCGCGCCGCCCTCCTCCGTACCGACGGAGTTCCTCATCGACGTCCACGGCGAGCAGTTCCGGGTCAACGTCACCGGCGTCGGCCTGAAGGGCGAACGCAAGCGCCACTTCTACATGACCATCGACGGCGTACCCGAGGAGGTGGTGTTCGAGTCGCTCGGTGAGTACGCCCCGGACGCGGCGAGCGGTGGACGCCCGCCTGCCACCGAGGAGGGGGACGTCACGCCGACCATGCCGGGCAACATCGTCGACGTCCTGGTCGCCGAGGGCGACACGGTGGAGGCGGGTCAGCCCGTGCTCATCATCGAGGCCATGAAGATGGAGACGGAGCTGCAGGCACCGGTGGCCGGCAACGTGGTCTCCGTGAACGCGGACAAGGGGGACCGGGTGACGCCGGGCGAGGCACTCATCCAGATCCGCGCCTGAACGGGTGCCGGGTCCCTGCCCGCAGGGAGCCGGTCCTGAAAGGCGCCGCTTCTTCGGCACATCGCGCCTGCTGCTGCGCGGGATCGGGCTTGCGCGGCCAATGGAGCGGTGCGCGAGCAGCACCCGCCATGGGGCGATCGTCCGCGAGTTCGGACAGACACTTCCACGAGAACTGATCCGCCCCCCGTTTCGACTCGTCTATCGAAGCGACCCGGCACATGTACGAGTCGCCTGCATCTGCCGAAGCGAGCGACGACGCCTCCTTCCCCCGGAAACACGCAGCGACAGCTGACGTGAAGTGCCGAACCGCGATGCTGACGGACAGCCTTGCGACCGCTCTGTTCGCATGCAGGCGATCGAGTTAGTGGAGCAATTGGCAGGAGTGTCCACGGAGTTTCACTAGGAGTTTCATCGCGGCGCGTAAGCCACGCCGAAGCGGGCCGCCAACTTCTCGAGTCGCCGATCGAGCGTCCACAGCGACGCGCCCGAGGTCAGTAGCGTGGAGGCCAGCAGCGCGATATCGACCAGCCCGCAGCCAAGTCCGTAGAGCCGCTCGCGCTCGATGAGTTCACGGATCTCGGACCAGGTCGCCACCTTTGCGCTGCGGAGAAGACCGACATCGCCGAGGGTGCGTTCACGGGGTGAGGGTGGAGTCCCGCAGGCCAGTTCGCAGAGCACCATCGGGTGCGCCAGACCGTCGTCACGAAGGATCAATTCGCTCAGCGCTGCGTCGTCTGAAATGCGCGACCCAGACCGACGTGTCGACGAGCACGCTCACGCCGCGTCGGAGCCGTCGCGGCGGCGTGATATCTCCTTCATTCCCGGTGCCTTGCCGCCCAACGCGACGAGACGTCTGGCCGCCTGAACCCTCACGAAGGTCTCCATGGCCTCACGAAAGAACTCGGCCCTGCCGGTTCCAGGCTCCGCGAGCTCGAGCGCTCGCTCATAGAGTTCGTCGTCGATCGTGACGGTCGTCCTCATGACAGCACGATGCTCCATCCGATGCCTTGGCGCACCTTACAGCGCATCAATTGCTGGCGCCTCCACCACACAACGCCGGCCATCTTGCGGGAGCAAGCCTTTAGCAACGTGCGCCCACGCCACTCTGGTCTACTCGCCTCTCTGAGAGATGCCCGATGAGGTCGGGACGGAGCAACTCACGACGAAGTGCTGCGCCACGCCCTGCGCGCTTCACTCTCACGATCGGCCATGAGGCCGGCGCGGAGTTCAGCCTGCCTGTCTGCGGGATGGTCGCGGGGACAGGAAAGACAACGGGGCTGTTCACTCGAACCCTCGACCACCACCCTCGCCATGTGGTGCACCTCATGGCAATCGACCAGGGCTCGCACCCTATTCGCCCTGCACGGTCGTGACCGTGCCTACGACACCATCCGAAGGCATGCGAAGCGGATCGGTCTGAAGCTGAAGCAGGCGGGGGTGTAGCGGCGGATCGATGCCTCCGCCGCTACGGGCCAGGTGGCATAGAGGCAGCCGGGCGCGACGATCCCAACGAGTACGCCAGCCGAGCACCGGATGCGCCACTAAGCCGGGCAGAACGCCTGAGGCGCGTGTTCGGCATAGAGATCACGGCGTGCCCGCACTGCTGGTGGGCGACTGCGGGTGATCGGCGACGTCACGGATCGGCCTTTCTCCGGCCCCCTGTGTGCGATACTGCACCGATCGTATGACGATGGAGACCGCCTCATGGCGACAGTTCGCAAGACCATCACGCTGACGGACGCACAGGACGAGTGGATCAAGGCGCAGGTCAGGAACGGTGACTTCACCAATGACAGCGAGTACCTCCGCGACCTGCTCCGGCGTGAGCAGGAAAGGGAACGCGCGCTGAAGGTCGCGATAGAGGAGGGCCTGGTCAGCGGGCCGAGCGACAGCACTCTGGATGAGATCTGGGCAGCGGCTGAAGCGCGGGCCAAGGAGTCGAATGGCTGAGTACCGCCTCTCCAGACGTGCTGTGACCGATCTCGAGGCGATCGCCGGATTCACGATCGGTCGCTTCGGCATCGAGCAGGCGCGGCGCTATCGCGTCCAACTGAAGGAATGCTTCGACAGCCTCGCTGCCAATCAAGCGATGGGGCGGCGCGCCGAACAGATCGCGAGGGGCCTGCGTCGCTTCGAGCACGGTTCGCACTCGATCTTCTACGTGCGAAGCGACGAAGGTGTGCTGATCGTGCGTGTGCTCCACTCCCGAATGGACGCGGCCAGGCGATTCTGAAGACGCGCGCCGCGCTGGTCCCGCATCCCCTGGCGAACCTGGCCCGGAATCACGGCGTGCTCACGCCGGCGCATCCGTGGCGCTGATGGATCACCGATACGGCACGCGCAGCGGATCGTCTCGAAGCAGGCACGGGCGCAGCGGCGGATCGATGTCGCTGTGACCACGGGAATGGTGGCGCCGGCGAGGGCGCGCGCGATGATCCGACCGACGTGATTCCGTGGACGCCCATCCGACGCGGGAAACGTGAACGCCCACAACTCCATCAACTGATTCAGATGCCTGGGTGCGCGGACCGCCGGGGTGTCCCGCCGAAGCTGTGTGGGTGTCCGGCGAGGTCCAGGAGAACCGGCGCCGGGGCTGAGGTCGCATCGCACGCG
>JAZBPO010000086.1:0-4316 GCA_036351675.1 Pseudomonadales bacterium
CGGCGGGCGGCGCGGCGTGGCCGAGACCTGGCGTGGGTACGCGCCGGTGCTGCTCGCCCTGCCGCTAGGCATCGGCGTCGGCGCGGCCTTCGCCGCGACCCTGGACCCACGCTGGCTGATCGGCGCCGTCGGCGCCGTCACCCTCGCCTTCTGCATCACCCAACTCGCGGGCTGGCGCCTGCACCTCGCCCCCGCGCACATCCGACCCGCGGGGGCGGGCGTCGGGCTCGCCGCCGGCTTCCTCGGTTCGCTGACCACCGTCACCGGCCCACCGCTGGTCATGTACCTGCTTGCCGCCAAGGCCGAGCCCGAGGCCTTCAAGGCCGCCCTCGGCCTGTTCTTCTTCGTCGTCGGCGTCATGCTCACCATCGCCTTCCTGTCGATCGGCTTCCTGACCCCGACCCTCGCCCTGCTCGGCGCCCTCATGACCCTGCCGGCGGCGGCCGGCATGTGGTTGGGCGGCCGGCTCTCGCGACGCATCGACCCGGCGGCCTTCCGCCTCGGGGTGCTGATCCTGCTCACGGTGCTGGGCGTGAACCTGCTCCGGCGGGCGGTGATGGGGTAGGCGCGAGCACACCGATCTTGAGGCACACTGGTCTTGAGGCACACCGAAAGGCATCATATGATGCTAGATAAAGTGCTTTGGAGGCCCAACCGATGCGCACGACGATCAATATCGATGACGAGCTGCTGGCCGAAGCTCAGCGAATGACCGGCATGACCGAGCGCACGGCCCTGCTGCGGGAAGGCCTGCGCGCCCTGATCGAGCGCGAGAGCGCGCGACGCCTGGCCCGCCTCGGCGGGAGCGAGCGACAGTTGGAACCGGTGCCCCGGCGTCGGCCCGAATCCGTCTGACCTCGGCAGCCCGAGGGACGCACGCCATGGACGGCAACGAGGTACTGGTCGACACCTCGGTCTGGATCGATCACCTGCGGGTCGGCGACCCCGAACTTGCGAGGCTGCTCGACACGACGCGAGTCCGAAGCCACCCCTTCGTCGTTGGCGAGTTGGCTTGCGGCCACCTGCGCGAACGCGCTGCGTTGCTGCACCTGCTGCGCACCCTGCCGCAGGCGCCCGCGGCAGAGCATGACGAGGTGTTGTTCTTCATCGAGCGTCACATGCTCATGGGGCGCGGCATCGGCTATGTGGACGCCCATCTGCTGGCGGCGGTGCACCTCACGCCAGGGCTGCGGCTCTGGACACGCGACCGGCGCCTGCACACCACCGCCGCCATGCTCGGAGTCGCCCACGAGCAGAGCAGAGTTCAGGACGCCTATGACACCTAGCACTGTCCACAGCGTGCGCTCCATGGCAGCACACATCCACACGCGCGCATTCATCTCATGAGCCCGCGCGAGACCCTGCGTTCGGTCTTCGGCTACGCGCAGTTCCGTCCGCAGCAGGACGAGATCATCGACGCCTTGATCGGCGGCGGGGACGCCTTCGTGCTCATGCCCACCGGCGGGGGCAAGTCGCTCTGCTATCAGATACCGGCCTTGCATCGCGCAGGCGTCGGCATCGTCGTCTCACCCCTGATCTCACTGATGAAGGATCAGGTCGACGCCCTTCTGGCCAACGGCGTTTCGGCGGCCTGCTACAACTCCTCGCTCGACGCTCAGACCGCGCGTGACGTGCTCGCCCGCCTGCATCGCGGCGAGTTGGACCTGCTCTACGTCAGCCCCGAGCGCCTGCTCGGTGAGGGCGCGGGCGGCGGCTTCCTCGACCGCCTCGACGAGATCGACGTCGCCCTGATCGCCATCGACGAGGCGCACTGCGTCTCGCAGTGGGGTCATGACTTCCGCCCCGAGTACGCGGCGCTCGGCCGACTGCGCGAACGCTTCCCGGGCGTCCCCATGGTCGCGCTCACGGCCACGGCCGATGCGCAGACGCGCGATGACATCGTGCGTGTCCTGCAGCTCGGCGAGGCGCATCGCTTCGTCACCGGCTTCGACCGTCCGAACATCCGCTACACCGTGCTCGAGAAGCACAAGCCCTTCGAGCAGTTGCAGCGCTTCCTCGGTACACGCGCGGATGAGGCCGGCATCGTCTATGCCCTCTCGCGCAAGCGGGTCGATGAGATCGCCGGCAAGCTGCAGGCGCAGGGCCTGCCTGCCGCCGCCTATCACGCCGGACTGCCCGCCGCGGAGCGGGCGCGGGTGCAGGAGGGCTTCCTGCGCGACGAGATCCAAATCGTGGTCGCCACCGTCGCCTTCGGCATGGGCATCGACAAACCGAACGTGCGCTATGTCGTGCACTACGACCTGCCCAAGCACATCGAGGGCTACTACCAGGAGACCGGCCGCGCCGGTCGCGACGGCCTGCCCTCCGAGGCCCTGCTGCTCTACGGCGCGCAGGACGTCGTGACGGCGCGTCGGCTGATCGAGGCGAACGAGAACGCCGCGCAGCAGCGCGTGGAGCTGCACAAGCTGAACGCGATGGTGGGCCTCGCCGAGGCCGTCACCTGCCGCCGCCGCGTGCTGCTCGGCTACTTCGGCGAGTCGCTGGCGGACGACTGCGGCAACTGCGACGTCTGCCTCGATCCACCCGAGCGCTTCGACGCGACGGTGGATGCGCAGAAGGCCCTCTCCTGCGTCTACCGCGTCGGGCAACGCTTCGGGATCAAACACATCGTCGATGTCCTGCGTGGCGCGGACACCGAACGCATCCGCGGCCTCGGACACGACCAGCTCTCCACCTACGGCATCGGCGCCGAGCGGAACGAGACCGAGTGGACCTCGCTCATCCGCCAGCTGATCCATCACGGCTACGTCGTGCAGGACATCGCCCAGTATTCGGTGCTGAAGCTAACCCCCGCCGCACGCCCCCTGCTCAAGGGCGAGATCGAACTCGAGCTCGCGAAACCACGCATCAAGGAGAAGGTCAAGAAGACGCGGCGCCCGAAGGCCGACGTGCACGGCCCCTACGACGAGGCCTTGTTCGACGCCCTGCGCCGCCTGCGCAAGGAGCTCGCCGATGCCGAGGGCAAACCGCCCTACATCGTCTTCGGCGACGCCACCCTGGTGCAGATGGCGCGCGAGAAGCCCGGCGACGACGAGGCGCTGCTCGCCATCAGCGGCGTCGGTCAGGCCAAGCTCGAGAAGTACGGCGCGGAGTTTCTGAGACTCATCCAGCAGTACGAGGCCCCGGTCGACTAGGCAGCACTGGGCGATCGCCAGTAAGCCGGGGCCTAGAACACGACACAACGCGAAGGCACGGGGACGCGGATGACCCTTCACCATCAAGCCGACCCGCCGCATAATCCCCAGCGGAGCCGTCATGACCCCACTCATCGACCCACACCGCAGCGACGTCGAGACTCTGTGCCGAGAAGCCGGCGCACGCCGATTGGACGTGTTCGGATCAGCCGTCAGGGGCGACTTCGATCCCGAGGTGAGCGACCTGGACTTCCTTGTCGAGTTCGATGACGTCGCACCGGCAGAGTACGCACGCGCTTTCTTCTCGCTCAAGGAGGGTCTGGTGGCGCTCTTCCGCAGGCCCGTCGACCTGCTGACAGACGCCAGCCTGACCAACCCGTTCTTTCGGGAGCGCGTCACCGCCGAGCGCCGTAATCTCTATGCACGATGATGCCCGCAAGCTCCTGTGGGATGCACAGCAAGCCGTGGAGCGTGTCGCGCGGTTCGTGTAGCACTCCCCTTTCACCAGCCACGCAACCGGCTAGATCATGAGCACAGGCGACAAGGGTCAGACCCCCCTCTCACATCAGCGAGAATGTCAGCGTGTCTATCTCGCACTGCTTGCGGAGGCCGAACGGGGACTGGCAGATATTGAGGCCGGTCGCTTCCAAACGATTACGTCACTGAAAGCGCGCTACCGCAACGGCAGCAGTCCAGGTCGCGACAGCTCCTGAGCCAACACCTCGCGGCCCGTGGCTCTGCCACGACGCCCCCTCTCGGCACTGGTATAACCGGCCCATGCTCTCCCTCCACGACGTCTCCAAACGCTACGGCGAGGCCGTGGTGCTCGCGCCAACCGATCTGGAGATCGCGGCGGGGCAGACCACGGTGCTGATCGGCCCGAGCGGATGCGGCAAGACGACGCTGATGCGGCTCATGCTCGGCCTGATCACGCCGGACACGGGCGAGGTCGCGTTGCAGGGTACGGTGCTGAACGATGCGAACATCCTCGAACTGCGCCGGCGCATGGGCTACGTCATCCAGGAGGGTGGGCTCTTCCCGCATCTCACGGCGCGCGAGAACGTGAGCCTGCTCGCGCGCCATCTCGAACGCGCGGCCGGCGAGATCGAGGCACGCATCCGCGAACTGGCCGCCCTGGTGCGGCTCGAACCGGCGCTGCTC
>JAZBPO010000087.1:0-5809 GCA_036351675.1 Pseudomonadales bacterium
CATTCATGCGGGCGATCGTTACCGGTCTCGCCGACCTCGAGGCCGGTCGAGAACTGTCGCTCGTGGAGGCCAAGGCTCGGCTCGGTCTGAAGTAGCCAAGTGGCCAGGGTCGCCGTTCGGTTCGCGGAATCCGCACTGGCCGATCTGGAATCGATACGGGATTGGTACGCCGAACAAGACGTGCCCGAGGTGGGTGAGCGTCTGATCGGTGAAATCGTCGCGAGCATCGAGGCACTCTCCGACCATCCGGACATGGGGCGTATCGTCCCCGAGTTCGGTCAGACCCTTCTGCGCGAGTTGATCCGACCACCATTTCGTGTCGTCTATCGGCGTGATCCGAAGCGCGTGCGTGTCGTGCGGGTCTGGCGCAGCGAGCGCCCGCTCGATGTGCCGAGTGAAGACGTGCCCTAGCGTGCCGATTCCGCCGATTTCCACACTGTAGTGTCCGCCTGCGCGCCGCTCGAAGCAGCTCCTCACTCCCGAATCAGCCGGCGGGAAGGATTGCCACGGCCCTCCGGTTCAGGGCGATCCCGCCTGAAGCATCAGAACCTCTCGAAGTGTCCCTCGACAAGTGGTCGGGCCAGGCCCGCTCGGCTCCGGGCTCGGCTCTGGCGTCAGCTTCCGATCGGTCCGTGCGAGCCTTCCGATCGTCTCGTAGTCTCGGTCATGGTCGTGTAGGCCGAATCGGAAGCGCGCCTTGGTCGAATGCCATGAGGCGCACCACATGGGGAGGGTGGTGGTCGAGGGTTCGAGTGAACAGCCCCGTTATCTGTCCTATCCCCTCTCCATCTCAAGGCCTACGCCGCACTCACCGGTCGCGCCTGGATGCGAGGCATGTCCGGCTGACGTGTACGGAGGTCTTCGCGGCCTCCTTTCATCACTTGCGATTCGCGGTTGTTGCGGCGATGGCCTGCTTCGGCGCGTCGTGTCCTGGTTTCGCGGTGCGCACATGCCTTCGCTGGCCACGACGCGGGATTGTCCGTTCTCAAGGCGTAGGGATGGATGTCCGATATTGGTCCAACCGTCGACCGTCGACTGAGGCGGAAACGAAGCGGCCCCCGGTGGGAACCGGGGGCCGCGGAGGGAACGGACCGGCGGGGCCGGCGCGCCTCAGGCAGACGACTCAGTCGTCGTCGTCATCGTCGCCATCGATCTCGATCACTTCGGCGACCACGCAGCCGGCGTCATCCAGCTCCGAGCCGTAGACGTCAACGTCCTGACCGAGCTCGAGGTCCTCGGGGGCGGCCAGCTGATCCGGGCCGTCGTCGAAGTCGAACTCGATGAAGGTGTCGTCGGAGAAGACCACGCACTGCTCGGCGCCGTCGTTGTCGAGCTCGAGGGTCAGCGTTCCGGCCTCGACGTCGAGTTCGACGATGTCACCGTCGAACTCCTCGTCGTCGTCCCGGACGTCGTCGCGATCGTCGGTCTCCACTAGGATCAGCTGGGCATCGAAGCACTCGCCGTCGAGCGGCCCGAAGACCTCCACTTCGTAGCCCGGAACCAGGTCGTCCGTGGAGCTCTCGGTCTGGAAGGCGCCGTCGTCGTCGTCGAGGAACACCTTGATGTCGGTCATGTCGCCGACGATGGCGCAGAAGCTGCCTTCGCCATCGTCGCGTTCCACCTCGAGGCGACCATCAGCGAAGGACAGGATATCGCCTTCCCGGTCGTCGTCGTCGAAGTCCTCGCGATCGTCGTCGTCGTCATCGTCGTCGACCGCCACGGCGCTCGCGGTGAAGCCGTCGAAGGGCAGCTCGTCGGTGTCGTCGGAATCCGTGGCGAGTCCGAAGACGCGCACCTCATCGTCGTCCCGCAGGGCCGAGGGGGCGAGGCGCCGGCCGTCCTTCGAGAAGATCAGTGCTCCTTCGAGCAGCGTCACCGGCACGGGGAAGTCGTCGTCGAAAACGTCGTCGTCGAAGAGATCGTCGTCGTCCGGATCGACGAGGAGCACGCCCTCCTGGACCGAGCCTTCCACCTCGCCCTCGAAGCTGCGGAAGCTCTGGCGAGCGCCCTCGTCCACGAGCGCTGCGCGGAACACGGGGCCACCGTCCGCAGGAACAAGCCGTCCGCCGACCACCACGTCCTGGGTGCTCGCGCGGAGCGCGTCGAAGGAGATGACCGACCCGGTGTCGTCGACGAACAGCGTGTCGTCCGAGGTCTGCACGAGCAGGCAACGCTCCGGATCGGCGCTGCCGACTTCGTCATCGTCATCGTCATCGTCGTCGCGTCGGAGCGGAAGGATCCCGCAGAGCTCGAATGTCCCCCCGAGCGCATCCCCGCCCGGCCCGTAGGACCCGGAGAGAAAACCGAAGCGACCGCGGGCGTCGTCCCGGTCGTCGTCGTCGTAGACGTCCACGAAGACGACCGGACGGAAGATCACCTGCCCGCTGTTGCCGGCCGTCGTGATCTTGAAGGACTTGTTCGCGTCGATGTCGAGCTGGACGAGCAGGTACTCGTCGTCATCGAGGTCGAACTCGCCGCGGGGGTTCAGGAACACGCGACCGTTCGCCGGGACCCGGGCCAGGATCGCGTCACCACCGCCGACCGGATGGAGGCGGATCTCCTCGACGAACAGCACGATCCCCTCGTACTCGCCGGAGGGAGCCACCACGCCCTCCACGAGCACCTGCGCGGTCGTGTCGAGCTGGAGCAGGTCGATGGTGAGGCCGTCGGGGTCGTCGAAGAGGACCACGCGGTCGTCATCGTCGTCGTCCGGCACGAGCTCGACCCGCGTGACGTCGATCTCGATGCTCGAGTACTGGTCCGTCGGTGCGTCGGCGATGGTCACGCCGACGGTCCCGGTTCCTGTGGTCGTGCCGCCGCCGGGCGCCGGGGAAGGAGCAGGAGAGGTCGGCGAGGAGGGCGACGAGCTGGAGCCGCCGCCTCCCCCGCAGGCCGTGAGCAGTCCCGCGACCGCCAGGGCCGCGAGGCTCCTGGTGGCGAGGACGCGGGGGAATCGGAAGAGTTTCATCGGAAGGTCTCCGTTCCTGGGAAGTCGGGACCGGCGTGCGATGCACCCGGCAAGGACAATCTAGGCTACTTTCTTCCTAATATGAACAAAATTAGTACATATACGGAAATTGATCGACGAACGGTGAGCCAGCCGCCGTCGGGCGCCTTGCGCTGGACCAAGGCCGGCAGGCACTGCGCGGTGGTCACATGGAGGGAGGATCGACCGTCCCGACAGGAGAACCACGCATGGGCGACAGAGACCGGGCCGTGGACACGGCCAACGCGCGAACCACGCTGCTCCATGCCGGGCGCAGCTCCTCGATCGCGTCCGGCGGCTCGACAGGAACGTGCATCATCGGGAGGAGCCGATCCCCGAGGACTTCGCGGAGCAGGCCACGGAGCTCGAGAACCAGGAGGTCCTGGAAGCGCCGGACGGAGACGCGCGCAGCGAGCTGCGGCTGCGGCGAGGTGTTGCTCGCCCTCCCGCCGAAGGCGCCGCTGACCTGGGCGGAGCGGCTGCGCCGGGTGTTCGGGGTCGAGATCACGGTGTGCCCGCACTGCGGCGGGCAGCTGCGGGTCATCGGAGGGGGCCGCCTTCGGACGCCACGGACCCCTACCTCGTCAACCGGATTCTCGAACACGTCCGGCGGGAAGGATTACCGCGGGCGCCTCCGATGCGTCGCGATCTCGCCTGAAGCAGCAGCACCTCTCGCAGACCCCTTGATCCAATGGGCGGGCGAGTCCCGCTCGGCTCCGGGCTCAGCTCTGGCGTCAGCTGCCGATCGGTCCGTGCCAGTCTTCCGATCGTGTCGTCGCCTCGGTCATGATGGTGTAGGGCGAATCAGAAGCGCGCCTTGGTCGAATGCCATGAAGCGCACCAGTCCGAGAGGGTGTGGCCGAGGGTTCGAGTGAGTAGCCCCGTTATCCTTCCTACCCCCGTCAGTCCCGCGACAGCAGGGGATTGCGGACACGCAGCGTAGGGAAGCGGCTGAAGTCTCGATCATGCGTGAGGAATTCGGTCACACCGCTGTCCAGGCAGATCGAGGCGATTCTGGCGTCATGGACCTTCGGGCCGTGAATGCTTCCGGCGCGGACGATGGTCGCCAGCGTCTTCCAGTGCTCCGGGCCCTCGCCGATCACCACGACGCTCGGCGACCCGATCCATGCCGCCACCCGACGGAGCGACTCTTCCATCATCGAGGGCGGTTCGAAGATCCGTGGATGCGTGACGATCGCGAGGAACTCGTGGAGGCAGGGCCGGGAGCGCCCACGTCGGTCATCCCTGTGCGGGTGACCGTATCGAATCGCGAGCCGGTACGTGCCACTCCGAATCCGCGCGATGCGCGTAGACGAGGATGTTCGTGTCGACGGCGATCAAGCGCGGTAGTCGTCGTAGGCCGCTTCATGAATCTCTGCCCAGGTGCGGTCACGAAACGCGGCCTGCAGTCCGTGCCCGCGGACGCTCCGGTCCGGCAGTTCGTAGGCCTCCCCGGTGCCCTCTGCCGCGAGGACCTTGCGGATGCCCTCCTCGAGGATGGCGCGCAGCGTGGTGTCACGCCGCTTCGCGAGTTCACGTGCCTGACGAGCGAGATCGTCCGCGATGTCTACGGTGATCTTCATATGGGCACCCTTCGCCTCTCGTATGGGTGCCCACAGCAACCGATCGCGTCATAGGCTCGGGCACGACCGGGTAGGGCGAATCGGGTGCGATCTTTGGTCGAATGCCATGAGGCGGACCACATGGGGGCGGTGGTGGTCGAGAGTCCGAGTGAGAGTCGTAAGGCAGGAGCCGAGCCCGCGCGGACGCGCGGGCTCGGGAGTGACGTCGTCAGGAAACGGCGCCGAGGGACGCGAAGGTCTTGCCTTCCTTCGCGAGCTGCGCGAGGAGCGGCGCCGGCGTCCAGAAGTCGCCGTACTTCTCGCGGAAGCCCTCGATCTTCTTCAGCACGACGTCGAGGCCCATCTTGTCGGCCCAGAACATCGGTCCCCCGGTCACTTCCGGGAAGCCGTAGCCGTTGATGTAGACGATGTCGATGTCGCAGGACCGGATCGCGATCTTGTCGGCGAGGATGCGCGCACCCTCGTTGACGAGCGCGAGGATGCAGCGGTCGAGCACTTCCTCGTCGTCGATCGCCGTGCGCTCGATGCCGAGCTCCGTCGAGGTCTGCTCGACGATCTCCACCACCTCCGGATCCGGCTGGCCGACGCGGCTGCCTTCGGAGTAGATGTAGAAGCCGCGGCCGTTCTTCTGGCCGAAGCGCTCCAGCTCGCAGAGCTTGTCGGCGACGCGGGCCGTGATCGGCACGTCTTCCGGCTTCATGCCGGCGAGCTTGCGCGCGCGCCAGCCGAGGTCCAGGCCGACGAGGTCGTTCATCTGGAACGGGCCCATGGGCATGCCGAAGCCGCCGATGACCTTGTCGACCTGATAGGGCGTGGCGCCCTGCAGGATCATCTCGCCGGCCTGGCGCGTGTAGCCGCCGAGCATGCGGTTGCCGATGAAGCCCGGCGCGTTGCCGGACAGGACGGCCACCTTGCCCAGGGTCTTGCCGAGCTTCATGGAGGTGGCGATGGTGCTGGCGGAGGTCTTGGCGCCGCGGACCACCTCGAGCAGGCGCATGACGTTCGCCGGGCTGAAGAAGTGCAGGCCGATGACGTCCTCCGGGCGGGAGGTCACGCCGGCCATGGCGTCGACGTCGAGGCCCGAGGTGTTCGAGGCGATGATCGCGCCGGGCTTGCAGACCTTCTCGAACTCCTCGAAGACCTTCTTCTTGACGTCGAGGTTCTCGTAGACCGCCTCGACGACCACGTCGGCCTGACCGAGATCGGCGTACTCGAGGGTCGTGCTGATGAGCGCGAAGCG
>JAZBPO010000088.1:0-3700 GCA_036351675.1 Pseudomonadales bacterium
ACTCGAGGGCACCGGCACCGCGCAGGGCATCGACGATGCGATCGACGCCCTCGAGTTCGTCCATCGGTACGGGCCCCGTGACCACCTCCCAGGGAAGGACGAAGGTCGCGACGCGCTCCACGATCTCCGAGGTCCAGTCGCCGATGTCCGCGAGCCAGGGGGGCACGGCCTCCTCGGCGGCATCGCGGGCCAGCTGCTGGACGAGTCGCGAATCGAGTTCGGCGCGCAGGTCGCCGATCTCCGTGTGCTCGATGCGCCATTCGGCGAGGGACAACGCGCGTGCCTCGCCGCCGACGGCAGCCACGATCGCCTCGGCGATCGCCTGCCCCGGCAGGCCACCGAACTCGATCTCGACGCCGACGCGGCGTACGCCCCCGTCGGCGCGGCGACTCCGCGCCGGCAGCGGGAAGGCTTCGGTGGTCGTCATGGGGGGCTCCAGAGTCGGCGGCGCGGGAGACAGTGGGGTGCGCGGGCCGACGTGCGAGCAATCTCGCACGCGTCTCCCTCTTCTCTCAAGCATCCCGGGCGATGATGAGATCCTGCGGGGCGCAGTCGCCCCACTCCTCCCGCCGCCCGCTGCAAGGAGGTCACGCGACCATGCGCGCTGCCCTGATCCAGGCCGTCGCCGTCGTCCTGACGGCGCTCGTGCTCGCCATCGGTCTGAATCTGGCCGTGGACCGCTTCCGCGCCACGGAGCGCTTCGTGACGGTGAAGGGCCTCGCCGAACGTGAGGTGCGTGCCGACCTCGCCGTCTGGCCCGTGACCTTCGCCGCCACGGGCCCGGACCCGGCGAGCGCGCAGGCGTCGCTGTCCGCCGCGGAACGCCGCGTGCGCGCCTTCCTGGCCGCCCGCGCCTTCGACGGCGCGGCGATCGGCAAGGGGCCGCCGCGCGTGACGGACGCCCGCGCCCAGGGCTACGGCAATCCGGTGGCCGACGCGGAGCGCTTCCGCGCCGAACTCACGCTGACGTTGCGCTCGTCGCGCGTGGACGCGGTCCGCGACGCCGCGCGCGCCGCCGACGAACTCGTCGCCGACGGTGTCCTGCTGGGGGCCCAGTGGGGTGACGCCGTGCAGTATCTCTTCACGGGGCTCAACGAGATCAAGCCGCCGATGATCGCGGACGCGACGAAGGACGCACGCGCCGCCGCCCGGCGCTTCGCGGACGACTCCGGCGCCGCCGTCGGCGGCATCCGCCGCGCCACCCAGGGCTACTTCTCGATCTCGGACCGTGACGCCTGGACCCCCGAGATCAAGCGCGTGCGCGTGGTCACGACCGTCGAGTACTTCCTCGAGTGATGCCGCCTCCGCCGCGCCCCGCTCAGGGTTCGAGCAGTTCCGTCGCCCGGGCGATGAGCGTCGTCATGGAGAACTTCGACGTCTCCCAGAGCGGATCGTGGCGCTTGCCGCGCCGGTGCAGCATGAGGTTGAAACCGGTGATCACCGCGAACTTGTAGGCCGCGAGGGCACGGAACCAGCGCAGGTCCGGGAGCGGTTCGCCCCAGGCCTCCTCGTAGCAGGCGACGAGCGTGTCGGGGTCGAGGAACATGGGACGCTCGCCCCCGTCCGTGGCCCAGGCCCCGGCGTCCGAGAAGGTGCAGATCCAGCCGACGTCGTTGAGCGTCGCGCCGATGCCCGTGAGTTCGAAGTCGATGACGGCCTTCAGGTGGCCGTCCCCGGAACAGAACAGGTTCGCGGTCTGGAAGTCACCGTGGAAGACGCCGATGGGCGCGTCCGCGGGCACCGTCTCCAGCAGGCGCGCGCGCACCTCGCGGGCCCCGTCGAGGCGCTCGGGGTCCGCGGCACGCTCGAGGAAGGTGTCCCAGCGCGTGACGTCCTCGTCGAAGGGCACGGGATCGCCGAGGTAGCTCAGGGGCCGCCAGTCGAGGCGATGGATGCCGGCGAGGGCCGCCATCACCTCGCGTCCGAGGGTCCGGAGCCGCTCCTCGCCCAGCTCGGCGCCCCACTCCCCGGGGCCGAGCCGGAGCACGTCGCCCTCCAGCTTCGGGACGACGAAATAGGGCCGACCGAACCACTCGAGTTCCGCCCCCTCGCCGCCGCTCCAGCGCACGGAGCAGTGTGGAACGTCAGTACCGTCGAGGGCGTTCAGCACCGTGACCTGGCGCAGCACGTCGGCCGTCCCGCGCCAGTTCACGTTCGGCGGCGGCAGACGCAGGAACCAGGATTCCGCCCGCCCTCCCGTGTGCACGGTGAAGCCGTAGGCGAAGCCGGCATGACCGGGCATCTTGTGGACCGCGCCGACGCGCGCGTCGGGATCGTCGTACTTCGCCCGCGCGAAGGGTCCGAGACGCTGCTCGAGTTCGTCGAGTTCCATGCCTTCTCCTCGAGGCTCCTGCACCCGGGGCGAATTGAATCAGAGATCGGGATCCGCTGCGGCAGCCAGACGGACCCGGCGGATCGCATCTCCGAAGCGCCATCGCTGATTTCGGTCATGGGCGCGGGACCGTGCGGATGCGAGGATCGGTGCCGTCACGACAAGGGAGACAGCACGTGCTACGAACGCTGACCGCTGCGGAGGTGCGGCCGGAGACCGATCCGGAGAGCCTCGGCTTCGGCGACACGAGCGAACTCGATGCGCAGCGCGAGGGCGTCGGGCAGGACCGTGCCGTCCGCGCGCTCCGCTTCGGTCTCGCCATGACGGCCCCGGGCTACAACCTGTTCGTGCTCGGCGCCCCGGAGACCGATCGGCGCGTCCTCGTCGATGCCCTCGCGGCAGAGGAGGCGGCCGGCCGCGAAGTGCCCGACGACCTGCTCTACCTGCACGACTTCGAGACGTCCGTCCGGCCGCGGGCCCTGCGTCTCGGTGCCGGCCGGGGCCGCAGACTGCGCGCCGATGCGGAACGCTTCGTCGAAGAGCTCCGCAGCATGCTGCCCGCACTCTTCCAGGAGGACGAGTTCCGCGAGCGCATCACCGAACTCGCCGCCGGTTTCGAGCGCGAACAGAAGGCGATGCTCGAGGAACTCGGGAGCGCGGCGTCCGCGGAGGGACTGGCCCTGCTGCAGACGCCCCAGGGCTTCGCCTTCGCGCCGGCGGAGAACGGCAAGGTCCTCGACAAGGAGCGCTACGAGGCCCTCGACGAGGCGACCCGCAAGCGCCTCGCGGAGGCGAACGAGCGCCTGACCGCGCAGCTTCTCGAGAAGATCCAGGACCTGCCCAGCCGCCAGCAGGAGATGCTCCGGGCCCAGCGCGAGGTGGCGAGGGAACTCGTGACCGCCACCGTCAAGCAGCTCGTCCGCGGTCTGCGGCGCCGCTGGCAGGACGTACCGCGGATCATCGGATGGCTCGACGCCGTCGAGGCCGACGCCATCGAACACGCGCAGACGATCCTCGCCCTGGAGCACGAAGCAGAGGGGCCTCGGCCCCCCGGGGCCGCTGCGGCGCAGGACGTCTTCTACGCACGCTATCGCGTCAACCTGCTCGTCGATCACGGCGACGAGGAAGGGGCGCCGGTCGTCTACGAGGGCAATCCGACCCTCGAGAACCTGGTCGGCCGCATCGATCACCGCAGCGAGTTCGGCAACCTCACGACCGACTTCACGCTCATCCGCCCCGGCGCCCTGCAGCGGGCCGCTGGCGGGATCCTCGTCCTCGATGCCGAGCGCCTGCTCGGGAAAAGCCCGGAACGGGCCTTCCAAGCCGGTCGTCCCCTGCGGATCTCCGATGTCAGCCACCCGATCCTGG
>JAZBPO010000089.1:0-16138 GCA_036351675.1 Pseudomonadales bacterium
AACCACCGTCTCGTGATCCGCACGGGCCTGGCGCTCACCGCGGCCGTCGACATTCCCTTCTCGGTCATCGACGGAGCCGCGCTGAAGTCCTACCGCGACGGTACGGGCGACATCGTGATCCAGACACGCCCGGGTCATCGCGCATCCTGGATCATGCTCTGGCCGAACACCCGGCCCTGGCGCTGGCGCCAGCCCGAGGCGATGCTCCGGGTGATCCCGGAGGCCTCGCTCGTCGCCTCCCTCCTGACGCGAGAGCTGCGGCGCGAGGCGCGCATGGAAGAGGGCGTGGAGGCCGCGCCGTCGGGCGACGATCGCGTCCGATCAGCCGCGCCGCACCTGACGCCGGCCCTGAGCTGAGAGGAGGACCGCACGCATGGCTCATCACGACGAAGCGCCCGTGATCCACAGGAACGCCCTCCGGGGGGCCGGGGTGCTCGTGCTGCTCACGATCCTCGGTGCGGGCTGGTCCGCCTGGAACGGACCACCGAGCGTCATGGATCCATCCACGGCGGTGCTGGAGATCCGCGAACTCCATTTCGTGGACGACGACGGCGCCGTGATCGTTCGGGAGGGGGACGAGGTGATCGCCGTCCTCGCGTCCGGCGAGGGGCAGTTCATCCGTGGTGTCGTCCGAGCCCTCGCGCGCCATCGCATGCTTTCCGACGTCGGTCGCGAAGCACCCTTCAGACTCGTGCACCGGGCAGACGGTCGCCTTTCGCTGGAAGATCCGGCGACGGGCGAGGCGGTCGTCATCAACGCCTTCGGTAGTGACAACCTGCAGGCCTTCGCGCGCCTGCTCGACGCGGAGGACCGCATCGGCTTCGAGTCGTCGATCCCGCGCACCATGGAGAACGAAGCATGAACGCCCAGGCACCGGCCATTTCCGCGCAGCGGCTCCCGAACGAATCGACGGAACGCGCGAAGGAGGACACGCTCCTCAGCCCGCGCTTCTACACCACGGACTTCGCCGCCATGGACGCGCTCGACATGACGCCCGTGCGCGCCGAGTGGGACGCCATGATGGACGAGTTCCGCGGCGACTCGAACGTCGACCACTTCAAGCGTGACGAGTCCTTTCTCTCCGAGGTGCGTGAACTCGAGGAGCCGCTGCGCAGCGAGTTCATCGACTTCCTCATCACCTCCGTGACCAGCGAGTACTCGGGCTGCGAGCTCTATCGCGAGATCGCGAAGCGCGTCGACAATCCGGACGTCAAGGAACTGATGCGCCTCATGTCCCGCGACGAGGCGCGCCACGCGGGCTTCATCAACATGGCCCTGAAGGACTTCGGCCTGCAGGTGGACCTCGGCTTCCTCTCGCGCGAGAAGAACCACACCTACTTCAAGCCGAAGTACATCTTCTACGCGACCTATCTGTCCGAGAAGATCGGCTACGCGCGCTACATCACGATCTTCCGGCACTTCGAGAAGCATCCGGAGATGCGCTTCCACCCGATCTATCGCTGGTTCGAACGCTGGTGCAACGACGAGTACCGTCACGGCGAGGCCTTCGCCCTCATCATGCGCGCGAATCCGGAGCTGCTCCGCGGCGGCAACAAGCTGTGGATCCGCTTCTTCCTGCTCGCCGTGTACTCGACCATGTACGTACGTGACCATTCGCGCACCGTGCTGCACGACGCCTACGGCATCGACGTGGACGAGTACGACTACACGGTCTTCGACATCACGAGCGAGATCAGCAAGCAGGTCTTCCCCTTCACGCTGAACACGGACGATCCGCGCTTCCGCGCGGGCCTGGACCGCCTCTATCGCATCTCCGTCGCGAACGCCGAGGACAAGGAGAAGGGTGGCCTGCTGTCCTACGTCCGCCGTGCCGGACGCAGCGTGCTCGGTGGGCTGACCTTCGCGCGGCTCTACTGCCTGCCCGTGAAATCCAACGAGTTGCCCGACACGGTCCTCATGGCGCCCGCCTGGTGATCGCCTGGCCCCTCGTCGCGACCCTGCTGTTCTGGTGGGGTAGTACGGCGCTCATCCTCTACCTCGCGACGCGGGGCGGGATGGGCCGCCGTGCCATGTGGCCGGCGTCCGTGCTGGGTGCCTTCGCCCTCGCGGGCCTGATCGGTACGCGTGACGAGACCACGGCGCTCGCCGCCTACTGCTCCTTCAGCTGCGGCCTGGTGCTCTGGGGCTGGATCGAGCTCAGCTATCTGACCGGCATGCTCACCGGGCCGCGCCGGGCGCAGGTGGAGTGCCCGGAGGGTGCCTCCGAGGGCGAGCGCTTCCTGCGCGGCATCGGCACGAGCCTGTACCACGAGCTCGCGGTCATGACCGCGGGCCTGGCGCTGCTCTGGGCCTGCCGCGACGCGGCGAATGCCGTCGGCGCCTGGACCTTCGCGATCCTCTGGGTCATGCGCTGGAGCGCCAAGCTCAATCTCTTCCTCGGGGTGCCGAATCTCAACGCCGAGTTCTTCCCGCCGCATCTGCGCTATCTCGAGAGCTACATCCGCAGGCGGCCTCTCAACCTGCTGTTCCCGATCTCGGTCACGGCGGGGACCATCCCTGCGGTGCTGTTGATCGATCGCTCCTTCGGCAACGTCACGCCCTTCGCGGCGGTGGCCGATCTCTCCCTCGGCGTGCTTCTCGCGCTGGCCGTGCTCGAACACTGGTTCATGGTCGTGCCCATGCGCGATGCGGATCTCTGGCGCTGGGCGCTGCCGAAGCGCCGGGAACGAGAGCACGTGCGTTCGGCGCCGGTCACCGAGGGCGTTCTCCCCATGCCCTGAGCCGCCGCGTTCCGCCTTGACCTCCCGGGTCATGGCGGGGCGGCGCGGACCCTCGCACGCTCTCCGCGTCGTTCTCGCGGAGGCATCGCCATGACCCGCGCCTCGCTCTACCTGCTGCTGGCCGTGCTCGGGGCCCTCGTTCCCTGGCTCTGCTTCGGGTTCTGGTTCGTCGAAGCGGGCATCGGTCTCTCGTTCCTTCGGGCCGCGTTGGCGAACGGTGTCGCCGCAGGCTTCACGGCCGACGTCGTGATCTCCTCGCTCGCCTTCTGGCTGTGGATCGCGGCCGATGCGCGGGAGCAGCGGGCCGGGCCGATCTGGCCCTTCGTGCTGCTCAACCTGACCGTGGGCCTGTCCTGCGCGCTGCCCGCCTGGCTCTTGCGTCGGGAACGGTCCGGCACTAGCGCGTGATCACCCGCTCGATCCAGTCCAGCAGCTCGCCGACGACCTCGGCGCGATCGATCTCGTTGAGGGGTTCGTGCCGCCCGCCCACATGGCGCTGGACTTCCACGTCGGTGAGGCCGGCGTCGTGCAGACGCGCGACGAGCGTCTCGATGAGCGTCCAGTTCGCGTTCAGCGGGTCCGCGTCGCCGGCCACCAGGAGTACGGGCAGATCGCTGCGGATGCGGCGCAGCGTTTCCGGCTCCGCGAGCCTCGCCGCGGCCGCGAACATGCCCTCGACGGCGGCCGGCGCCGGGTCGAAGCCACAGAGGGGATCGGCGACGTAGGCGTCGACCCGCTCGGGATCGCGTGACAGCCACTCGAAGCCCGTGCGGCCCTCGCCGGCGGCCTCGAAAGGGGCATTGAAGGAGGCGAGTCCACCGGCTGCGGCGCTTTCCGCGAGCACGTCGAAGCAGGTGGTCCCGGAGAGGACGACGCCCTCGAGGGTCCGGGAACGATCGACCATGATCTGCTGGGCGGCGAGGGAGCCCATGGAATGGCCGAAGAGCAGGGTCGGTGCGCCGGGGTACTCGTCGCCGGCGTGGCCCGCGAGTTGTTCGAGGTCGGCGACGAGGCCGGCCCAGCCGCCCGCGCCGAAGTCCCCGAGGGCGTCCGGGCGGGCCGACTCGCCGTGGCCACGATGGTCGAGGGCCCAGACGGCGACGTCGCGGCGCGCGAGCGCCTCGGCGAACGCGTCGTAGCGGCGCGCATGCTCGCCGGCGCCGTGGGCGAGGACGAGATTCGCGCGCGGCGCCCGGCGTTCCGCGGGCCAGCTCCAGCCGCGCAGCGCGGTGCCGTCGCTCGCCGAGGTCAGCGTGAAGGCGGTGGGCATGGTGCAGATCTCCCCGATGCGATGGCCGGAGCATCGCACGGTCGCGGCGCCGGTGCGTGCCGGAGCCGGGAATCCGGCTCAGCGGGGCCCGAGGAGCTCGCGGTAGATCTCGAAGGCGTCCTCGAGAGACACGAGGCGCACCCCGCGCGCCGCGGCCTTGGTGAGTTCGTCCGCATCCGGTACGCCGAAGTAGGCGCCGGCCTCCCGGTCCTGCTCCTGTCCCGGCAGCGCGTCGCCGGCGGCGATGTGCCGCACGGCGTCCACGAGCAGCTCTATGCCAGGTTCGTAGAGGCGCATGACGTTCCAGAACACGGAGCGTTCCGGTGCCGCGTCGATCTCTCCCCGTGCCACGAGGGGGCCCGTGTCGATGCCGTCGTCGACGATGCGATGGAGCGTGCAGGCGAGGCGCGTGTCCCCCGCGAGCATGGCCCGGAAGGTCGCGAGAACGCCGCGGTACTCGGGTAGACGGCCCGAATGGAGATTGAGTATGCCGTGGCGGGCGAGGTCGACGTGCCCGGCGTCGAGGATGCCACCGTAGCGCACCGACAGGATCAGGTCCGGTTCGAGACCGGCGAGGAGCGCGCGCCCGGCCGCGGTCCGCGGCCGGTCGAGGTCCTGGAGACCGCCGTCGACGAGATCGCCGAGTTCGCGCCAGCTCCGCATCCTTCCCTCGGTGGGCGAGGCCAGCAGCCTGTCGAGCAGTTCGTAGGGGAGGCGTTGCTCGGCGACGGCGAGTTCGCGCAGGGCCGGCGCGCGCGGCCCCGGCCGGCCTACCCGGGAGGAGAGCACCAGGCTGAAGTCATGCTCCGGAAGTGCCCGCAGCAGCGCGTCGGCCACGTGGTTCGCGGGCAGGTCACGATTGGCGAGGAGCGTGATGCGCACCGCGTCTCAGAGACCGAGCACCTGCTTGGCGATCACGTTCTTCTGGATCTCGTTGCTGCCGCCGTAGATCGACTGGGCGCGAGCGAAGAAGTAGTCGGCGACGCCGGTCACGGTCCAGGGCGGCGCGAACTCGCCGTCGTTGCCACCGTTCCAGTCGGGTCGGCTCCGGTCGCGCACGGCGCGAAGCCCGTACCACCCGGCCAGCTCGAGCTTCAGTTCCGTGATGGCCTGCGCGACCTCCGTGGCGCGCACCTTGAGGATCGACGATTCGTCGCCCGGCGCCTCGCCGCTGCTCACGGACGCGAGCGTGCGCAAAGTGGTCGCCTCGAGGGTCGCGAGCTCACCCTGCACGCTGGCATAGCGGCGCCGGAAGTCCTCGTCCTCCGCGAGCGCCGGGCCGTGCGGCCCCGGCACGGCCATGATGCGCGCGATCTCCGCCATCTCCTCCTTCTTGCCGGCGATGTGCGCGTAGCTCGTGCGTTCGTGCGTCAGCAGGTACTTGGCGTAGGTCCACCCCATGCCTTCCTCGCCGATGCGGTTGTCGTAGGGCACGCGTACGGCATCGAAGTGAACGGCGTTCAGGTGATGGCCGCCGTCGATGGTGACGATGGGCTCGACGCTGACGCCCGGACTCCGCATGTCGAGCGTGAGGAAGGTGATGCCCTTCTGGGGTCGATCCTCCGTACTCGTACGCACGAGACAGAAGATCCAGTCGGCGAAATGGGCCTGACTCGTCCAGATCTTGCTGCCCGTGACCACGTACTCGCCGGCGTCGTCGTCGCGCTCGGCACGGCACTGCAGCGAGGCGAGATCGGAGCCGGAGCCCGGTTCCGAGTAGCCCTGCGCCCAGAACACGGTGGAATCGAGGATGGACGGCAGGAAACGCTGCTTCTGCCGTTCCGTGCCGAACGTGTAGATGACCGGTGCGACGTAGAGCAGCCCCATGGGCACGACGGACGGGGCCCCGGCGCGCTCGAGTTCCTCGTCGAAGAGGTACTTCTCGGTCTGACTCCAGCCCGTACCGCCTTCGGACTCGGGCCAGTTGACGGCGAGCCAGCCCCGTGCCGCGAGCGCGCGTTCACTGCGCTGCAGATCGTCCTTCGAGAGCGTCTGGCCGCGCCGGCGCTTGGCCAGGATGTCCTGAGGATAGTCGGACGCGAAGAACGCGCGCACCTCTTCGCGGAAGGCGAGCTGCGCAGTGGTGAAGCGGAGATCCAAGTCAGCCTCCGGGGCGCCGTGGTCGGGAAAGCCCGATCATACCGGGCCCGCGCCGACGCGGGACGCTCGGACACGTCCGTTCCGGGGAAACGCAGGGAGGGGTGGAACGAAGCCCTCGCCCGGGGGCGAGGGCCTCAGGAGTGCTCGCGCACCTCAGGAGGTGACGGTGACGTTGGCCGCCTGGGGCCCTTTCTGTCCCGTCGTCACTTCGAACGTGACTTGCTGGCCTTCCACCAGAGTCCTACGCCCGGTTCCGTTGATCGCGCTGAAATGCACGAAAACGTCCTTGTCGCCTTCACGCTGGATGAAGCCGTAGCCCTTTTCGTCGTTGAACCACTTCACGACGCCGGTTTGCAGATCCAAATCCGATTCCTCACAGCAATTGCCTTTACTCGCGGGCGTGCCCGCCTGTCCTTCCGCGACCGTCCGCCACGGACTTCGCACTGTACCGGAATGGCACGGACGAGAAGCCCCAGCCGACGAACGGCAGGCGAGGAATCTTGACGATGCCGTTACAGCGGGTTCCGGAGTGCCATCACGCACCGGGCACCCGCCGCGGAAAAGGAGCGTCGAGCCTCAGAGCCGCTCGATGATGGTCACGTTCGCGAGACCGCCGCCCTCGCACATGGTCTGCAGTCCCCACTTCTTGTCGTGCGTGTGCAGGGCGTTCACCAGCGTGGTCATGAGTTTCGTGCCGGAGCCACCGAGCGGATGGCCGAGGGCGATGGCGCCGCCGTGGACGTTGAGGCGGCTGGGGTCCGCGCCCGTCTCCCGAGCCCACGCGACGGGTACGGAGGCGAAGGCCTCGTTGACCTCGAAGAGATCGATGTCGTCGATCTTCATGCCCGTCTTCGCCAGCGCCTTCGCCGTGCCCGGGATCGGCGACTCGAGCATGATGACCGGGTCGCCGCCGACCACCGTCATGTGATGGATGCGTGCGAGCGGCTCGACGCCGAGCGCCTTCAGACCGTCCTCGTTCACGACCAGCACTGCGGAGGCGCCGTCGCAGATCTGCGACGAGGTGGCCGCGGTCAGGCGTCCGCCCTCGGCGAGCAGCTTCACGCCCTGGATGCCCTCGAGGGTCGCGTCGAAGCGGATGCCCTCGTCGACCTCGTGCGTCGCCTCCGTACCGTCTTCCAGCGTGACCTGCACGGGGACGATCTCGTTCGCGAACCAGCCGTTCTCCACGGCTGCCTTCGCCTTCTGATGGCTCTCGAGGGCGAACTGATCGAGGACGTCCTTCTCCAGCCCGTATTTCTTCGCGACCATCTCGGCGCCGGTGAACTGACTGAACACGACGTTCGGATAGCGCGCCTGCATGCGCGTCCCGTAGGGCTGGCCGTAGCCCGCCTCGTAGGCCGGGCGCACGGCTGCGCCCATGGGGACGCGGGTCATGCTCTCGACGCCGGCGGCGATGACGCAGTCCATGGCCCCGGACATGACCGCCTGGGCCGCGAAGTGCAGTGCCTGCTGGGAGGAGCCGCACTGACGGTCGACGGAGGTCGCGGGCACGGACTCGGGGAGGGAGGAGCAGAGCACCGCGTTGCGCGCGACGTTCGTGCTCTGTTCGCCGGCCTGGCCGACGCAGCCCATGATCACGTCCTCGATCAGTGCCGGATCGGCCTCGACGCGGCCGACGACGTCGTCGAGCACCGTGCCCGCGAGATCAGCGGCGTGCCAGTCCTTGAGCCGACCGTTGCGGCGGCCACCGGCAGTGCGCGATGCGGCGACGATGAAGGCTTCTGCCATCTCTCTTTCTCCCTCTCGTTCGATGCGGCTGTTGTGCGCCGACTAATTCACGTTCATCAAAGCGGGCCGGATCATGCCACCACACCTCGCCGGAACCAATCGTGGCAGTCTCGGCCTGCTGCGGAGGGAGGAGCGTATGTGCGGCCGCTTCAACATGACCACGGATCCGCTCACGCGTCTGTTCATGGCGCTCGTGGGCCAGCCCTTTCCGGGCGGCGACCGGCTGAACGTCGCGCCGACGGAGATCGTGCCGGTGATCGCCGCCGAGGACGGCGAGCGGCGCATCGCCGACATGCAGTGGTGGCTGGTCCCCCACTGGTCGAAGGAGCCGAAGACACGCTATGCGACCTTCAACGCGCGCTCGGAGAAGATGGCGACCTCGAACGCCTTCCGCAGCCCCTTCCTGCACCGGCGCTGCGTGGTGCCCGTCTCGGGCTTCTACGAGTGGCTCACGGGTCCGGACGGGAAGAAGCAGCCGCACTACGTGGTCGCCGACGACGCGGAGGCGGGCCTCGTGCTGGCCGGGCTCTGGGACCTCTGGCAGGGCGGCCACCACCATCGTCTCGAGAGCTTCACGCTCGTCACGACGGCGGCGCACGACCGGCTCAGCTGGCTGCACGATCGCCAGCCGGTGATGCTGACGCAGGCGGAAGCGGAAACCTGGCTCGACGCGGACGCGGACCCGGAAACGCTGCTCGGTCTCTGCGCATCGCGCATCGCCGTGCCGCTCGCCGTGGTGCCGACGTCGCCGCGCATGAACAACTCGCGCTTCAAGGACGCGGCCTGCCTCGAGGCCATCGGTGAGGCGCGACACCTCGCGGTGACTGGGTCTGACGCGGAGGAGAGCTGCGGCGGCGCACTCAGCGCACGGTGAGCCGTGGCCCCAGCACGAGCTCGAGCTGCGCGTGCAGCTCCTCCAGCGCCCCCTCCGGCGTCATCTCCTCGAGGACCACGAAGCGGAGGATCGCGTGGTCGATGAGCACGAAGAGCACGTCGGCGAGCGTGGCGACGTCGGTCTCCGGTGCAAGCGTGCCCGCCCGGCGCTCGCGTTCGAGCAGCTCCCGCAGCTGCGTGGCGGGGCCGAGCAGCTCGAAGGCGTTCACCTCGTCGGCCTGCTCGGGCGCGTGCAGGTACTCCGACGTCGCCTCGCGCCAGAGTCGACGGTCGATGCCATCCACGAAGCGCACGTAGTGGTCGGCGGCGGCGAGGATCGACGCGAGCGGGTCCCCGGTCTCGATCGCCGCGAGCGCGCCGGCCGCGGACGTCGCTTCGTCGAGGCGCGTCGTCACCCAGGCCAGCGCGAGGCGGGCCTTGTTCGGAAAGTGGTTGTAGAGCGTCTGGTACGCGACGCCGGCGGCGTCGGCGACCGCGCGCATGTTGGTGGCGTCGTAGCCGTCCGCGAGAAAACGCTCGCCAGCGATGGCGACGAGACGCGCGCGCAGCGCACGCCGTTTGCGTTCCCGGAGTCCCGATGCTGCGCGCGCGCTGGTCGCCATCGACGAACTGGATGCGGTCCAAAATTGGATCGTATACAGTTTCGTCTCGAGCTGCCAAGCGAGAGGCGGGCCCATGCTGCGGGGACGGATGCGGATCGCACTGCGTGGCCTCGGCATGCGTCGGCGACTCGCGCGTCGCCTGCGCCGCTGGTTGCCCCTGCTGCTGCTCGGCTCGCCGCTGTTGCTGCCGCTGGTCCAGTCGGAAGCCGCGGCCTCGGAAGCGCGCAGCGGCGCGGAGGTCCGTCCGCCCGCGCGCTCCGCGCGGGAACTCATCGCCGCCGCCATCGACCAGACGCGCGGCCGTACCTCCTACGTCGAGATGGAGATGGAAGTCCACCGGCCGGACTGGTCGCGCACCTCGGCGATCGTCGCCTGGACCCGCGGCCGCGAGGACGCGCTGATCCGCTTCACCGGGCCGCCGCGTGACGCCGGCAACGCGACGCTCAAGGAAGGCGAGCAGATGTGGACCTTCACGCCGCGCCTGAATCGCGTCGTCAGACTGCCGTACAGCATGATGTCGCAGAGCTGGGCAGGCTCCGACTTCTCCTACAACGATCTCTCGCGCACCGATGCGCTCCTCAGGCACTACCAGCACGAGCTCGTGGAGACGCGCGAGGAGGACGGCCTGCGCATCTACACGCTGGACTCGATCCCGGACGCGGACGCGCCCGTGGTCTGGGGCCGCCAGCGCCTCGTCATGCGCGAGGACTTCGTGATGCTCGAGCAGACCTTCTTCGACCAGGACGGGATTCCGCTCAAGCGCATGGAGACGCTGGAGATCGCCGAGCTCGGTGGACGGCTGATCCCGCGGGTCATGCGCATGTGGAGGCTCGACGAGGCGGACCACTGGACCGAGGTGCGCTACCGCTCGGCCGAGTTCGACCTCGCGATTCCGGACCGGCGGTTCACCCTGTTCGCGCTGCGCAACCAGGACGGCCGCAGTGGCTGAATCGACGGCGCTGCCGGGCGTGGCCGCGGGCCGGGACGGCCGCGAGCGGGCGGCGCCCTCCAGCCTGCAGGCCGCCGCCTCGCTCGCGATCCTGGCCGTCGCCTGGCGCAATCTCGGGCGCAACCGCAAACGCACGGCCCTGACGGCGAGCGCCGTCGGCTTCGCGTCCATGCTGCTCGTGTTCGCCATGAGCATGCAGGGCGGGTCCTACGGCGCGATGGTCGACAACGCGACGCGCCTCGTGACCGGTCACCTGCAGATCCAGGACGCGCGCTTCGCGGACGATCCGAAGATGCGCTACTTCCTCGCGGACGCGGAGGCACGCGTCGCGGCGCTGGAGGCGGACCCGCGCGTGCGCGCCGCGAGTCCGCGCATCCAGGCCTTCGCGGTGCTCTCCGGCGCCGAACGCAGCTTCGGCGGGCAGATCATGGGCGTCGATCCGGAACGCGAGCGCCACTTCTCGTTGCTCCCGGAATTCGTGGGAGCGGGGCGCTGGCTGAGCGGAGAACGCGGTGAGCTCGTGCTCGGTACGGCGCTGGCCCGCAATCTCGACGTGGCGCTCGGTGACGAGGTGGTGATTCTCGGTACGGCACCTGACGGCAGCATCGCTGCGGCGGTTGCCACGCTCGTCGGTCTGCTCGCCACGGGCCAGCCCGAGATCGACCGCAGCCTCGCACAGATGCCCATCGGCGACGTGCGCGAGGCGTTCCTGCTCGACGACGCGGCCCACGCGATCGTCGTCACCGTCGCCGACGTGCGCGACGCCGACGCCCTCGCCGCGCCGCTGCTCGGGATCGCCGCCGGCGCCGGCGGCGGCGATGCGGTGCTGCGCGCCCGGCCCTGGCGTGAACTGATCCCCGAACTCGAGCAGATGATCGAACTCGACAAGGCCTCGGCCTACTTCTTCTACGTGCTGCTCGCGCTCATGGTGACCTTCTCGATCACCAACACCTTCATGATGACGGTCTTCGAGCGGACCCGGGAGTTCGGGACGCTGCTGGCGATCGGCTGCCGGCCCGGTTTCGTGATCGCCCTGCTGCAGGTCGAATCGCTGCTGCTCTGCGGGCTCGGCGTGTTCGGCGGCACGGTCCTCGGCCTCGCCCTCACGGGCGGTCTCATGGTCGTGGGCATCCCGCTCGACGAGATGGGCGCGGAACTCCTGCGCCAGTACCACATGCCCGAACGGCTCTATCCCACGCTGTCGCTCGAGGCGGTGCTGAGCGGTCCGTTGTTCATGCTCGCGGCGACGCAGATCGCCGCGCTGCTGCCGGCCCTGCGTCTGCGCGGACTCGAGCCCGTGGCCGCGCTCCGGGACTGACGCCGTGCCCCTCTCGCTGCTCCTGTCCCTGTCCTGGCGCAACCTGCTCCGCAACGGCCGGCGCACACTCATGCTGTCGCTGGCCGTCGCCGTCGGCGTGACCTCCCTCGTGCTCATGGCGGCGCTGCTGCGCGGCTGGCTCGCCTCGACCGTGGACGAGGCCCTCGACGGCCTCACCGGGCACCTGCGCGTCCACGAGACGGCGTGGCTGGACGATCCGGGCGCCGATGCCTCCTTCCCGCTGCCGGCCGCCTGGACGGCGTCCCTCGATAGCGACGCCGACGTGCTGACCTGGACGGCACGCCTGCGGGTTCCAGCCGTGGTGATGAGCGAGCGGGAGACGCGCGGCGCCATGATCGTCGGCGTCGATGCGGCGCGTGAGCGTGGTCTTTCCTTCCTCGGCGACGCGCGCATCGAGGGGCGGGGCCTCGCGGGCCTCGAGGACGGCGGCCTGCTCCTCGGCGCGGCGCTCGCCGAGGAACTCGAGACCGGTCTCGGTAAGCGCGTGGTGCTCATGACCCAGGGCGCGGACGGCGCCACGGTCGAGCGGGGCTATCGCATCGTCGGCGTCTACGACGTGCAGGGCGAAGCGCTCGAGAAGGCCTTCCTGTTCACGGGCCGGGCCGCGCTCGCCCGCACGCTGCGTCTGCGCGACGAGTACGTGACGGAGGTCAGCCTGCGTCTGCTGCCGGAGCGGGCCGAGGACATCGACGCCATCGCCGCGCGCATCGAGGCCGCCGCGCGCGCGGCGGTCGACGGCGACCTCGCGGTGCGCACCTGGCGCGACCTGATCCCGCAGGCCGCGGCCATGGTCGAGGTCTCCGACACGAGCATCTGGGTCTGGTATCTGATCCTCATGTCGGCCCTCGGCTTCGGCCTCGTCAACACGCTGCTCACCTCCGTCATGGAGCGCGTCCGGGAACTCGGCCTGCTGCAGGCCGTGGGCATGCGCCCGACCGGCGTGCTCTGGCAGGTGCTGCTCGAGTCCTGGCTGATCCTCACGGTGGGGCTCGCCGCGGGCCTCCTCGGCGGCCTGCTCGCGATCTGGTGGCTCGAGGACGGCATCGATCTCGGCGCCTGGTCCGAGGGCCTCGAGATGTTCGGCATCAGTCGCGTGCTGGTGCCGCAGCTGTTCGTCTCCGATCTGCTCGAGATCGGTGCCGTGGTGCTGGGGCTCGGCCTGCTCGGCAGCATCTATCCGGCGCGCAAGGCCGTGGCGATCGACCCCCTGAAGGCGCTCAACCGGCAGCAGGAGTGAGGCGATGAGCGAAGCGGAAGTCCTCGAGGCCGGCACCGCGGCGCGCGTCGTCGAGTGCCGCGGCCTGCGCAAGCACTACGGCGAGGGCGAAGCGGTGGTGCATGCGCTCGCGGGCGTCGACTTCGACGTCTTCGCGGGTCAGTTCGTGAGCCTCGCCGGGCCGTCCGGGTCCGGGAAGTCGACGCTCCTGAACATGATCGGCGCGCTGGACGTGCCCGATGCGGGCACCGTGCGCATCGAAGGGGTCTCGCTCGCGGACCTGGACCGCGCCGCGCGCGCGGACCTGCGCCTGCGCCGCATCGGCTTCGTCTTCCAGTCCTACAACCTCGTCCCGGTGCTGAGCGCGCGCGAGAACGTCGAGTTCATCATGCAGCTGCAGGGCGTACCGGCGGCCGAGCGGCGCGCGCGCGCCCTAGCGGTGCTCGAGGAGCTGGGCCTCGCGGGCCTCGCGGAGCGCCGCCCGGGCGAGATGTCCGGCGGTCAGCAGCAGCGCGTCGCGGTGGCGCGCGCACTGGTGACGCACCCGGTGCTGCTGCTCGCGGACGAACCGAGCGCCAACCTCGATTCGGCGACGACGACGGAGCTGCTCGAACTGCTCGCACGCCTGAACGCCGAGCACGGCATGACCATCGTCACGGCGACACACGACCCGACGGTCATGAGCTACGCCCGGCGTCGCGTGCACATGGTCGACGGGCGCATCGAGCGCGACGAGGCGGCGTAGTCCCTCGTGCTCCGCTGCACGTTCCTCCTCGCCCTGACCCTCGCCGTGACCCTCGCCGTGCCGGCGGCGCTCGCGGAAGGCGAACTCACGGGCCGCTGGCGCGTGTTCGGGGTACGCAGTTTCCTGCCCGAGGACGACCTCCTCCGCCTCCGCGACGACACGCCCCGCGACCAGGCGACGACGGATCTGCGGCTCACCTGGAACGACGTGCGCGGCGCGTTCGACTACGAGATCGCCCTCGAGCTCGGCGCCGCCTACGACACGGCGGGGCAGGCCTACGGACCCGATCGCCGTGCCCTCGATCTCGGCCTGCAGCAGTCTCCCGGTGCCGATCTGGGTACGGCGGCGCGTCTCGACCGGTTCTGGTTCGGCACGGAACTCGGCGCCTGGCGCCTGACGCTCGGACGTCAGGCCGCGTCCTTCGGTGGCGGCCTCGTCTTCCAGCCCATGGATCTGTTCAATCCCTTCTCGCCGGTGGAGATCGACCGGGACTTCAAGGCCGGCGACGACATGCTCGTGCTCTCGCGCCCCTTCGACGACGGCAGCGAGATCGGGCTCTTCGCCGTGGGTCGCCGGGGAGAGGGCGGCGCGATCGATGCCGATGCGAGTTCCGCGGCCCTGCGCTGGCGCGGTTTTCTCGGCAGCGTTTCCGCGGAAACACTGCTCGGCATGCACCTCGACGATCCGCTGCTCGCGCTCAGTTTCTCGGGGCCGGTCGGTACGGCCGTCTGGCGCCTGGACCTCGTCGGCCAGCGCGAGGGTGGCGAGCTGCGCCTCTCGGGCGTCGCCAACGTCGACTGGAGCTTCGTCGCCGCCGGCAGGAACGTCTACCTGTTCGGCGAGCTCTACCGCAGCGCCTTCGGCCTCGAGGAGCCTTCTCTCGCCGGCCTGCAGGCGAAGCCGGCGTTGCGCCGACGCGTCGAGCGCGGCGAACTGTTCGTGGTCGGCCGTGACTATGCTTCCGTGGGCGCCACGCTCGAATGGCACCCGCTCGTGCGTCAGAACCTGCTCGCGATCCACGAATTCGCGGGGCACTCGCAGCTGGTGCAGAGCACGATCGACTGGCGTCCCGACGACTCCAGCATCTGGCAGTTCTCCCTGGTGGCGCCCCTCGGCGACCGGGGCGACGAATTCGGTCGCCTGCTCGCCGGTACCGGGGCCGAGGGCTCGCCCCTGACGGTCGGCGGCGGGAAGCGCCTGCTGGTGCGCTGGAGCCTCTACTTCTGATCGTCAGACGCGACAGCGGCCCTCGTAGTCCACGACCGCGTCGCCTGCGGCGTCGGTCGCCCCGTTCCCGCTGATCGTGAGCTCGCAGCGGGTGCGCCGATCGCCCGCGAGGACGGTCTCGAGGAACACCTCGCCGCGGGTGGCGCGCGTGTCCAGGTCCACCTCGAAGCGGAAGGTGTCGTCGAGCATCAGCACGGGCTGGCCGCCGAGTACCGTGCCGCTGAAGACCTGGTGACCGCTGTTCACGAGTGTCCCTGCCGCGAGGTCGAAGACCGACACGGGGTGGTAGAGGACCCGGCCCACGAGATCGCCGCTGAGTTCGACGATCTCGGTGCTGCGCTGCACGAAGCCCGTCGCCGTCTGCTCGGGTTCGCCGTGCACCAGGGCCGTCGAGAAGCGGTGCACGCCGGTTCCGGACACGGGGCGCCAACCCTGACCCGGTTCGTCGTCGCCACCAGCGGCCTGGGCGGAGGGCCCCAGCAACAGCAGAGCGGTGAAGGAGATGGAGCGGATGGAAGCGGTCATGGGGTCACCTCGGTTGGAATCTGCGGAGTGCAGGCGGCATGCTCCCGCGACCGGTCACCGCTCGCGAGACGCATGACGGGCCATGGCCCGCTCTGGCCCACTCTGACCCGCCCGCCATGGAAGACGACGCTCCCGAAACGCGCCTCACGTCCTGGAAGGCCATCGCACGCCACCTCGGTTGCAGCGTCCGCAGCGCACGCCGCTGGGAGGCGAGCGAGGGCCTGCCGGTCCATCGCCACATGCACAATGCCGCCGGGCGCGTGTTCGCCTGGCCGGGGGAGCTCGACGCCTGGCGGGCCTCGCGCACGGCTGCGCCCGCGACGAGGCCGGGTGGGGAGGCCGGGGCCGCGCTGGAGCGCCTGCCCCGCGAGCGCGACGCGGTCGTCGTGCTGCCCTTCACCGGAGGGCGCAGCGAGAGCGAGGCGGACCTGGCAGACGGGCTCGCCGAGGAGCTGATCGAGGCCCTGTCCCGCCTGCCCGGCCTGCGGGTCATCTCCCGGACCTCCGCCCTCGCGCTCGAGGGTCGCGAGCTGGCGACGCCGGAGATCGCGGCGCTGCTGCGCGTGCACTTCCTCGTCGAGGGCGCCGTGCGCCGGCGCGGCGATGCCCTGCGGGTCTCCATCCGCCTCGTCGACGCGCGGGCCGACGAACTGCTGTGGTCGGAGCGCTACGAGGAGCGCATCGACGAGACGTCGCCCTCGGCCCTGTTCGAGGTGCCGCTGCGCATCGCGCGCGACGTCGCCGCCGCCGCCGCGCTGGCGGCATGGTGGCGTCGCGGAGC
>JAZBPO010000090.1:0-7643 GCA_036351675.1 Pseudomonadales bacterium
GGGGGCCGTGGGCTCAGTCGCCGAGGCGGGCGGCTGATTCGATGACGACGGGTTGCAGGGGCACGTCGCGCATGCCGGCGCGCACGCCGGTGCGCACCAGGGAGATGCGATCGACGATGTCCATGCCGGCCACGACCTGGCCGAAGACCGTGTAGCCCGGCCGCTGGCCGTCGGCGTCGAGGTGCCCGTTGTCCTTCACGTTCACGAAGAACTGCGCGTCGGCGCTGTCGGGATTGCGCTGGCGCGCCATGGCGATGGTGCTGCGCAGGTTGCGTGGACCGCCCACGGACTCGTTCCGGACCGGGCCCATGGGCTCGCGGTAGTCCATGGCGGCGTCGTAGCCACCGGCCTGGATCATGAAGTCCGGGATCACGCGGTGGAACACGAGCCCGTCGTAGAAGCCCCGATCGACGTACGCGAGGAAGTTCTCGACCGTGAGCGGCGCCTCTGCTGGCCAGAGCTCCAGGACGAAACTGCCGAGATTGGTGGTGACCTCCACGCGCGGATTCCCCGCGGCGGCGCTCGAGTCCGCGGCGGCGGAGGCGGCGAAGGGCAGGGCGATCAGCAGACCAAGGGCGACGATGCGCGACAGGGCGTTCACTGGTGGTCTCCGTGTGCGGTGAGGGAAGCGCGAGCGCGGTCAGCAGTCTGCCAGAGGACGGGCGCACGAGCAGGGGCGCGGCGCGGGTCCCGCCGCCGCGGCGTGCTCGTCTCGGGCCGGCGGATGCGGGAGCGCAGGGGGCCCCCCGAAGGCGAGGCGCCCGCGCAAGCGGGCCCGACCCGGTCCGGGCTCCGGCGCGGCGCCGTCACATCACGCCGTAGGCGATCATGGCGGAGGCCACCTTGTTGAAGCCGGCGATGTTGGCGCCGCGGAAGTAGTCGACGTGGCCGTCGGGCTGCGTCCCGTACTCGACCATCTGATCGTGGATGCCCTTGATGATCCCCCGCAGGCGCTGATCGACCTCCTCGCGGGACCAGGAGAGGCGCAGGCTGTTCTGCGACATCTCCAGCCCCGAGACGCCGACGCCGCCGGCGTTCGCGGCCTTCGAGGGTGCGTGCAGGAGTTCCTTCTTCGCCAGCATGGCCTTGATGGCCGCCGGTGTGCTCGGCATGTTCGCGCCCTCCGAGACGGCGCGACAGCCATTGGCGATGAGGTGCTCGGCGTCGGCGAGATCGATCTCGTTCTGCGTGGCGCAGGGGAAGGCGAGATCACAGGGCACCGACCAGGGCCGCTCCCCGGCGTGGTAGCTGCCGCCCCAGGCAGCGACGTACTCCTCGATGCGACCACGCCTGTTGTTCTTCAGGTCCACGACCCAGGCCAGCTTCTCCGGCGTGATGCCGTCCGGGTCGTGGATGAAGCCGCCGGAATCGGAGAGCGTGACGACCTTGCCGCCGAGCTGCATGAGCTTCTCCGCGCAGTAGGTGGCGACGTTGCCGGAGCCGGAGACCACGCAGGTGCGACCGTCGATGGACTCGCCGTGGTGCGCGAGCATGTCCTCCATCATGTAGACGACACCGTAGCCTGTCGCCTCGGTGCGGATGAGCGATCCGCCGAACTCCAGCGCCTTGCCGGTGAGCACGCCCTCGAAGCGATTCACCAGGCGCTTGTACTGGCCGAACATGTAGCCGACCTCGCGGGCGCCGACGCCGATGTCGCCGGCCGGCACGTCCGTGTCGGGGCCGATGTGGCGATGCAGCTCGGTCATGAAGGCCTGGCAGAAGCGCATGACCTCGGCGTCGGACTTGCCCTTCGGATTGAAGTCCGAGCCACCCTTGCCCCCGCCCATGGGCAGACCCGTCAGACTGTTCTTGAACACCTGCTCGAAGGCGAGGAACTTCAGGATCGACTGGTTGACCGAGGGATGGAAGCGGAGCCCGCCCTTGTAGGGCCCGATGGCGTTGTTCTGCTGGACACGGAAGCCGCGGTTGACCCGGATGTTGCCCTCGTCGTCGTGCCAGACCACCCGGAACGTGACGATCCGGTCGGGTTCCGTCATCCGCTCGAGGATCATCAGATCCTTGTAGACGGGCTTGTCGGCGATGTACGGGATGATGTCCATCGCGACTTCGTGCACCGCCTGGTGGAACTCCGGCTCGCCCGGATTCCGGCGGATCACGCCTTCCATGAACTGCTCGAGATCGTCTGCCTGATGCGTGGACATGCCCCGTCCTCCCCGTCGTCCTTGCCCATGGCGTCCGGCCCGGTAGCAGGCGTCGCCAGCCGGCTATCAAACCGCAGCGCTCCGGGTGCGGCAACGACTATCGGAGGAGGTGGGCGTGCTCAGGCGTCGCGGGCGGCGGCCAGCACCGCGAGATAGCGACTGACCGTGCCGTAGAGTCCGCCCAGCTCGAGGGCATCGGCGACGAGTGCGTGGCCGATCGAGACTTCCAGCAGGCCGGGCAGATCGCGGAACACCACGAGGTTGTCGAGGTCGAGGTCGTGTCCGGCGTTGATCCCCAGGCCGGCGGCCCGTGCCGCTTCGGCCCCGGCCACGAAGCGGGCGAATTCCGCCTCCGTGGCGGCTCCGGCACGCCTGCCGTCCGCCGCGAAGGCCTCGGCGAAGGGACCCGTGTAGAGCTCGATGCGTTCGGCACCGGCATCGCGCACGGCGGCGATGGCGGTGGGCTCCGGATCCATGAACAGGCTGACCCGCGCACCGAGCGCCCGGTAGCGCGCGATCGGCGCGGCGACGCGCTCCGCTTCGCGCGGCAGGTCCCAGCCGTGATCGGAGGTGAGCTGCGCGTCGTCGTCGGGCACGAGCGTGACCTGGTCCGGACGGGTCCGCTCGATCAGGGCATCGAAGCCCGGGTAGCCGCCGTCGTTCGGGCCTGCGAAGGGATTCCCCTCGACGTTGAACTCGGCCTCCGGAAACTCCTCGCGCAGCAGCGTTGCGATGGCGGGTACGTCGGCGGCGCGGACGTGGCGCTGATCCGGCCGCGGATGCACCGTGATGCCGCGCGCGCCGGCGCGCAGTGCGACGCGGCAGGCCTCGAGGAGATCCGGGCGCGCGCCGCCCCGCGAGTTGCGGAGCAGGGCGATCTTGTTGACGTTGACCGACAGGGCGATCACGGCGAGCGCGTCGGCTCCGTGCCGCTTTCGGAAGCGTCCGTTTCGTCGTCGGCGAGGTGGCCGCCGCGCGCCAGGTAGACGACCGTGATCACCACCCAGAGCAGCGTGAGGCCGAGGCCGCCGAAGAGCTTGTAGTTGACCCAGAACTCCTCGGAGAAGTTGTAGGCCACCACGAGGTTGAGGATGCCTGCCACGAGGAAGGCGCAGGCCCAGCCCCAGGCGAGGTTGCGCCAGACGGGTTTCGGCAGGGTCATCTCGTGGCCGAGGACCCGTTCGATCAGGTTCTTCTCACCGAGGAAGTTGCTGCCGCCGACAGCGCAGGCGAGGAACCAGTTCACCATGGTCGGCTTCCACATGATGAAGCGGCCGTCGCCGAAGGCGAGCGTGAGTCCACCGAGGACGAGCACGGCCCAGAAGGTGAACTTCATCTGGCCGTCGAGCTTGCGGTGCAGGGCCCAGAGGATGCCGAGCTGGGCAGTCGTGGCGGCGATGAGGACCGCCGTGGAGAGCAGCAGATCACGGCCCGTGACGTAGTAGGCCACGAAGAAGACGAGGATCGGCAGGAAGTCGAGGAACTGCTTCATGAGTGTCCGGGGAGGCAGAGACCGGGAATTGTCGGTTCCCGTGAAGCGGGCGTGCGCGCGATGATAAAGGAAGTCGTCTCCGGAAGCCCCCGATCGCCATGGCCCAGTTCTTCAGCATCCATCCCGAGAATCCGCAGCCGCGCCTCGTGCACCAGGCCTGCGAGATCGTCCGCAAGGGGGGCGTGATCGTCTATCCCACGGACTCCGCCTACGCCATCGCCTGCGAGATCGGCGACAAGGACGGCGTCGAGCGTATCCGGCGCATCCGCCAGGTCGGCAAGGACCACAACTTCACGCTCGTGTGCCGGGATCTCTCCGAGCTCGCCACCTACGCGCGCGTCGACAACAGCCTCTTCCGTCTCCTGAAGGCCCACACGCCGGGCCCCTACACCTTCATTCTCGACGCGACGCGCGAGGTCCCGCGGCGCCTCGCCCATCCGAAGCGGCGCAGCATCGGCCTGCGCGTCCCCGAGCACCCCATCGCCCTGGCGCTGCTGGCGGAACTCGACGCGCCGCTGATGTCCTCCACGCTGATCCTCCCGGGCGAGGAGCTGCCCATGACCGACCCCTGGGACATCCGCGAGACCCTCGAGCACCAGGTGGACCTCGTCATCGACGGCGGGTTCTGCGGTCTCGAGGCCACCACCGTCGTCGATCTCACGGGACCCGAACCCATCCTCGTGCGCCTCGGCTGCGGCCCCGTCGACACGCTCCTGCCGGACGCCGCCCGCTGATCCGCCGAACCTGAACAGCTGACCCAGGGTCAGCCGTTCAGGTCGGAGCTGGCGCGGCCGGCCCGACCCCGTGCCGCGCATTCAGGTCCGGCGGCCGGCGCGCTGCGGCGCGGGTGGCTCTGCTAACATGCGCCGCTCGTTCGGCCGGCCGCGCCCGCGGCCGGTCCCGACCCGCCGCAGGGCCCGGGCGGGCCATGGCCCACGGACCCGTCGAAGAGAGCAGGAGATCCCCTTGAAGACCGAGGATTCGGACCGTCGGGTCCTGTCCGGCATGCGACCCACGGGCCGCCTGCATATCGGCCACTATCACGGTGTGCTCCGCAACTGGGTCCGGCTCCAGCACGAGTACGAGTGCTTCTTCTTCGTCGCCGACTGGCACGCGCTCACGACCGACTACGAAGCGCCCTGGGACATCGAGCGGCAGACGTGGGACATGGTCATCGACTGGCTCGCCGCTGGCGTGAATCCCGGCTCGGCGACGCTTTTCGTCCAGTCGAAGGTGCCGGAGCACGCGGAGCTTCATCTGCTCCTGTCCATGATCACGCCGCTCGGCTGGCTCGAGCGTGTGCCGACCTACAAGGACCAGCAGGCGAAGCTCAACGAGAAGGACCTGACGACCTACGGGTTCCTCGGCTATCCACTGCTGCAGAGCGCGGACATCCTTCTCTACCGCGCAGGACGGGTGCCCGTGGGCGCGGATCAGGTCGCGCATGTGGAACTCACGCGCGAGGTCGCGCGCCGCTTCAACTTCATCTACGGGCGCGAGCCCGGCTACGAGGACCAGGCCGAGGCCGCGATCGACAAGATGGGCAAGAAGGCGAAGCGGCTCTACAAGGAGCTGCGGACCGCCTTCCTCGAGCGCGGGGACGAGGAGGCGCTGGAACGGGCCCGGGCCCTGCTCGCGGAGCAGTCGAATCTGTCGATCGGCGACCGGGAACGCCTGTTCGGCTATCTCGAGGGGGGTGGGCGCGTCATCCTGCCGGAACCCGAGTCGCTGTTGACCGAGACGCCCAAGGTCCCCGGTCTCGACGGCGAGAAGATGTCGAAGTCCTACAGGAACACGATCAGCCTGCGTGAAGAGCCGGACGAGATCGAGCAGAAGATCCGGACCATGAAGACGGACCCGGCGCGGGTCCGGCGAACCGATCCGGGAACGCCGGCGAACTGCCCGGTCTACGCCCTCCACGAGCTCTACTCGGACGACGACACCAAGAACTGGGCGGTGAAGGGCTGCACCTCGGCGGGCATCGGCTGCATCGACTGCAAGGGTCCGCTCATCGACGCCGTGCAGAAGGAACAGCGGGGCATGCGTGATCGCGCGCGTCAGTACGAGGATTCGCCGGATCTCGTGAAGGCCATCATCGCCGAGGGCTCCGAGCATGCGCGCGATGTCGCCAAGGCGACGCTCGAGGAAGTCCGGCGCGCCATGGGGCTCGGCTATCGGTGAGCAGTTCGGGTCAGACAGACGACGCCGCCGAGGCGGACGGCCTCGCCGCCGACGGCGGGATCGAGGCCACGGCCGCGGGCGACGCGGAACGTCCGTCGCTGCGCGAGCTGCGGCGCACGCCCGGCCTCGAACAGCAGGAAATGCCCTTCGCGATCGTCGCCGGTCGGTCGGTCACGGAGCTGCCGAAGGATCTGTACATCCCGCCGGACGCGCTAGAGGTCTTTCTCGAGGCCTTCGAGGGCCCTCTCGACCTGCTGCTCTACCTCATCAGGCGCCAGAACCTCGACATCCTCGACATCCGCGTGGCCGAGATCACGCACCAGTACATGCAGTACATCGAGCTCATGGAGGCGTTGTCCTTCGAGCTCGCGGCCGAGTATCTGGTCATGGCCGCCATGCTCGCCGAGATCAAGTCGCGCATGCTGCTGCCGCGTCCGCAGGGGGAGGACGACGGCGAGGAAGAGGATCCGCGGGCCGAGCTGATCCGCCGGCTCCAGGAATACGAGCGCTTCAAGAAGGCTGCCGAGGATCTCGACGCGCTGCCGCGGGTCGATCGCGACATCCATCCGGGCTCGGCCGTGCCGCCACCCGTCGATCATCAGCAGCCGATGCCCGATGTCGAACTCAAGGATCTGCTGCTCGCCCTCTCGGACGTGATGCAGCGGGCGGAGATGTTCGCCGCGCATGCCGTGAGCTTCGAACGCCTGTCCACGCGCGAGCGCATGGGTGACGTGCTCCGGCGCGTCTCCGAGGCGCGCGACTTCGTCGAGTTCAGGAACCTGTTCAGCCCCGAGGAAGGGCGCCTCGGTGTCGTCGTCACCTTCATCGCGATCATGGAACTGGCGAAGGAGTCGCTGGTGGAGATCGTGCAGAACGAACCCTTCGCCCCGATTCACGTCCGCGCGCGCGCCCACGGCTGAGCCGCGCCCAACGAGACCGCCTCACGGAACCACGATGAGCACCGACCCCGACATGATCCGCAACGTCGTCGAAGCCGCCCTGCTGGCGGCTGGCGAGCCCGTCTCCACGGAGCGCCTGCTCATGCTCTTCGACGACGGCGACGGCGTGGACCGGAGTGTGCTTCGGGACGCGCTCGGGCGCCTCGAGACGGACTACGAGACGCGCGGCCTCGAACTCCGTGAGGTCGCCTCCGGGTGGCGCGTGCAGGTTCGGGCACAGCTCTCGCCCTGGGTGAGCCGGCTCTGGGAGGCGAGAGCGCCGAAGTACTCGCGTGCGCTGCTCGAGACGCTGGCGCTCATCGCCTACCAGCAGCCCGTCACGCGGGGAGACATCGAGCAGGTGCGCGGCGTCGCGGTCTCCTCGAACATCATCAAGACCCTGCTCGATCGGGACTGGATCCGCATCGTCGGACACCGGGACGTGCCCGGCAAGCCGGCGCTCTACGGCACCACGAAGGCGTTCCTCGACTACTTCGATCTGCGCAGCCTCGACAAGCTGCCGCCGCTGTCGGAGCTGCGTGACCTGTCGAAGATCAACGAGGAACTCGGCTTCGACGCCGAGGTCGTCGCGGCGGCGGAAGGTGCGGCGGCGGCCGGCATCGCCGATCCCGAAGGCGAGGAGGAGACCGCAGCGGTGGTGCCGCTGCGTGCCGTGCTCGGCCAGTTCGAGACGCCTGAGGACGAGGCGGTGGAGGGCGACGCAGCGATGGCCGTCGGAGCCGACGGTGCAGAGGTGCCGGACGACGACGCCGGGGATGCCGAGGTGGCGGACTCACGGACGGCCGCCGATGCTTTCGACGACGACGACGACGACGACGACGACGACGACGACGACGACGACGACGAGGA
>JAZBPO010000091.1:0-8713 GCA_036351675.1 Pseudomonadales bacterium
GGCGCGCGTCCGGCGGCGGCGCCCTGCGCGGTTCGAGCAGTGCCCGCTCGTCCGCGAGCGTTATGCGCAGCCGCGGCAGGAAGCTGCCGAGGCGCCGCTGCAGCTCGCGCTCGAGGTGCCTGCCCGCCCGGCGTCGATCTTCCGCGTCCTCGCGCCGCGGTGGCCGCGCTCCCGCAGGACGGTCCTCGTCACGGTCGCCGCCGCGGTGCGGCGCCGGAGGCCGTTCGTCCTCGAGCGCGTCCTCGAGGCGGCGCAGGCGCTCACGGGCGAGCCGGTCGCCCAGCAGCGCCCTGCCCAGGAAGCGGAACAGGGCGCTGCGATCGACGAGGGCTTCGAGATCGCCCTCTTCCATGTGCTCTCGTGCAAGGGCACCCGCGAGGTCCTCCAGGAGTTCGCGCTCCTGCTCCGCGACGTAGTCGAGGAAGCGTTTCTCGAAGGCCCAACGTGTCACGAGGGCGTCGATCGCCACCACGCTCACGGCGAGCAGGACCACGGTCGCGACGACGCGGCCGGTCAGTCCGAACTGCATGGCTCTGCGCTCCCGGTGCCCATGGCTCGATCATAGATGGGCCGTCGCCGGCGAGCGGCGCCGCGCCACCGCGTTCACGATTTCTCCTCGATCGCGGCGCAGGGTCTGCGCATTCCGGCGCGAGAGTGGCACCCGTGCCTCGGGTGTCCCCTCACGCGAGGCCCGAACCCTGACCAGACGTGCTGATGGAGAAGCGAACATGGACAGCAGACGACCCTTCCGGCCCCTGATCCTCGCCGGCGCCCTCGCCGTCGCGTCCGCGGCCTACGTGGTGCCGGTCCAGGCGGAGCGCGGGCCGGGCGGCGGGCCCGAACACGGCCCCGATCCGGCGCGGCGCCTCGAACACATGACCGAACGCCTGGGCCTCGAGGACGACCAGGTGGCGCGCGTGCGTGAGGTTCTCGAGGACAGCCATGCCCGGGCCCGGGAGATCCGTGCGGCCGAGCGCGGCGCCCGCCGTGCAGCCATGACGGCGCTGCGCGAGGACACCGACGCGCGGCTCGCGGCCATCCTGACGCCGGCACAGATGCAGCTGCTCGAGGACGGCCGCGAGGCGCAGGGCGAGCACAGGAAGATGCGCCGCGCGGCGCGGCGAGAGGCCGGCTTCGAGCGTCTCATGGAGCGCCTGGAACTCGCCCCGTCGCAGATCGAACCGGTGCGCGAGATCCTCGACGCCGGCAGGGCGCGGGGCCGGGACATCGCGCAGGCCGCGCGCGCCGAGGACATGCCGCGGGAGGCGCTTCGCGATCAGCTCGACGCGGTTCGTGCGGAGACCGCGAGCGAACTCGCGGGCGTGCTCTCGCCCGCCCAGCTGGAGGTCTTCCTCGCCTTGCCGGAGGGCCGCGAAGGACGCGGAGCACCGCGGCGACGCGACCTCCCGCCCGAGTCGCGCTGAGCGTGCGCTGGGGGCGATGCGCCCGGGCCCGGGACACGGTGCCCGCCGTGCCCCGGGCCTGCTAGCATCCGCGCGGACTTCTCCCGGGAGAACCGCCTTGAGCACCGCCAGCCGTATCGACGCCACGGCACCTTCCCTCGCCACCCTCGAGGACGCCCTCGGCGCCGCCGAAGACCGCTACCGGCGCGCCCTCGCGCACGTCCGCGACGCCGTCGCCTGCAGTGCCGGCGGCGCGGACGCCTTCCAGCTGCAGATCTACGATCTCGCCTTCCTTCGCGCAGGCCTGTCCGCCGCGGGCGCCACGCTCGCCTGGGCCCGGACCCTCGAGGGCTCGACGGAGGCGCAGCTCGCCGCATCCATGGCCGGCCTGTTCACGGCCGAGACCGTGGCAGACGTTCGCGCTCGGCTGGGCCTGCGCGCGGTCGACTACGGCACGACGCGCGAGGCGCTCGAGGCACCGTTCATGGGGCTCCTCGACGGTGCCCTGCAGCAGGCTGCCTCGGCCGACGCCCTCGAGGCGCTCGGTGCCGAGCTCGTGGCGCGCGACGGCGAGGCCGGCCCGATCGATCTGCCCCAAGACAAGCGCATGATGGCGGACACCTTCCGTCGCTTCGCCGATGACGTGGTGGCGCCCCGGGCCGAGGCGATCCATCGCGAGGACCTCACGATTCCGGCGGAGATCATCGACGGCGTCCGGGAACTCGGCTGCTTCGGCCTGTCCGTTCCGGAGCGCTTCGGTGGGCTCCTGCCCGACGACGGCGAGGATTCGCTCGGCATGATCGTCGCCACGGAAGAACTGTCGAGGGCCTCGCTCGGCGCTGCGGGCAGCCTCATCACGCGACCGGAGATCATGGCCCGGGCGCTGCTCGCGGGAGGGACCGACGAGCAGAAGGCATCCTGGCTGCCCCGCATCGCTGCCGGTGACCCGCTCGTGGCCATCTCCGTGACCGAGCCGAACACGGGCTCGGACGTGGCGGCCGTCGCCCTGAGGGCGACCCGCACCGACGGCGGTTGGCGCCTGAACGGCGCCAAGACCTGGTGCACCTTCGCCGGGAAGGCCGGCGTCATCCTCGTGCTCGCCCGCACGGATCCGGACCCGGCAGCGGGCCACCGCGGCCTCACGCTGTTCATGGTCGAGAAGCCCTCCACGGACGCACACGAGTTCGAGGTCGAGAGCCCCGGCGGCGGCCACGTCTCGGGTCGTGCGATCCCTACGCTCGGTTACCGCGGCATGCATTCCTACGAGATGTTCTACGACGACTTCTTCGTCCCCGACTCGCACGTGGTGGGCGGCGAGGACGGCCTCGGTCGCGGCTTCTATCACCAGATGCGGGGCTTCGCCGGTGGCCGTATCCAGACGGCGGCGCGCGCCAACGGGCTCATGCGTGCGGCCTACGAGAAGGCGCTCGGCTACGCGAAGGACCGGCGGGTCTTCGGTCGCGCGGTCGCCGACTACGGCCTCAGTCGGGCCAAGCTCGCTCGCATGGCCACGCAGCTCATGGCTTCCCGGCTCCTGACGATCGAAGTGGGTCGCATGCTCGACGCGGGCGAGGGGCAGATGGAGGCGAGCCTCGTGAAACTCTTCTCCTGCCGCGCCGCCGAGTGGGTCACGCGCGAGGCCCTTCAGATCCACGGCGGCATGGGCTACGCGGAGGAGACGGCCGTTTCGCGCTTCTGGGTCGATGCGCGCGTGCTGTCGATCTTCGAGGGCGCCGAGGAGACGCTCGCGCTCAAGGTGGTGGGCCGGGCGCTGCTCGCCTGACGCAGCGATGGTTCCGGGCAGGGGCTCGGAGCTCGAACCGAATACGTCCAACTGGAGGGAATGCAGCATGTCCGCCGACAACAGGAACGGTACGGCCGTGTGGATCTGGGTCGCGATCGGCGCCGTGGTGGGCCTGGCCGCAGGCTGGTGGTACGACGACTACGTGAGCTACACGCTGCTCGCGACGCTGCTCGGCTGGTTCACGGGCCTCAACATCGCCCACGCCGGCGACGATTCGCACTGATCGATTCCGGTCAGGGCCCCGCAGGGGTGCGTCGACGCCGGCTCCGCCGCCCGGCCTCAGGTCAGTTCGTGGCGCCGGCCCAGGTCGTCCTTCAGTGAGCGCGCGCCCAGCAGATAGAAGCCCGTGGACGCGACGTTGAAGGCGAGCACGGCGACGAGCGCGATCCGCAGCGACTCGTCGCCGTAGGTGGGTGCGAGCTGATCGCTGACGACACCGACGAAGACCGGTCCCAGGCCGAGGCCGATCAGGTTCAGGACGAAGAGCAGGATGCTCGCGGCGAGCGCGCGCATGCGCAGGCCGACGAGTGACTGGGTCATGGAGAAGGTCGGTCCGAGATAGTAGGAGCCGAGGAAGACCGGGATCGCGTAGACCCAGAGCGCGAGCCAGGGGTCGTCGTTCGTGTAGACCCAGAAGGCGAAGGGCACGGAGACCAGCGTGGCGAGCCCCGGCAGCCACAGGTACCAGCGAACGTCGTAGCGCGCCAGGCGGTCGCCGATCAGGCCACCGAGGAAGGTCCCGAGCATGCCGGGGATGCCGAGCCAGAACAGCGCCTCACCGATCTCGCCGCGGGAGAAATCGTGGCTGCGGATGAAGAAGGGCGGGATGAAGTAGCCGACGCCGTAGCCGACGAAGGCGTGCAGTGCCGCCCCGAGGGACATCCAGCGAAAGCTGCGGCGGCTCCAGAGCATCGCGAAGACGCGCAGCACGGGCGGTGGGGGCGTCTCGATCGCGGGCGCGCGTGCCGGGATCTCCGGCGCAGTGGGCACGTCGCTCGCACCGCGGCGCGGTTCGCGCAGCGTGAGGCGTACCACCAGCGCGAGCGCGACACCGGGGATGCCGACCGCCATGAATGCCGTGCGCCAGTCGAAGGCCTCCTCGATCCAGCCGCCGAGGAGATTGCCGAACATGGTGCCGACGGGAATGCCGAGCGCGTAGATCCCGAGCGCCGTGGCGCGCTGATGGGCCGGAAAGATGTCGGAGATCATCGAGTGGGCCGGTGGCGATCCGCCCGCTTCGCCGACGGCGACACCGATGCGTGCCGCGAGCAGCTGCAGGAAGCTCGTGGCCAGGCCGCAGACGGCGGTCATCACGCTCCAGATGGTCAGGCACACGGCCAGGATGTCGCGGCGTACGCCCCGGTCCGCGAGCCGTGCGATGGGAATGCCGAGGAACGTGTAGAACAGCGCGAAGGCGAAGCCGCCCATCAGGCCGAGCTGCGTGTCCGAGAGACCGAGTTCCTCCTTGATCGACTGCTGCAGGATCGCGAGGATCTGGCGGTCGATGAAGTTGAAGATGTAGACGACGAACAGCAGACCGAGCGCATACCAGCGATAGACCGGACCGAACTCCGCGCCCGCGTCCGCCTCCGCGCCCGGTGCACCGGACGACGCGCTGCCGTCGCTCATCTTTCGAGTCCCCCTCGTGCCGTCGCTGCAGGCTGCTGCCGACCGGTCGGCGCTCGCGACGTGGACGCCCGGCACCTCTCCGGGTGCTGCGGACCTCCTGCCTTGTACTGGTGCGCGTCGACGACGGTCAAGCCGACCGCGGCCGCCGTCCGGGCTATACTCCGTTCGCCGGAGTCGCTCGCTCCGGCGCGCGGGCCCATCCGGATCAAGGAGTTCCCATGAACCTCGAGTTCTCGAGCGAAGACATCGCATTCCAGCAGGAAGTACGCAGCTGGATCGAGGAGAATCTCACCGCGGAGATGCGTGAGGTGCTGGAGCGCAGCGCCACGGGGCATCTCGGCAAGGAGCTGCAGGTCGAGTGGCAGAAGCGCCTCGCGACCAAGGGCTGGGCCGTGCCCAACTGGCCGGTGGAGTGGGGTGGGCCGAACTGGTCGCCGACCCAGAAGTACATCTTCGATCTGGAGATGTCCCGCGTCGGCGCGCCGCGCATGCTGCCCTTCGGCGCGCCCATGGTCGCGCCGGTGATCATGAAGTTCGGTACGGAAGAGCAGAAGCAGCGCTTCCTGCCGGACATCCGGGACTCCAACGTCTGGTGGTGCCAGGGCTACTCCGAGCCGGGCTCCGGCTCCGACCTCGCCTCGCTCGCGACCACGGCCAGGCGCGAGGGCGACCACTACGTCGTCAACGGCACGAAGACCTGGACCACGCTCGGGCAGCACGCCGACTGGATCTTCTGCCTGGTGCGGACCTCGAAGGAGGAGAAGCGCCAGCAGGGCATCTCCTTCCTGCTCATCGACATGAAGTCCGAGGGCATCACCGTCGACCCGATCATCACGCTGGACCGCCCCGCCGTCGGCCACCAGGAGATCAACACGGTCTTCTTCGAGAACGTGAAAGTGCCGGTGGAGAACCTCGTGGGCGAGGAGGGCAAGGGCTGGACCTGCGCCAAGTACCTGCTCGAGTTCGAGCGCGGCAACGCCTATGCGCCGGGCCTGAAGGCCAAGCTCGGGCGTATCCGCGAGTACGCGGCAGCCAACGTCGCCGACGGTGCGCCGCTCATCGAGGATCCGGGCTTCGCGCGCAAGCTCGACGAGTGCGAGATCGCCATCAGCTCCATGGAGTTCACCGAGCTGCGCATCCTCGGTGCGCTGGCTGCCGGCCAGAACGTCGGTCCCGAATCGTCCATGCTGAAGTGCCGCGGCACGGAGCTGCAGCAGCAGGTCGCGGAGCTGGCGCTCGAGTCCGTGGGAGAGCAGGGCATCCCCTTCCAGCATCCGGAGCCCATCGTCGGCCTGAACGAGGAGCCGGTCTTCGACTGGCCGTCCGCGAACGCGCCGCTGCACCACTTCAACATCCGCAAGGCGTCGATCTACGCAGGCTCCAACGAGGTCCAGCGCAACATCATGGCCAAGCTGGTTCTGGGACTCTGAAGGCGCGATGACGCGACTGCGACTCGGCGTTCTCGATCAGTCACCGCTGCGCTCGGGCGCGACGCCCGAGCAGGCGCTGGCCGAGACCGTCGAGCTCGCCTGCCGGACCGAGGCGCTCGGTTTCTCCCGGTTCTGGGTCGCCGAGCACCACGCCTCGAGCGGTCTCATGGGCCCGGCTCCGGAGATCCTGATCAGCCGCATCGCCTCGGCGACGACGCACATGCGCGTCGGCTCCGGCGGGGTCATGCTCATGCACTACTCGCCCTTCAAGGTCGCCGAGCAGTTCGCCACGCTGGAGGCGCTGTTCACGAATCGCATCGACCTCGGCATCGGCCGCGCGCCGGGCTCCGACGGCCTCACTGCCGCGGCGCTGTCCTACGGCAACCAGATCGGCATGGAGTACTTCGGTGCCAAGGTCCTGGACTGCGCCCGCTGGGTGCGAGGACAGGCGCCGAACACGGAGGCGCTGCGCGCCGTGCGCGTCTCGCCCGCCGTGGACCATCCGCCCGAGCTCTGGCTCCTCGGCTCCACGGACCAGAGCGCCCAGCTCGCCGCGCACCTGGGCACCGGTTTCTCCTTCGCCCACTTCATCGCCCCGGATCAGGCGGTGGACGTCGCCCGTCTCTATCGCGAGCGCTTCGAGCCGTCCGAGTTCCAGCGCGAGCCGCGCCTGATTCTCGGGGTCTTCGTGCTCTGCGCGGATACGGAAGAAGAGGCCGCAGCGCTCGCCCTGTGCCGGGACGCCTGGCGGGCGCGCCTGCAGCGCGGCGATCCGGGGCCCTGGCCCACGGTCGAGGAAGCCCGGGCGGTGCTCGCGGGGCCCGTCGCCGGCGACGTCCGGCGCGAACACCAGATCCTGGGTACGCCGACGCAGGTGCGGGCGCAGCTCGAGCAACTCGCCGCCGAGACCGGTGCCGACGAGTTCTCGGTGATCACGATCACGCCGGCCTTCGAGAAGCGCCTGCGCAGCTACGAGTTGCTCGCGAATGCCTTCGAGCTGGCGGCGCCCGCTTCCTCAGGGGTCCCGGTCCGCAGCGCCATCCTCTGACGCGAGCTGCGGCGCCTGGAGGCGCGGCCGGCGGGCGTCGGGTGCGGCCCGACCCCGCGGATGCCGCGCCAGCACCCACTGCAGTTCGATCGAGTCCTCGTCCTGGCGACGGCGCCGCGAGGTGACCTCCGCGTCGACGAGCCGCGCGAATTCGGTGAGGCGGTGACGCAGGACGGGCAGGACGATGCGCTGCGTGAGCGCCCCGCGATCCGGCACCGTCAGCGAGAGAACCGGCTCGCCGCCGACCCGTTCCATGCTCAAATCGCCGGGCAGACGGCCGCTGCTCCGTGCGTCCTCGGCGCGGATCTCGACGGCGCTTCGGGCGCTCCCCGCACCGACGATCGCGCGGTCGGCGAGCTCGAGCGCCCAGCTGGCCCCGTCCGCATGCATGCCGGCGTCGCCGAGTACCGCCCGGAGCTCCGGCACGTCGCTTCCCGGGTCACTTCTCGACGTCACCACGAGCCTCGGCGGCGCGTCGGTGAGGTCCGGATTGCCGACGTCGAGGCCGAGCCAGACGGCGCCCGCGAGCGCCGCGGACCAGAGCAGGACGAGAGCCAGCAGCAGCGGCAGGGCCTTCACCGTCGGGACTTCAGATCGCGCAGCTGCGGCAGCGGCCGTGCACCTCGACGGTCTGGAGCGTGGGGGCGAAGCCGAGGTCCGTCGCCGCGGCCTCGAGGTCCTCGAACAGAGGCCTGGAATGGAGCTCCTGCACCAGGCCGCATTCGTCGCAGATGAGGAACTGGCAGACGCGGTGCCGAGCCGGTTCCTCGCAGCGCGTGAAGCCGTTGGCGGACTCGATGCGATGCACGAGACCATGCTCGAGCAGGAAGTCGAGGGCCCGGTAGACGGTCGGCGGCTTCGCCGAGGGATCTTCCTTCTGCAGTTCCGCAAGCAGATCGTAGGCACCGACCACGTCGTGCGAGCCCCAGACGAGTTCGAGTACGCGGCGACGATTCGGCGTCAGACGCACGCCCCGCTCGGCGCAGATGCGCTCCGCGGTCTCGAGGGCGTCGGCGATGCAGCGATCGTGGTCGTGTGCGCCCGGCAGTGGATGCGCGGCGAGTTTCTGGGGCAACTGGCTAACCTCTGTTCTCGTAGAGCCTCACGTCGGCGCCGGAGATCGCATAGCCGGCCGACGCCAGCGCGCTTTCCGTCGCTTCGACCCGCAGCGTACCCGTTACGGTCCAGGCTTCGTAGATACGCTCGAGCGCGAGACCCTCCGCGCTGGTGACGTGGATGACCTGATTCGGTGGGGGCGGCGGCACGTGCACGCAGGCGCCGAAGTAGGGCACGAGCAGGAATTCACGGACCCGGTCGTCCTCGGCGAGGGCGAGCGGCACGACGAAACCGGCGATGGTCACCTCCGCACCGTCGAGTTCGCCCACGAGCAGGTCGCTCA
>JAZBPO010000092.1:0-17376 GCA_036351675.1 Pseudomonadales bacterium
CCTCGAGGGCATGCGTGCAGCGCCCGGCGCGGAGCGCAGCGATGCGGACACCTGGCGCAGTCCGGCGCTGCCCGTGGCCGAGGGTGTCGCGGCCTTCCGTCGCGGCGACGCGCGACGGGCCTTCATCGAACTGTGGCGCGCACGCGATCGCCTGCACCTGCTCGGCGGTTCGCACGCGCAGCGCGATCTCTTCGAGCAGCTGCTCGCAGCGGCCGCCGCGGGCGCCGGGGAGACGGCCGTCGTCCGGCGCCTCGTCGCCGAGCGGCGCCGGCTGCGTCCGCAGGAGTTGCCCTGGCTCGACCTCGCCGTCTGATGCGCTGGCCAGCGCCAGTCGGCTCCTAATAGACTGCCGCGCCTGCCAGCGCCCACGCCCCGAGGACCGCCCCCGCGCCCATGCGCAACGCCGTCATCTATCTGCTCGCCTTCACCGGCGGCTTCACGATCATGTCCATCGAGCTCCTCGGGGGGCGCATCCTCGCGCCCTACTTCGGCTCCAGCGTCTACGTCTGGGGCTCGATCATCACGATCTTCATGCTGGCCCTCTCGGGCGGCTACCTGATCGGCGGACGCCTGTCCGTGCACAGGCCCTCGCTGCTGCGCTTCGGCCTGCTGTTCGTCGCCGGCGCCGCACTCATCGGCCCCCTGCTGCTCGCCGGTACGGAGATCATGGAATGGGTCTTCGAGCGCGTCGAGGATCCGCGCTACGGCTCGCTGCTGGCGGCGACGGCGCTGTTCCTGCTGCCCACGGTCATGCTCGGCATGATCTCGCCCTACTCCGTTCGTCTGCTCGTGCAGCACACGGAACACAGCGGACAGGTCGCGGGGTTCCTCTACTTCGTCTCGACCTTCGGCAGCGCCCTCGGCACGCTCGGGACCTCGTTCTACTTCGTGCTCTGGTTCGACGTGGACCAGATCCTGCTCGGCCTCATCGCCACCCTGCTCGTCTGCGGTGGCCTCGGCCTCGCCGCCGATCGCCTGCTGGAGGACTCCGCATGAACCGCGCCCTTCGCCGTCTGACCCGTCTCCTCCTTCTCGTCATCGCCGGTCTCGCACCCCTTGCCGGAGCGGAGATCATCCACGAGGAGCGCTCGCTATACCGCAACATCCTCGTGCGCGAGCAGGGAGACCGACGCTGCCTGATCTTCACGGTGCGCCGTTCGGACCGGAACCAGTCCTGCATCGACCTCTCCGATCCGGACCGGCTCGTCTTCCCCTACGCACGCATGATGTTCTCCGGCCTGCTGATCAATCCGGAGCCGAAGCGGATCCTCATGGTGGGTCTCGGCGGCGGCTCCCTGCCCCGCGTCTTCGCGCAGCTGTTCCCGGAAGCGGATCAGGACCTCGTGGAGATCGACGCCGCCGTGGTCCGCGTCGCCGAGGAGTACTTCGGCTTCGCGCCCACGGAGCGCATGAAGGTGCACGTCCGCGACGCACGGGTGTTCGTCAAGCGCGCCCTCGACCGCGGCGAGCAGTACGACTACGTCATGCTCGACGCCTTCACCGGCGACTACATTCCCGAGCACCTGCTCACGCGCGAGTTCCTCGAGGAGGTGAAGGGTCTGCTCACGCCGGACGGTGTGCTCGTGGCGAACACCTTCTCCTCCTCGCGCCTCTATCACCACGAGTCCGCGACCTATGACGCGGTCTATCGCCACGTCGCCGAGCTGAAGCTGCCGATCACGCTGAACCGGATCCTGATCGGCTTCGAGGGGGACTGGCCCGACGACGGGACGCTCCTCGAACGCGCCGCCGCGCTGCAGCCGCGCGTGAATCGCTTCGGCATCGAGGCCCGACCCCTGGCGCGCAACCTCGACCCGGACTTCAGCTACGAGCGCGACGCACGCGTACTCACGGACCAGTACGCACCGGCCAACCTGCTGTCGCAGTAGCGGCCCGGAGCGCCCCTTGTACACCCCCGATCAGCCCTACGCGTCCGCGCGCAGTCCCGTCGCGGGCCGCAACGTCGTCGCCGCCTCGCAGCCGCTCGCGGTCCAGGCCGGCATCCGCGCCCTGCGCGCGGGCGGCAATGCGGTCGATGCGGCCCTCGCCACCGCCATCACGCTGACCGTCGTGGAACCCAACAACAACGGCCTCGGCAGCGATGCATTCGCCCTCGTCTGGGACGGCGAGCGCCTGCACGGCCTCAACGCCTCGGGACGTTCGCCTGCCGCCTGGACGCCGGAGTACTTCGCTGGCCGCGATCGCGTGCCCCTCCTCGGCTGGGACAGCGTCACCGTGCCCGGCGCCGTCAGCGCCTGGCGCGCGCTTTCCGGACGTTTCGGCGCCCTCCCCTTCGCCGAACTGTTCACGGACGCCATCCGCTACGCACGCGAAGGCTGGTACGTCGGACCGAAGACCGCCTTCTACTGGCAGCACGCCCAGCGCCAGTTCGCCGCCTGGCCGGACTGGCAGGCGCACTTCTGCCCGGAGGGCCGAGCCCCGGCCGCCGGCGAACGCTTCGTTCCGTCCGCCATGGCCGATACGCTCGAGGCCATCGCCGCGGACCAGGGCGAGAGCTTCTATCGCGGCGCCCTGGCGAAGCGCATGGCCGCCTGTGCCGCCGAAGCCGGCGGCGCCCTCACCACCGACGACCTGGCCGCGCACGAAGCGACGTGGGTGGAACCGATCTCCACCGCCTTCGCCGGTGCGGAGCTCCACGAGATCCCGCCGAACGGCCAGGGCATCGGCGCCCTGATCGCCCTCGGCATCCTCGAGCGCCTGCGCGCCGATCTGCTCGACCCCGACTCGGCCGACGCCGTGCACCTGCAGATCGAGGCGTGCCGCGTGGGCATCCGCGAGGCCTTCACGCACGTCGCGGACCCGGAAGCCCTCGCCGTCGATCCGGCCGAGCTGATCGCACCTGCCCGCCTCGATGCGCTCGCCGCGCGCATCGACGCCGGCCGCGCCGATCCGACGCCCCTGCGCGGCGGCGCCGCGCCCGACACGGTCTATCTCACGGCCGCCGACGCCGACGGCCGGGCCGTGTCCTTCATCCAGTCCAACTATCTCGGCTTCGGGTCCGGCATCGTCGTGCCGGGGACCGGCATCGCCCTGCAGAACCGCGGTGCGGGCTTCACGCTGGAGCCCGGACACCCCAATCGCGTGGGCCCGCGCAAGCGCCCCTTCCACACCATCATTCCGGGCTTCGCCACCAAGGACGGCGCGCCGCTCATGAGCTTCGGCGTCATGGGCGGACACATGCAGCATCAGGGGCAGGTACAGATGATGGTGCGCTGCGTACTCTGGGGTCAGAACCCGCAGGCGGCGGCGGACGCGCCGCGCTGGCACGTCCGCGAGGACGGCTCCGTCGCCGTGGAGCCCGGTTTCGATCCGGCCGTCGCCGCGGCGCTGCGCGACCGCGGCCATCGCGTCGACGTCGAACACGCCGAGCACGTCTTCGGCGGCGCCCAGCTCGCCCTCCGGCTCCCGGACGGCGCCTGGTGCGCCGGTTCCGATCCCCGCAAGGAAGGCGGCGCGGCCGCCTTCTGAGGCAGACTCAGTCGTCCGTGCCCGTCGCCGCGTCCGGCGGCACCAGTTCGAGTGCGGCCGAGTTCATGCAGTAGCGCAGGCCCGTGGGCTCCGGACCATCCGTGAACACGTGACCGAGGTGCGCATCGCAGTTCGCGCACACGGTTTCCGTGCGGCGCAAGAAGAACTTGCGGTCCTCCCGGTCCTCGATGGCGCGCTCCGAGATCGGCGCCCAGAAGCTCGGCCAGCCGGTCCCCGAGTCGTACTTCGTCGCCGCGTCGAAGAGCGGCTCGCCGCAGCACACGCAGACGTAGGTGCCCGGCGCCTTGCTGTCCCAGTAGCGACCCGTGAAGGCACGCTCCGTACCGGCCTTGCGCGTGACGCGATAGGCCTCGTCGGAGAGCTGTGCGCGCCATTCCGCGTCGGTCTTCGAAACCTTACCCATGGCTGATCTCCCTGCTAATCTTTCGCGCCTTTCCACGGCCGCTCGGCCCCGCCGGACGGCGGCGCGAGTCTGCCACGCCCGCCTCGAAGGCCCAAAGCGCCATGCGCGAGATCCTGAAGTCCCACAAGCTCGACTCCGTCTGCTACGACATCCGCGGGCCGATACTCCGTGAAGCGAAGCGCATGGAGGAGGAGGGCCACCGGATCCTCAAGCTGAACATCGGCAATCCGGCGCCCTTCGGCTTCGACGCGCCGGACGAGGTGGTGCAGGACGTCATCCGCAACCTGCCCCAGGCCACGGGCTACTCCGACGCCAAGGGCATCTTCGCGGCGCGCAAGGCCGTCATGCAGTACACGCAGCAGCAGGGCATCGCAGGCGTCGACATCGAGGACATCTTCATCGGCAACGGTGTCTCCGAGCTGATCGTCATGGCCATGCAGGGTCTGCTCAACGACGGTGACGAGGTATTGGTGCCGGCCCCCGACTACCCGCTGTGGACCGCCGCAGTGACCCTGTCGGGCGGCCGTCCCGTGCACTACCGCTGCGACGAGCAGGCGGACTGGTACCCGGACCTCGACGACGTCCGTGCTCGCATCACCGAGCGCACGCGCGCCCTGGTCGTCATCAATCCCAACAATCCCACCGGGGCTGTCTACTCGCGCGAACTCCTCGAGGGCCTCGTCGCCATCGCCCACGAACACGATCTCGTGCTCCTCGCCGACGAGATCTACGACAAGATCCTCTACGACGGCGCCGTGCACATTCCGCTCGCGTCCCTGACCGAGGACGCGGTGGTGCTCACCTTCGGCGGCCTGTCGAAGAACTACCGCGCCGCCGGCTTCCGCACGGCCTGGATGATCGTCGGCGGCGCACGCCTGCGCGCCCGGGACTACGTCGAGGGTCTGGAGATCCTCGCGTCCATGCGCCTGTGCGCGAACGTGCCGACGCAGTTCGCCGTGCAGACGGCCCTCGGCGGCTACCAGAGCATCGACGATCTCGTCGCACCGGGGGGCCGCCTCTGCGAGCAGCGCGATCTGGCGCACGGACTCGTGAACCAGATCCCGGGCGTGTCCTGCGTGAAACCGAAGGGCGCCCTGTATCTGTTCCCGCGCCTCGATCCGAAGGTGCATCCGATCCGGGACGACGAGCAGTTCGTCCTCGATCTGCTGCTCACGGAGCGTATCCTTCTCGTGCAGGGTACGGCCTTCAACTGGCCGGAACCGGACCACTTCCGCATCGTGTTCCTGCCGCGTCCGGAGGACCTCGCGCACGCGGTCACGCGCCTCGGCCACTTCCTCGAGCATTACCGCCAGTAGTCCGAAGCCAGCAGGAGCGGAGTACGCGCCGATGTCCGATCTGCACATCGACGACTTCTACAAGGACATCGCCAAGGTCCTGAACCACCTCTACCAGTCCTTCCCCCGGAAGACGACGGTCTATGTGGAGGACATCGCGGGCTTCGAGGAGCCGGACGAATTCGGCCTGCACTCGAACCGGCACATGGCCTGCCTCGGCGCCATGGTGTGGCTCGCCGAAGAGGGCTATATCCGCTACGAGGGCACGATCCGCCAGGAGGCCGTCGATCAGGCCGTGCTCACCGGCCGCACCTTCACGGCGCTGTCTTCCGTCGCCGCCGAGATCGAGGAGGACGAACTCGCCGATCTCGGAGAGGGCCTGCCCGCGACGATCCGCGCCACCGCCGAGGAAGGCTTCGGAGACGCGATCCCGCCTTCCGTGATCCGCAGCCAGCGCACGAACATCAACCGCGTCCGTCTCGCCCTGCGATCACGCTCCTCGGACCGCTTGCGCAGCGTCACCCTCGACATCCTCGGCCGGGCCGCTGGCTGAGCGGCGCCAGACGAGCACCTTCAGTCCACGATCCGGATCGCGCTCCGGGAAGTCCGTCGAAGCTCCGAGGCGCGCCTCGACCGCGAAGCCGGGCGCCAGTTCCCGGCGCCAGGTCTCGAGGCGGCTGACCGTCAGGAACGGGGAGTTCACGAGCAGCAGCACCTGCCCGCCCGGGCGCACCAGCTCACCGAGACGCCGCAGCAGCCGTGGCCAGTCGCGGTCGGCCTCGAAGCTGCCGCGCTGGAAGGTCGGCGGATCCAGCACGACCAGATCGAAGGGGCCGCGGCGACGCAACGCGCCGCGGCTCTTCCAGACGTCGTGCGGCAGGAAGCGCGCCCCGCGGAGGTCGTTCAGGGCGTGATTGCGCTGACCGGTCTCGAGGGCCGAGCGCGCCATGTCCACGTTCACCACCTCGCGCGCACCGCCTGCGAGTGCCGCGAGCGAGAAGGCGCAGGTGTAAGCGAAGAGGTTCAGGACGCGCGCACCGCGCGCCCGTTCACGGAGCCAGCGGCGCGCGGGCCGCGCGTCGAGGAAGAGGCCTGCGTTGCGCAGTTCGCCGGGACGCAGCAGGTACGTCAGGCCGTCCTCGCGCCCCTGCAGGCTGGGCCTGGGTGTGCCGAACAGGACCTCGACCGGCGCACCGGGCCGCTCCCGCCACTGCAGCCAGGCGCCGTCGACCGCAGCGTTCGCCGTCGCGGCCTCCAGCTCCGACGACAGCGCGCGCACCCACGCCGCGTCGCGCTCGCCGTGGAGGCCCAGACGCAGGGTACCGGCGTAGTGATCGAGAAAGACGTCCTCGAGGCCCGGGAAGGTCCCGCCGCGACCGTGACAGACGCGGAAGACGTCCGTATCGGCATCCTCGCGGGCGGAGAGCCGCGCCCGAAGCTGCTCGCCGAGCAGGCCCGGCCCCGGATCAGGCGTCTCCGGCATCGCCGACCGGGTAGAGCACGCGATCGTCGTAGCCGACGATCACCGGCAGAAGCCCGGACCAGGCGGCATCGAGTTCGGCGTCGCCGGAGTCGACGATCAGCGGCCGCCCGTCCAGCTCGGCGAGCTTGCTGCGCGTGGCGACCACGTGGAAACGTTCGCGGCCGATGGCGCGGAGCAGCGCCGGGGCGAGCTGCTGGTTGCCGCGACCGAGCACGTGGCCCTGACCGCCGATGACGGTTACGAGGACGTGCGCACGCGCCGGATCGACGACCCCGAGAAGCTGCTCCGCCGTCGCGTCGGCGAGCACCACGCGCCCGCGCTCGACGACGTCGACGCCGAGCAGCGTCGCGGGCAGACCCAGGCGTTCGAGGATCGCTGCCGTGGTGCTGCCCGGCCCGAAGATCCAGGACTCGTCCGGATCGATCAGCTCCTCGATCCAGGCGCCGAGTTCCTCGAGCACGAGCGGCTCCGACTCGCGCCCGCCGATCTTGGTGTGCTGCACCCAGCGCGGCTCGGACGGGACGGTCAGCTCGCCGAAGTGGCGCGTCCGCACCACGCCCGCGCGATAGCCCTGCTCGTCGATGTCACGCACCTCCCCGGGCCCTACGCCGACGAGCTCACCGTCCAGGAGGCCGAGCACCACCCGCGCCGCCGCCTCGGGCGTCACGGCGAAGACGCCGGAGTGCATCTTCACGCCCGCGGGAATGCCCAGTACCGGCAGGCTGCGATCCAGCTCCGCGAGAGCACGCACGACGTCACGCGCCGTCCCGTCCCCGCCGGCGAACAGCAGCAGATCGCAGGCGTCGGCCGCGAGCGCGCGCACGGCGCGGACCGTGTCCTCGGCGGACGTCGCACCGTCCACGGCGCCGCCGAGGATCTGCGCGGTCAGCCCTGCGGCATCCGCGGACTCCGCGCCCATGGCGCCGGCCCAGGTGCGCAGTTCGAGATCGCCGCTGCGCGCGCGGAGCGCCGTGAGCACGCGCCGCGCGCGCTCCGGTGCCTGTGCCTTCGCGCCCCGGGCGCGCGCCTCGGCCGCGACGCCGTCACTGCCCTTGAGCGCGGCCGGCCCGCCGAGGCCGGCGAGCGGATTGACCACGAGGCCGAGTCTGAACTTCCGCGTTCTCTCCATGGCCCTGCACTCTAGACGAGAAGCGACCGGACCTCGTCCGCGATCGCGAGCGAAGCCGTGAGGCCGGGAGACTCTATGCCGAAGAGCTGGACGAGCCCTGGCACACCGTGCAGCACCGGTCCGTCGATGCGGAAGTCCGCGGATCCGGCCTCCGGCCCCGCGACGCGCGGTCGAACCCCCGTGTAGCCGGGGACCAGACGCTCCGCCTCGAGCGTCGGGAACCAGCGCCGGATCGCCACCACGAAGGCTTCCCGCGCCGAGTCGTCGAATCCGTGATCGACCGAGTCGATCCACTCCACGTCCGGTCCGAAACGCAGACCACCCGTCAGATCGAGCGTGGCATGGACCCCCAGCCCACCCGCCTCGGGAACGGGATAGACGAGATGCCGGAACGGCACGCGGCCGCCATAGCCGTAGTACCGCCCGCGCGCCAGATGGCGCGGCGGTACGTGCTCGGGCGGATAGCCCTCGAGGGCCCGCGCCAGCGCCTGGGCACCGAGCCCGGCGGCGTTCACCAGCCGCCGGCAGCGCAGTCGCATGGGCGCGGCGCCTCCCGTTTCGAGCTCGAAGCCGCGCGTCTCGATGCGCGCAGCACGTACCGGCGTCCGGCACACGAGCAGGCCGCCCGCGGCCTCCAGATCACCGAGCAACGCGACCATCAGCCCGTGACTGTCCACGATGCCCGTCCGCGGCGAATGCAGCGCGGCGCACGCCCGAACGGCCGGCTCGAGGGCTGCGACGGCGTCGGCCTCGAGAAGCGCCAGATCACCGGCGCCGTTCGCAGCCGCCTGCAGGCGATAGCGCTCGAGTACGGCCCGCTCCGCTTCGCCGGTGGCGACCACGAGCTTGCCCGTGGCGCGATGTGCCACCCCCCGCTCGGCGCAGTAGCGGTAGAGGCGCTCGCGCCCCGCCACGCAGAGCCGCGCCTTCAGACTCCCGGTCGGGTAGTAGATACCGGCGTGGATCACCTCGGAGTTGCGGCTGCTCGTGACGCTGCCGAAAGTCTGTTCGGCCTCGAGAACGAGCACCGACGCGCCGGCGAGCGCCAGCGCCCGGGCCACCGCGAGGCCCACGACGCCGGCCCCGACCACGACCGCATCCGCTGCCTCGACCTGCACCCTCAGACCTCCACGACCGCGAAGCCCAGGGCGCGCAGCAGCGGCGCGGCCTCCCCGGTCGCGCGCACGCGCTGCGCCGTGAAGTCGCGATAGGGACCATAGTCGCGGCGCAGCCGGTCGAAGGCCGCGCGCGCCTCCTCGCCGGAGGCGAGCGCCTCGCGGAAGGCCGCGCTGTCCTCGCGTAGCCCCCGTGCCCGCACGGCGAAGGCGAGCGCGGACCGGCGGTCCGGGACCGACCGCGCCGGCGCCACCGGGGCCGGCAGCGCAGCCTCCGCGGTCGTCGTCACCGTCAGGCCGAGGGTCTCGCACAACGCGTCGCGGACCATGAGCGTCCCGCGCAGCTTGCCGTCGATGCTGTGACCGGCCACGTGCGGCGTCGCGAAGCGGCACCGCTCGAGCAGCTCCAGCGACGGTGCGGGCTCCTGCGCGTAGACGTCCAGGGCGACGTGGAGATCGCCTCGATCCCGCAGTCGGGTCAGCAGCGCCGCATCGTCGAGGACACCGCCGCGCGCGGCGTTCAGCAGCACCGTGCCGGGGCGCAGGGAAGCCACCGCTGCCGCATCGAGCAGATCACGCGTGGCGTACGGTGCCGCGGAGGTCAGCGGCACGTGCAACGTCACGAGGTCCGCAGCGAGGGCTTCGGCGAGCGAGACTTCGCGCCCCGGCAGGGGCAGACCGCGCGCCCGACGCGGCGGATCCACGCACAGCACCTCGCAGCCGAGCGCCGCGAGGCGCCGCGCCACGCGCCCACCCACCTCACCGCAGCCGATCACCGCGCAGCGCGCTCCAGGCAGGCGCAGGCGCCCCGCCAGGGCAGCATCGGCGACGACGGCCATCACCCAGTCCGCCACCGGCTCGGCGTTGCTGCCGGGCGCGTTCGCGAAGGGAACACCGCGGGCCTCGAGCAGCGCCCGGTCGACGTGTTCGGTCCCGGCGGTCGCCGTGCCGACGAAGCGCGGCCGCGCCGTACCGAGCAGCGCTGCGTCGATGCGCGTCTGCGAGCGCAGCAGCAGCACGTCGGCGTGCGCGACATCGGCCGGGCCGATCTCGCGTCCAGGCCTGAACCGGAGCTCGCCGAGGCCCGCGAGGAGCACCGCGCCGCCCCAGAGGTTCTCGTCGCAGAGCAGACGCATCAAGGCGCCTCGAGGCGCGCGACGCGCCCGCGCAGCCTGCCGCCGAGCCCCACCGACGCCAGTGCCGCGGCGGCGCGCTCCGGACCCGGTCGTGGCGCCGGGGCCGCATGGGGCGCGAAGTCCACCGCAGCGTCCTCGCGCGCTCGCGTGAGCTCCCGGTACAGGAACACTTCCTCGCGCGCCGCGTGCAGGCGCTCCGCGAGCCCCTCGGCACCCCGCAGACCGCCGAGCGCCGCGGCTCCCGCCTCGTCGAGGGCCGCATAGAGCCGCTCGAGGTCGCCGTAGCGGCGGATCAGGCGCATCGCCGTACGCTCGCCGATCCCGCGTACGCCCGGGATGCCGTCGATCGCATCGCCGGAAAGCGCCTGCAGCTCCGGAATGGCGTGCGACGGCACACCGAAGCGCACCTCCGCAGCGGCAAGGTCGAAGCTTCGGGAGCCGTCGGCAGCGCGCATGCGATCCGCCGGGCCACGGAGGCTCTGGAGCAGGTCCTTGTCGCGGCTCACGATCTCGACCGCCCGGCCCGCGGCCCGGGCACGGCTCGCGGCGGTCGCGATGAGGTCGTCGGCCTCGAACTCCTCGCTCGCGGCGGTGCACAGACCGAGGGCGTCGCAGAGGGCGCGGCAGGCGGTCAGCTGGTGCGCCAGCGCCTCGTCCGGGAGCACCCGGTCCGCCTTGTAGGCGGGATACAGGCGATGCCGGAACCCGCTGAAGAGCGCCTCGTCGAAGGCGACCCCGAGCGCCTGCGGAGCGCGCGCGAGCTCGTCGAGGAGCGTGGCGGCCCAGCCCTGGAGCGCAGCAGCGGGCCGGCCCGCATCGTCCACGATCGCCTCGGGCAGCGAGAAGTGGGCACGGAAGATCCAGATGCTCGCGTCCACCAGCACCACCGGCCCCGCCCCGTTCACGACGATGCCGCGGCGAGGGCACGCCGGAAGCGCTCGGCGCGGGGGGGCAGCCCCTCGCGTGCGATTCGTTCGCGCTCTGCGCGCACGCGGGCCTCGAAGGGCGCGGGATCGAGCTCGCCACGACCGGGATTGTCGAGACTGACGCGGAACGCCGCGCCGATGGCCTCCGCGAAGCACCATTCGATGGCCTGCGGTCGTGCTTCCACGGCCTCGAAGGCGGCCTGGGCGGCGTCGTCGCGCCCTTCTTCCGCGTACCAGTAGCCATAGTCCGGGAGCCGCCGGCGGCGCGCGCCGGCGATGCACCAGTGGGCGGTCTCGTGGAGCGCACTCGCGAGGTAGTCGTGCCGATAGAGGATCAGTGCCGGCGCGGACCACTCCGGCGGTCGATACATCGGCTCCGCCGCCCCGCCTCGGAGCAGGGTCCGGTGGCTGTCCGCGAACAGCGTCGCGAACAGCGCTTCGACGTCGCGCGCGGCGATCATCGTCCGCGCTCCACCGTCGGCCAGGCCGCGAGGCGGGCATACCAGGCCTCGGAGAGCCAGGGGCGGCCACACAGCAGATGCGCGAGATAGGCCGCCTCGGGCCGCGCGCCCCGGACGCACGCGGCCGGGTTCGCGAAGTAGGTCCAGGCGTGGATCACGCCCACCGCGGTCTGCACGGCGACCGCCTCGCGCGAGTAGTTCACCGGCGCGTGCTCGAAGGGATCCATGCGCCGGATCTCCGCTTCCGAGACCAGTTCGTAGAGCACGCCCTCGGCGTGCTGCCCGGGCGCGAACACGAGGTTCGCATGGCCCGTGCCCGCGTGCTCCCGGGACTGCTTGTCGAAGGCGAGATCGAAGCCCGCGACGCGCCCGGCGAGCATGCCGCGCACGCGCAGGCCGCGGGTCCGCACGCGCGCCGGATTCATGTTGCTGCCATAGGCGAAGTAGTGATGGATGGGCACGTCGGGGGCCGGGCCGCTCAGCGTCCGCCCTTCTCGATCAGGAACTCGAAGCGCAACTCCGACGCCTCGCGCGCGATGATGCGATGGTCGAGGAAGCTGCAGAACTGCTCGAAGTCCCGGACCGAGGCGGGATCGGTGGCGATGACGTGGACCCGGGCACCGGCGGCGAGGCTGCGGACGCGATTGCGCAGGAGCATCAGGGGCTCCGGGCAGCGCAGGCCGGAAGTGTCCAGCGTCTCGTCGGCGCCGGCACGCCAGTCGCCGGCCGGGTGATCCGGTGCATTCATGAGGCTGACACGAGGCTGTACTCCAGCGGCGCGGGATGCTCCCAACCGACGGTCCGACGGTCAAGCCATGGGCCGACGCACCCTTGACAGCATGATGCACCCCCTGTTCGATCGCACGTCCGGGCCGGACGAGGTCCGGGGCCCGTCACGGGCACTGCGGGAGTCCACCATGTCGTACGGACGCTGCCGGCTGCACGTCTGCTCGCGAAGCCTGCTGCTCACCCTTCTCGCCCTCGCGGGCGCCGCGTCGACCGGGACGGCCCATGCTCGGACCGAGGCCGACGCCAGCGCGGCGCTGGAGATGTTCCGGACCGGGCAGGAGAGCGACGAGACCTTCGACCGAGATCTCGGAATCGCCCGCCTCGACCGCCTCACCGGCGAGTACGTCGACGCCATGCGCGCGCTCGAGGACCTCCTCGACCGCGTCCGCGACGAGCACGGTCCCTGGGACATGCGCAACGTCGTGGTCCTCACGGAGATCGCCGGCGTGCAGCGCGATCTCGGCAATCTCGACGAGGCCGTGGGGCTCTACAACGAGGCGCTCCACGTCAATCGCGTCAACCAGGGCCTGCACGACGTGACTCAGGTCGACATCCTGGAGGAGGTCGCCGAGGTCCAGGTGGAGCTCGGCGACTTCGAGGCCGCGAATCAGATCCAGGAGTATGCCTTCTACGTCCAGGAGCGCACCCACGGTGCCGGTTCCCCGGCGGTGCTGCCGGGCCTCTACCGCCTCGCCAGCTGGTGGCGCCAGACCGGCAACCTGTTCTCCTCCCGTGCGCTCTACGAGCAGGCGATAGGCATCGTCGAGGCGAACTTCGGGCCCGACGACATCCGCCTCGTCGACGCGCTCCGGGGGCTCGCGAGCACCTACCGCCAGGAACGCTATCCGACCCGACCGCTCCTGTCCCCCGAGCAGAACGAATTCAGCTTCTCCAGCGGTCCCACCCCCCTTGGAGGCGCCTCGCCGATCTACGCGGAGGACTCACGCGTGCGCCTGAACCGCTACGGCGACGGGCAGGAAGCGCTGGAGCGGATCGTGAGGATCGTCGACGCGCACGCGGGCAGCACGGCCCGCGAACGGGCCCAGACACGGCTCGACCTGGCCGACTGGTATCTGGTCTTCGACAAGTGGAACTCCGCCTTCGAGACCTATGCGGAAGCGCGCGAGCTGCTCGTGGCCGATGGCTGGGACCAAGCGCGCATGGACGAATTGTTCGGGCAGCCTTCACCGCTGGTCTTCCCGCTGCCCGAACCACCGCGTCGACCCGATACGCCCGCCCTGGCCCGCTCGGGCTACGTCCAGCTGGTCTACGACGTCGGCGAGCGCGGACGCGTGCGCACGGTCGACGTCGTGGCCTCCGATCCGGAGGGCCTGATGGACTTCCGCACGCGCAAGGCACTCCGGGGGGCGCGGTTCCGCCCCCGCTTCGAGGACGGGGAACCCGTGGCCACGGAAGGTGTCGAATATCGACACGAGTTCGTCTACTACGGTCCTCCCGAGGGCCCGGAGCCCGAAGCGATAGCGGCCGACGAGCCCGAGGAGAGCTGAGCAGCGCGCGGCGAGGCGCCGCCGTTTGCTACAGTAGTACCCAGTCGGCGGCCGGGTCGATTCAGGGGCCGTTCAGCCCCACCCCCGAGACTCGGTCCCCACCCCTCAACGCACGAGGCCGACCCCATGCCGAGCCCCCATCGGTCATCCAGTCGTCGCAACGCGGCCGCACCGGACCGCTCCCGGCCTCTGCCGCCGGCTCTGCTCCTCCTCGCCCTGCTGCTCCCGGGCGCCCTCGCCCGCGGCGCCGAAGCCGAGGAAGGGCCTGCCGTGGACGTGGACGTCAGCACCGGCGGTGGCTCGGTCTGGGACGTGTTCGAACAGGCGCAGCAGGAACAGGCGCAGGGTGGCGTCCCGGGCGGGGACGTCGTCTCCGGCACCGGCGGCGCGGGCGGCGGCGCCGGCATGCCCGGCGGCGGCCAGGGGCCCTCCGGTGGCAGCGGCATGCCCGGTGGCAGCGGCATGCCCGGTGGCAGCGGCATGCCCGGTGGAAGCGGTATGCCCGGTGGAAGCGGTATGCCCGGTGGAAGCGGCATGCCCGGCAGTGACGGATCGCCCAACGGCTCCGGCGGTGGCGTCAGCGGCGGCGTTTCGGTCCCCGGTATGCCGGGTGGAATGCCCGGCGGCATGCCCGGTGGCGCGCCCGGCGGTACGTCGGGCAGCGCTCCCGGTGGCCAGCCCGGCGGGGGCGTGGGCGACGGCAGTGGCGACGGCTGGTATCAGCCTGGCGACGGCGCCGTGGCCGGTACCGGCATCCCGAACCCCTACGGCGATCCCTATGGCGACCCGAACGGCAGCCCGGAAGGCAGCCGCGACGGAAGTCCGGACGGGCATCCGGACGGCAGCCCCGATGGCCGCCCCGACGGCCGCCCCGACGGCCGCGTAGGCGGTCGCGGCCAGGGTAGCGCGGAGGACGCCTTTGAGGACGCCCTCGGTGACTTCGACGACGTGATCCTCGCAGAACGCGAGGACATCCTGACCGGCCGCGGTACGGCCGGTGGTGGCCTCGAGGACGTCGCCGACGCGGGCGAAGCCGGCGCCGGCAGCAGCGGTGGCGGCACGGCCAATGCGCCGCCGCAGCGCCAGCCTGCGCCGCCACCGCCGGTCCGGGACCGCCCCTCTGCACCCGGTCCCGCCGACCAGCAGGTGGCCCAGGCGGAGACGATCCCCGAGAACGTTCCATCCGGCGAGGACGACGACGTCATCGCCCGGCAGCTGCGGGAGGCGGCCATGAACGAGCCGGACCCGGTACTGCGCGAGAAGCTCTGGGAGGAGTACCGACGCTACAAGGCGAACCAGCCGTGACCGAGCACCGCGCCCTGCACTTCTCCCTGCGCCTCGCCCTCTCCCTGTGCCTCGCCGCTCTCGCGAGCGGCTGCGTGAACACGACGGTGAAGACGGTGAACTTCGAATCCGCGGAGACCGCACCCGAGATCGCCGAGGCGCAGCTCCTCGACGTCGGCATCGCGATCTTCGACCCGGCCATACCCGAGGACTGGGAGGATCGGGAGTCGGCCAACATCGTACCCGACGTGCGCCGAGCGGAAGCCCGCTACATGCCGCAGGTCCTGAAGACGACGCTCGAGGGGTCCGGCAACTGGGGCGCGGTGCGCGTACTGCCGCGTGCCTCCGCAGCCGTGGATCTCGCCATCGAGGGCCGCATCGTCGAGTCCGACGGCGAACTCCTGGAGATCCACGTGCTGGCTCGCGACGCCACCGGCCGCGTCTGGATCGACGACGACTATCGCTATCTCACGAGCAAGTACGCCTACGAATCCGGCGCGCCGGAACAGGTCGATCCCTTCCAGCCCCTCTACAACCGAATCGCCAACGACCTGCTCGAGACCTTCCGCGATCTCGACGACCCGGACTGGCGACGTATCCGGCAGATCGCCGAGATGCGCTTCGCCCAGGAATTCGCCCCGGAGGCCTTCGCCGGCTACGCGGAGCAGGGCCGCGACGGACGCTGGCGGCTGCTGCGCCTGCCCGCCGACGACGACCCCATGCTCCAGCGGATCCGACGGGTGCGCGAGCGGGAGTACCTGTTCATCGACACGCTGGACGAGTACTACACGGCCTTCCGCAGCGACATGAGCCGCTCCTACCAGGATTACCGGCGCTTCACCTACGACGAAGCCGTGCAGAAACGCCGCCTGGAACGTGAGGGCAACCAGGCCCTTCTCGCCGGCGCGCTCGGTGCCGCGGCGGCAACGGCCATCGCCATGAACACGGAGAGTCGAACGGCCGACTTCGCGTCGACGGTAGCGGCGATCGGCAGCATCGGCATGGGTCTGCGCACGAAGGTCCGCCGCCGCGGCGAAGCCAGCATCCACCGCGACGCGATCCGCGAGCTCGGCACCCAGCTCGAGGGAGAGGTCACACCGCTCGTGATCGAACTCGACGATCGCACCTTCACGCTCACGGGCACCGTCGACGAGCAGTACGAGCGCTGGCGCGGCATCCTCCGCGACCTCTACGCGGAAGAGCAGGGCCTGCCTTCCGCCACGACCGCTGCCAGTTCCGAAGCGGCTCCTGCCGCCGCGCTGTGAGCGCACCTTCACGGCCGCCACACGCAGTGAGGCGCGATACTCGACAGTGAGTCAGACGGGCACGGCAGGCGCCGGGCCCGGATCCGGATGAACGCTCCGAAGCCATGACGCCCACGAACCGCAGCGAGGCCGGCGACGACGGCATCGACACCATCGCGCCGGCCGAGGTGACCCTCGCGCGCGCCGACGGCACGCCGACCGCCAGTGCACCGGCCGGCCGGGAGGAGGATCGCACCGCCGCGGCTCCGCTGCTGGTCGCCATCGGCGGCCTCGTCGTCGTCGCGCTCCTCGTGTTCCTCGTGCTTCCGGGCGCCGTGCAGCGGGACGAGCGCGCCGCTCCGGCCGCGGACGAAGCCGCCGCGGCGCTGCGAACGGAGAGGACGCCGGCGGCCGCTGCGGGCACTGCGGAAGAGGTCTCGGTCGCCCCCCTCGAGGGACTGCGCGTCCAGCGCGAACGACGCGCCGCGCAGGAGGTGCTGGAACGCTTCCTGAACCTCGGCGAAGCACTCGAGGGGCGCGCCGTGGAGCGCTGGGGCGCCACCGAGTTCGGTGGGGCGAACGCGCTCGCGGAGGACGGCGACGCCGCTTTCCTGACACAGGACTACGAACTCGCACAGGCCCTCTACCGCCGCGCTCTGGAAGCCCTGGAGGCTCTGTCGGAGCAGGGCGATGCGCTCGCGGCGGCGCGGCTCGAGGCGGGCTTCGAGGCCATCGAGGCCGGCGACGCCGGGCGCGCGGCGGCGCTCTTCGACTTCGTGCTCGCCCTCGACCCCGACAGCGACGCGGGCCGGCGGGGTGCCGCTCGCGCCGCCGTCACCGACGAGGTGCTCGATCTGGTCGAAGAGGCTCGCCTCGTCGCCGAGGACGGCGCGCTCGACGCGGCGCGCGGCCTGCTGCGGCAGGCCCTCGACCTCGACCCGGAGAGCACGCCCGCGCGGACACTGGCCACGGAACTCGACGAGCGCCTCGAACGCGCGGACTTCCTCGCCGACATGTCCGCCGGCTACACGGCCCTGCGTGCGCGCCGCTTCGAGGAGGCCGAGGCGGCCTTCGTGCGCGCCGAGGCCCGGGA
>JAZBPO010000093.1:0-45127 GCA_036351675.1 Pseudomonadales bacterium
AACTTCGGTCTCATCTACGGCATGTCGGCCTTCGGCCTGTCGCGGCAGCTCGGCATCGAGCGCAAGGACGCGCAGGCGTACATCGACCGTTACTTCGAGCGCTACCCGGGCGTGCGCGACTACATGGATCGCACCCGCGCGCAGGCGGCCGACGACGGCTACGTCGAGACGCTCTTCGGCCGACGTCTCTATCTGCCCGAGATCAACGTGCAGAACCAGCAGCGTCGTCAGGCCGCCGAGCGCACGGCGATCAACGCGCCCATGCAGGGTACGGCCGCGGACATCATCAAACGCGCCATGATCGCCGTCGACGGCTGGCTCACGGATGCGGGCCTCGATGCACTCATGATCATGCAGGTCCACGACGAACTGGTGTTCGAGGTGGCCGAGAGCGACGCCGACGCCCTCGCCGAGGGCGTCACGACGCGTATGGAAGCCGCCGCGGAACTCGCGGTTCCCCTGCTGGTCGAAGCCGGCCGCGGCCACAACTGGGACGAGGCACACTGACCCATGCCCCTCTTCAAGCGTGATCCCAAGAAGCAGCTGCAGAAGGCCTACGAGAAGAAGCTCGAGGCCGCCATGCACGCCATGCGCAACGGCGATGTCCGGAAGAACGCGGAGCTCACCGCGGAAGCGGAGGAGATCAAGGCGGAGCTCGACAAGCTCGCCTGAGTCCGGCCGCCCGCGCGGATCGCGAAGCAGGCGTCGCCCATCCAGCGCAGGCACCGTCCCGCCTCTTCCGAGCGCCTGCCGCGATCGACGCAGATCGACGCCACGGCCACGACGTTCTAGGCTGGCGAGCGGGCTCGGGCGACGATCGAGGAACACCATGAAGGGACACGACGAGGTCATCGCGGGCCTGAACGATCTGCTCGCGCTCGAACTGACGGCGATGGATCAGTACTTCGTCCATTCGGAGATGTACGCGGACTGGGGCCTCTTCGCCCTCTACGACCGCATCGCGCACGAGTTCGACGACGAGAAACGTCACGCCAAGGCGCTCATCGAGCGGATCCTCTTCCTCGAGGGTCGGCCCGACATGGTGACGCGCGAGCCCCTGCAGATCGGCGGTGACGTCCCGGAGATGCTGCGTTTCGACCTGAACGTCGAGTACACGGTCGCCGCACGGCTGAAGGAAGTGATGGCGCTGTGCGAGGTGCATCGAGACTTCGAGACGCGGCACGTCCTGCAGCCGCTGCTGGAGGACACGGAGGTCGATCACGCCTGGTGGCTCGAGCAGCAACTCGGGCTGATCGAGAAGCTGGGTCTGCAGAACTACCTCCAGTCCCAGACCGGCACCGCGCCGACCGCTGAACGCTGAGCCCCGTCCCGGCGCGCGTGCCGTGCCTCCCGGATCGGTGAGCGCGCTCGCTGCAGCGCTTCGAGGCCTCGCGATCCTGATCCTGCTCCTCGTCTGCACCGAGCGGCCGCTCGCCACCGCGGGCTTCTCCGAGCTGGAAGAGACCGTGCACCACCACGAATCCGCCCTCGATGCACGCGTCGGCGTACTCGTGCGAGAGGTCGGTACGGAGCGGCGCTGGGCACACCGCGCGGACGAGCGCTTCCTCATGAACAGCGCCGTGAAGGCGCTGATCTGCGCGGCCGTTCTCGACGCGGCGGAGCGCGGTGCCCTTTCGCTCGACGAGGCGCTGCCGATCCGCGCGTCGGACCTCGTCCCGCACGCCCCGCTCGCGGAACGACGCGTCGGCGAGGCCGTCGAGATCGCGGAACTCTGCCGCGCTGCCGTCGACCTCAGCGACAACACGGCCGCCAATCTTCTGATCGCCCGCCTCGGTGGACCGGCAGCGGTGACCGCCTTCCTGCGCGGACTCGGCGATGCGCACACGCGCCTCGACCGGATGGAACCCGAGCTCAACGTCTGGGCAGAAGGCGACGAGCGTGACACCACGACACCGGAGGCCGTGCTCCTGACGCTCGAGCTGTTGCTGCTCGGCGATGCGCTCGCACCCGGAGGTCGGGCGCAGCTGACGGACTGGATGAGCCGCGGCAGCTACACGGGCGCCTTCCTGCGCGCGGCAGCGCCGCCGGAATGGAGCATCGCCGACAAGTCGGGCGCCGGTGAGGTCACGCGCACGCTCGTCGCCCTCGTTTCACCGCCTGGGCGCGCGCCCTGGCTCGTGGCGATCTTCGTTTCCGAAGCGGAGGTCGACTTCGTGACGCGCAACGCGGCCGTCGCGTCGATCAGCGCCGCCGTGGTGGCGGCGCTCCGGGACTGAGCTTCAGGCGAGCTTGGGGTTCTCGCCCCACTGGTTGCTGCCTTCCTCGCTGTCGAAGCAGAACAGCACCAGCAGTGCGAGATTCACTACGGGAATCAGACCCAGGAGGATCCACCATCCGCTGCGCCCCGTGTCGTGGAGGCGTCGGATACCGACCGCGATGCTGGGAATGAAGATCACGAGCGAGAACAGCCCGGAGACGAGCCCCGCGATGCCGAGCATCGCTTCCACCACTCCGAGGCCGATCGATATCAGGATGTTGCCGAGGAAGAAGAACCAGTACTCCTTCCGCCGCGCGCGGCCGTCGAAACCGAAATAGTTCGTGAAGGCCTTGAGATACCAGTCCACCATGGTGTGCCGTCCTCCCTGATCGACTCCTGACCCGGACCTCGGGGCCGGATTCGAGACGTCTTCATGCTCCCCTCCGGCGCCTGCGCATTCTGCCGAAGAAAGCGTTCGGGTTCCTCGACGGATTCCACGGCCCGGGAGTGAGATGCTCGCACTCCTGTCCTCTATGCGCCCGTGGTTCGCCCCTTCATGCGCTACTCCATGCTGCTGCTGGCGACGGTGCTGTCGATGCCCGCTGCGGGTGCAGAGACCGCGCTGCGCGCCCACCTCTGTTCGGGTGCACCCTCGCCACTCGACGCGCTCTCGCGCGGCGGGCGCTTGCGCCTGCTGGAGAGCCTCGAGCCCGCTCGCGATGGCTGGCGCAGCGACTACCGGCCCTTCGTCGTCGACGTCACGGCGGCCGAGCAGGCGGCGATCGTCGATCTCCTGGGACTCGAGGTCTACCGGGGCGTGCCCTTCTCGACCCGCGCGAGCTCCGCGGGGGTCGACAGCGCCGGCTATCCGGCGCCGGGGAGCCGCTACTGCAGGGCGGAGGAGACGCTCGCTGCCTGGGCGCGTCGCGCGCGCCTGCGCGACGAGGGCCCGCTGTCCGGCCTGCTCGCAGACGCGATGCGGCGCCTCGACGCAGGGCCCAGCGACGCTGCAGCGGCCGAGGAGCACGTTGCTTCGATGACGGCTGCGGTTCGTCCGCTGGTCGAGGCGCTGCGTCGGCCGGACTGGTCCGCGGGCCTCGACCCCTGGGTGCTGCGGGATCTCGCATCGACGCTGACGTTCGCCGCCCGGGGCTCGGAGGACCTGGCCACCATCGATGCCGCGATCCTCGCCCGCGACGCAGCGCCGCGTGACGACGGCCTCGCGCTCGACGACATCACGGCGCTGAGCGGGCTACGCCGGCTCGCCGAGACCTTCGCGCCCGGCCGCCGCCGCGTCGGCCGCCTCGACGCGGGGGGCGTGCTCGCCGAAGAAGCGCTGGCGGAACTCCCACGCTTCGTGTTCGTCGGCAGCACCGGATGCCGCTTCTCGCGCGCGATGCTGGAGCGGGTAGCGGCCGATGCGCGGCTCGCCGAGGCCTTCGGCCAGCAGGTCCTGCTGCTGGCCCCGCAGACCGACTTCCGCTCGCCCGGTGGCGCGCCACGCTGGAATGCGTCCCACCCTGATCTCGCCTACGACGCCTGGCTGCTGCAGCGCGAATGGTCCGAACTCGCGCTCGGCGTGACGCCGCAGCTCTACGAGTTCGGCCCTGACGGGGTGCGCCGGGTCCTGGAGGGGTTCGCGGAGGACGACGCCGAGGCGCGGATGGGGACGCTGCGTGACCTGCTCGGCGTGGACGCGTCGCCGCGGCCCTGAAGCGCAGCGCGCCGCGTCACTCGCCCCGTTCCGCCTGCTCCAGTGCGAAGGCCTCCTCCGGCGACAGGATCAGCCGGTGCCGGCCGACCAGCGCGAACCAGCCGACGCCCGCGGCGAACCAGGCCGCCACGCCGATCACGCCCTGGCGATAGACGGGATCCTGCAGCTGGAAGATCAGCGTGGTGATGCTGATCGCGATGGTCAGCGCCGGGCCCGCCAGGCCGAGGGGGCTCACGAAGGGGCGTTCGAGCGTCGGGAAGCGGCGCCGCAGCTGGATGTAGGCCAGCGCCTGCATGAAGTAGGAGAACATGGCCGCGAACACGGCCATGTTGAGCAGCGTGCCGCCGATCACCACCCCGCCCGCGTCCGCCCCGAGACCGAACCACAGCGTCAGCAGCACCGTCAGCGCGATCAGCGAGCCGCTGATCATGGCCACGTGCGGAGTCTGGTGCCGGCCGTGGGTCAGTGACAGGACCGGTGGGAAGTAGCCGGCGCGGGAGAGCGAATAGATCTGTCTCCCCTTCGCGTAGATGATCGTGTGGAAGGACGCCACCAGCCCGGTCACGGCGACCAGCGCCAGCGCCGTCGCCGTGCCCTCGCCGTAGATCGCCCGTAGCGCGTCGAGCAACGGCTCTCCCGACTGTCCGAGAGCGAAGGCGCCGACCCCCACCACCGACGGGTTCAGCCAGAGGACGAGGAACGCCGAGAGCAGCAGTGTGAACATGGCGGCGACGATGCCACGCGGCATGTCGCGTTTCGGATCGTGACTCTCCTCCGCAGCCAGCGGGACCTGCTCCACGGCCAGGAACAGCCAAACGGCGAAGGGCAGCGCCGCGAAGATGCTGCCGATGCCGTTCGGCAGGAAGGGGCCTTCGCCCTCGGGCAGGTGCACGCCGCCGGGCCCCACGTCGAGGGCCCAGCGCGAGAAGTCGGAGTTCGGCAGCGCGCTCGCCCAGAACACCACGAGACAGGCGAGCGCGAGCAGCGTCACCGTGACCGTGACGCGGAAGGAGAGCTCCACGCCGAGCACGTTGAGGCCGACGAAGACCGTGTAGCCGGCGATCCACCACAGGGGCTGGAGGGCCGGATCGGTGCCGAAGATGCCGGTGAGGTAGGTGCCGATGAAGAACACGATCACACCCGGAACCAGCACGTACTCGACGTTCTCGGAGAGGCCCGTCAGGAAGCCGCCCCAGGGCCCCATGGCGGTGCGCGCGAAGGAGTAGGCGCCGCCCGTGTGCGGCAGGGCCGGTGCCATCTCGGCGATGGAGAAGGTGAGGCCGAGATACATGACGGCGATGATCGCGGTCGCGACGAACATGCCGCCCCAGCCCGCGATGGAAAGGCCGAGGTTCCAGCCCGAGAAGTGGCCGGAGATGACGGCGCCGACGGCGAGGGCCCAGAGCGAGACGGCGCCGGCGTGGCGACGCAGCGTGCGCTGCGCGAAGTAGGTCTCGTCGGCCTCGCGATAGGCGACGCCAGCGCCTGGCCTCCCGGGTTCCCTCACGTCTGTGCTCCTGTGTGGTGACGGCCCATCATACGGAGGCGACCGCTGCGCGCCCTGCGCGGTGACGCGCCTGCGCTCCCGGGGCAGTCGGGATACGAACGGTAGAAATCGGGCGACGAACGGCAGGAACCACCCGCGGCGTCGGGGGTCTCATCTATTGCCGGACGGATCATTGCCCCTTCCCATCCCCGAACCTTGATCCGTCGACGTCACCCCCGAGGCGTCGTCCGGCAGCCCCGGCGCCGTCCCCGCGGCGCCGGGGCACCCCCTACTCCTGCGCCCCGAGGGGCGTCATTCCGGGACCGACGGAGCCGCGTCGGTCCCGGATTCCTCTTCGCCCGCCGGTTCCAGCCAGCCACGCAGGATCTCCAGCGCCACTTCGGCGCCGGTGCCGCGCAGGGCGCTGAACAGCAGTGGCGTCACCTTCGGCAGCGCAGCGCAGCGCCCCTCGGCGGCCTGCAGCGCCTGCGCCGCGGCTCCCCGCGACAGCTTGTCGACCTTGTTCAGGAGCAGCAGCACGGGCATGTCCGAGGTCTCGGCCCAGGTGAGCATGTGTTCGTCGAAGGGCTGGAACGGGTGGCGCACGTCCATGAGCAGCACCAGACCCACGAGCGCCTCCCGGCGCGCCAGGTAGTCCTCCACGTGCTCCTGCCAGGCGTCGCGGGTGGCGTGTCCGGCCCGGGCGAAGCCGTAGCCGGGCAGGTCCACGAGGCGCCGGGGCTGCGCCGGCGCTGCCGCGGGCCCGGGCGCTGCGTGCATGGGCGCCTCGTCCACCAGGAAGAAGTTCAGCAGTTGCGTACGCCCGGGCGTGCGCGACGTGCGCGCGAGGCCACGCCGGTTCGCGAGGCGGTTCAGGGCGCTCGACTTGCCCGCGTTGGAGCGGCCCGCGAAGGCGATCTCGCGGCCGCCGTCGGCCGGGGCCTGGTCGATCCGCTCGGCGCTGCGTTCGAACTGCACCTCGAGCGGACGCAGGTCGGGCAGGGGCTCGACGACCGCGTCGTAGCGCACCGGGTCACGGTGCCCACGCTTGGGGCGCTTGCGCGCATTCGGGGTCGGTGGTCTGCGTGTCAGAGGCGCCTCCCGCTCCACGTCCTGTCTGGGGTACACTACGGCCCGCTTTCGCAAGGCGCGGTCCCTCCCGGACACGCGAATCCAAGTCTAGCACCCAGGGCACGGGCACCCCGGAAGGTCACGGAGGGCGCCATGCATCCCCTACGGTTGAACGGATCACTCCCCATGCTGCGCAAGTTCCTCAACGTCGTCGCACTGACCGCCGTCGCGGTCTCGGGCTCGATCGCCTCCGCTTCGGAGTACATCCCCCCGGAAGAGGAGCCGCGCGGCGACGCCGCGGCTGCCGCCGGCCAGGTCATCGTCTGCACCGCCTGCCACGGTGCCGAGGGCAAGGCGATCCTCGGCGAGTACCCGAACCTCGGCGGACAGCACTATCAGTACCTGATCCGGCAGATGCGGCACTTCAAGGCCGGTGAGCGCTACGCGGTGCTGATGGCGGGTCAGCTCGACAACATGACCGACGAGCAACTGAAGAACCTGGCGGCCTACTACTCGCAGAAGCCGGAGGTCTCGCAGGTGGCCCCGGCCGACGCCGACCTGACGCGCGGCGAGCGTATCTGGCGTGCGGGCATCGCCGAGAAGGGCCTCCCCGCCTGTGCCGCGTGCCATGGCCCGGCCGGCGCCGGCAACGGCCCCGCGAACTTTCCGGTCCTCGCCGGCCAGAACGCTGGCTACACCGCGCTCCAGCTCCGCAACTACCGCGCAGGCGAGCGCGACACCGGGGGCATCTATTCGCAGATGATGCGTGGTGTCGCCGGCGTGATGAGCGACGAGGACATCGAGGCGGTCGCCGCCTACGCTCAGGGTCTCGACTGACTCCGGAGGGTATGCCGATGCGCACGCTGTTCCTTCTGATCACGCTGCTCGCGGCGAACGTCGCCATGGCGACCGAGGCGGGCAATCTCGTCGCGCCCTGGCGCGAGGGTGAGCACTACGCGACGCTGCCCGTGCCGGTTGCGGCCGACGGCGAGAAGGTCGTCGTCACGGAGTTCTTCAGCTACGCCTGCATCCACTGCTTCCAGTTCGATCCCGAGATCGAGGCCTGGCTCGAGGACAAGCCGGCGGACGTGGAGTTCGAGCGTGTCCCGGCCGTCTTCAACCGGCAGTGGGAACTGTTCGCGAAAGCCTACTATGTCGCGCGTGCCTGCGACGTGCTCGACGTGACCCACACGCCGCTGTTCCGGGCCATCCACCTCGACCGGCGTCGCTTCACGTCGCCGGCGGACGTCGCCTCCTTCTACGCCCAGACCGTCGGTGCGGCCGGTGTCGACGACCGCGAGTGCACGGAGCAGCAGGACTTCCTCGACGTCTTCGATTCCTTCGGCGTCGGCGCGGCGGTCCAGCAATCGGTCGCCCGGGGGCGCGCCTATCAGGCGTCCGGGGTGCCGACCATGATCGTCGACGGAACCTGGCGCACGGACGGCCGCGCGGCGGGTTCCAACGAGGCCATGCTCGACGTGGTCGACCACCTCGTGCGGCGGGCTCGCGCCGCGGCGGCCGCCGAAGGCGGCGGTGAGACCGCCGGCCCCTGATCCCTGGCTATCGCGCCGCCGGCTGGCTCAGGCCGGCCGGCGCAGCACGCCGTTCAAGCGCCCGCCGACGCGCCTGCTCCGCGATGGTCGTGCCGAGCCGCTGCCCCTTCCTCGTGCGCTCAAGCTCCTGAGCTTCAACATCCAGGCGGGTATCCGCACGGAGCGTTATCGCGAGTACGTGACGCGCGGCTGGCGCCAGCTCGTGCACGACCCGGGGCGCCTGCCCAATCTCGATCGCATCGGGGACGTGTTGCGAGGCTACGACATCGTCGCCCTGCAGGAGGTCGACGCCGGCAGTCTGCGGAGCGGCTTCACCAACCAGGTCGCATGGCTCGCGCGGCGCGCCGGCATGCCCTTCTGGTACGCGCAGCGCAACCGCCGTCTCGGCCGCATCGCGCAGCACGGCAACGGCCTGCTCGCCAGGCGTGAACCGCGCGACCTCCTCGACCATCCGTTGCCGTCGACCATGATCCCCGACCGGGGCGCCATCGTCGCGCACTTCGACGTCGAGGACGGGCGCCCGCTGACGCTGCTCTGCGCCCATCTCTCCCTCGGTCCCCGTTCTCGTGAGCGCCAGCTCGCCTGGCTCGCGGAACAGGCCGCGGCGGCGGAACGCGTCATCCTGATGGGTGATCTCAATTGCAGCCTGGTCGATCTGCTCGAGCGTTCACCGCTCCGCGACGCGGGCCTGCACGGCGCCGCCGATGGCGGCCAGCCGACCTATCCGAGCTGGCGGCCGCGCCTCGATCTCGACCACGTGCTCGTGTCGAAGGACGTGCGCGTCACGTCGATCCGTCCGATCCTCTGCCAGTTCTCCGACCATCTCCCGCTCGCCGTGGAGGTGCAGCTCGGGAGCTGAGCCGGCGGCGGGCGATCTCCCGCCGTGTATGCTCGAAGGGTCAGCCTTCGGGAGGCCCTTCGTGGAACAGCTGAGCGGTCAGGACGCGTCGTTCCTCTACCTGGAATCGGCGCGCATGCCGATGCACATCGGCAGCATCAACATCTATGACCAGAGCACGGCGCCCGGTGGCGGCGTGCGCTTCAAGCAGATCCTCGACTCCATCGAGAACCGCCTGCACCTGGCCCGGGCCTTCCGCCAGCGCCTCGCGCGGGTCCCCATGGAGCTCGACTATCCCTGGTGGATCAACGATCCGGCCTTCGATCTGGAATTCCACGTTCGCCACATCGCCCTGCCGCGCCCCGGTGATTGGCGCCAGCTGTGCATCCAGACCGCCCGTCTGCACTCCCGCATGCTCGATCTGTCACGACCGCTCTGGGAGATCTACGTCATCGAGGGTCTCGACGACGTCGGCGGTCTGCCCGAGGGCAGCTACGCGGTCCTCACGAAGATCCACCACGCGGCCATCGACGGCGCGACGGGTACCGAGATCACGACCGTGCTCCACGATCTCGGTCCCGAAGGCTCGGTGCACAATCCCGACCGCCAGTGGGTGGCCGACGCGCCGCCCACGGCTCTGGAACTCATGGTTCGGACCTACGGCAACAACATCCGCCAGCCCTTCCGCCTGCTGAAGGTGCTCTCCGAAGCCGTGCCCGCCGTGTCCGAGACGCGCCGGCGCCTCGCGCGTCACGAACTGCATTCGGCCGGCGAAGCGCCGCGCACCCTCTTCAACGCGCGCGTCTCGCCCCATCGCGTGTTCGAGGGCCGCGACTTCCCCCTGTCCGCGCTCAAGCGCATCCGCGCCGCCGTGCCCGGCGCCACCATCAACGACGTCGTCATCGCCATCTGTGGCGGCGGCATCCGTCGCTATCTGCTGCATCGGGGCGCGCTACCGGAGACTTCGCTCATCGCCGCCGCGCCGGTCAACGTGCGCAAGGAGAACGAGAAGGGAGCCGGCGGCAATCAGGTCTCGAGCATGTTCGTCGCGATCCGTACGGACATCGCGGACGCGCTCGATCGCCTGCGCGCGGTGCATGCGCACACGCGTGACGCCAAGGAACTCGTGAACGCCTTCGGCGCGCGGCTGATGACCGACATCAACAAGCACATCCCGGCAGCGACGCTCGCCCTCGCGGGCCGCCTGGTGACGCAGATGGGGCTCGCGAACGTCGTGAGACCCTTCGCCAACTGCGTGATCACCAACGTCCCGGGTCCGCAGGTGCCGCTCTACATGAACGGCGCGCAGCTCGTCACGCAGTACGGGCTCGGCCCCGTGACCGACGCCATCGGACTCTTCATCCCCGTGCTCAGCTACAACGGTCATCTGACCATCTCCTTCGCGTCGTGCCGGGAGATGGTTCCGGACCCGCACTATCTCGCGGAGTGCTTCGTCGAGGCCTTCGAGGAGCTGGTCGCGGAGGCGGAGTCCTCGCTCGCGGCCGCCACCGGCTGAGCCTGCCGGCGGTCGCGTTCAGCGGGCCGACGAGATCGCCGTCACTTCGATGCGGCGGCCGGCCCAGCGGTCGTAGCGAAAGGTGCCCCGTACCTCGACGGTCCAGCCGACGAGCGCGCGCAGCCTGTCGTTCCCACGCTTGCCGCCACCCTCGAGGCCGACCCGGTCGAGGTCCACGTTCTCGATCCAGTAGTGCTCCGGGTCAGCGAAGGCGCGGAGCGTTCCGGTCACGGCGACCACGCTGCCGTCGTAGCGCTCCGGCGTCGCGCGTAGATCGGCCAGCGCGACGGCCCGCGGTGCGCCGCTGCATGCACCGAGGACGATGCAGCATGCGAGCAGCAGCGCCGCCCGGGACGTCCGGGCAGGGCGCCTCGCCGTGACCGCTTCAGGAGCCCGGCGTATGGCGCTCACCCTCCCCGGCGGCGGCGCGCACGAGCGCGTCCTCGAAGCGCCAGAGTGTCTCCGAGAGGCGACTGTGCCAGTCCTCGTGCACGGTCAGTCCGTGCGTCTCGATCGCCTCCATGACCTCGCCGAGATCCTCTACGCCGTTGTCATAGAGCACGTTCAGGCTCCGGTCCTCGGGGTTCCAGGTCACGTCCTGCACGCCATGGAGCCCGTCCACCGCGGCGAGCGCCGCCGCGAGCGCTTCGGGCTCCGGCGTCTCGAGCGTGAAGTGGCGCGTGACCAGACGCTCGGGGTTCACGTCCATCCGGTATCGCTTCATGGCAGAGCCTCGTTCTCGTCATGACCGTCCCAGCTTCGCCCCGGCGCGATGGCGCGAGGCTGACGTGGGTCAAGGTCCGGGCCTCGTCGTCGCACGGCCGAACCGGCTCAGTTGGCTATGATCGCGACGAGGAGGAACGCCCCCATGGAACTGCCCGCTTTCGTCCCGAAGGACCTGCGCCAGCTCGCGCGCTTCGTGCCGGCGCGCGGCTGGGACGCGATCGCCTGGCGGCCTCTGCTCGGCTCGCTCCGTGACGTCAGCCTGCGCTACGCGACGGGCCGCGGCGTCTCGGAGCTGCGCGCCGCCTGCGGCCGGGAAGTCCCGGGCCTGTGCTTCACGCACTTCGTGCCGCGTCCCCGGCGCCTCGACGCCCTCACGGAGCCCGGGCAGCGTCGCCGTGCCGGTGACGAACTGCTGCGCCTGTACTTCGCCCAGTGGCGGGTCGATGAGGGCCTGTTCCTGGATCTGCGGGCCCGGCAGCTGGGTCTCGACGATGCAGGCCGCCTCCTGTTCGCGCCGAACGGCCTCTGGATCCGCCTGCGGCCCGAGTTCCGCCTCGGCATGGTCGATCTCTACCGCTCCTTCTACACGGACGACGCGGAGGCCTTTCGCGCCGCGCTGCGACGCATGGGTCTGCTGGCGCCGGGCATGGCCCCGGATGCCGAGCAGGCGCTCGAGGACAGACTGCGTGCCCACTTCGGCCTCGACCAGTCCGCGCAGCGCTTCTCCATAGACCGCTTCAAGGCCTCCTTCGACGATCTCTTCGCCTTCTTCGTCGAACATGGCTACACGCTGCACAGCGACTTCGTGTTCGTCGGCTTCTACCTCATCACGCTCTATCTGACGCTCGACGAACTCGGTGAGGCGCACGACGTGCGCAGGATCTGCCGTGAGGTGCTGGGCGCGTGAACGACGCTGCCATGGCCCGCGCCGTCACCGGCCGCCGCGCCGTGGTGATCGGCGCCAGTGGCTACATCGGCACGCATCTGGTCCCGCGCCTCCTCGCGGAGGGCTGGAGCGTGCGTGCCACGGCGCGGGATCCGGAGGTGCTGGCGGGCCGCGGCTGGGACGCCGCCGAGCTCGTCGCCGCCGACGTGCTCGAACCGGAAACGCTCGCCGCCGCCTGCGAGGGCATGGACGTCGTCTTCTATCTGGTCCACTGCATGGCGGCCGGGGGGGACTTCCAGACCCTCGAGCGCCTCGGGGCCGAGCATCTCGTGGCGGCCGCGGATGCCGGCGGCGTCGAGCGCATCGTCTATCTCGGCGGACTCATGCCCGAGGGCCCGACTTCGCAGCACCTGCGCGCACGCAGGGAGACGGGCGAGATCCTCCGCGAAGCGAAGGCCACGGTCGTCGAAGTGCGTGCCGGCATGATCGTCGGCCCGGGCTCGGCCGCCTGGGAGGTGATGCGCGACCTGGTCAATCACCTGCCGGTCATGGTGACGCCGCGCTGGGTCCGCTCGCGCTCCACGCCCATCGCCCTCGAGAACCTGCTCGTCTACCTGCTCGGCTTCGCCACGGTCCCCATCGAGGCGCGAGCCATCCTCGAGGTCGGCGGCGGCGACGTCTGCAGCTACGAGGAGATGATGAATGCCTTCGGGGACCTCCAGGGTCGGCGCCGACCGATCATTCCGGTTCCGGTGCTGACGCCGCGGCTTTCGAGCTACTGGCTCTGGCTCGTCACCTCCGTTCCGACGAATCTGGCGCGAGCGCTCATCGAGGGCCTCGCGCACGACCTCGTCGCCGACGACGCGCGCGCCCGGGAACTCGTGCCCCAGCACCTCATGACCTTCGAGGAGACCGCTCGGGCTGCCCTCGACGCGGAGCAGCGCATCGGCGTACAGGGTCGCTGGGTCGAAGGCTCCATGCTGCATCGGCGCTGGAATCCCCGCTACAGCTTCTACTCCATGCGCTCGGGCGCCTACGCGGACACCTCCGCGAGCGTCGAGGCACTCTGGCGCGTCGTGCTCACGGTGGGTCGTGACGGCGACTTCTTCTTCGGGCGCTGGCTCTGGCGGCTCCGGCGCGTGGCCGACTGGCTCCTCGTTGGGCCGGCGCTGCGGCGGCGGCGGCGCGATCCCGAGGACCTGCGCCTCGGTGACGTCGTCGACGCCTTCCACGTCGTGCGTCTCGAACCGCGCCAACGCCTCACGCTGCAGCTGGAGATGCGCGCTCCGGGGGCGGGCATGCTCGAATTCCGCGTCCAGCCGCTCGAGCACGGCGCGCGGGTCTGGGCCACGGCCTGGTGGCATCCGAAGGGCGTCTGGGGGCTGCTCTACTGGTACGCGCTGCTGCCCTTTCACGATGCGCTCTTCCGCGGCATCGCGAAGGAGATCGTGCGGCGCGCCGAGTCCGACGCCCCGGCACCCCGGCCGGCCTGATCGCCGGTCCCGAAACGAGAAAGGGGGCCGAAGCCCCCCCGCTCGTCCTGCCGATGTCGAACGGCGTCAGTTGCCGCTCGCGTCGCCCGGCGCGGCCGCACCGCCAGCCAGCAGTGCGCGTTCGGTCTTCGCGTCGTGGGCCCGCTTGATCAGATAGGCATGCACGGCTTCCGACTGCTCCGAGTCGAGCACGTGCGAGAAGCTCACCATGCCCTTCGACGCATAGGCGCCTCCGCGGACGATGCCCTCGAAGATCGCGTGCGTCTCCTCGCTCATGTAGCGCAGGTCCGGCAGCACGCCCGACGACACGGCACCGCCGCCGTGGCAGACGGAGCAGTAGGCGGCGAAGAGCTGCTCGCCCTCCTCGACCGTCTCTACCGATGCGGTCATCGGTGGCGGCTCGGGCCAGTCCACGCGCGGTTGCGGCGGCGTCGGCAGCTCCGCCTCGCCCCCCAGCTTGAAGGTCAGGATACGCCCCTCGCGGATCACGTTGCCTTCCTCCGCCGGAATGCCCGAGGCGACGCCGAAGGCGCCACCCCAGCCCGCGACCACGGTCACGTACTGTTCGCCGTCGACTTCGAAGGTGACCGGCGCTGCGATAACGCCCGTGTGCACCGGCGTCTCCCAGAGCAGCTCGCCGTCGCGCGCATCGTAGGCGGCGAAGTTGCCGTCGGCCCGACCCTGGAACAGGAGGTCCGACGCCGTGGACAGGAGGCCGCCGTTCCAGGAGCCGGAGTGCTGCACGCGCCAGACCTCACGCTGCGTGACCGGGTCCCAGGCGGCGAGGTGGCCCTTCACCATGGCCCGGATCGCGATCTCCTCGGCCGTGTCGTCCGGCGGTGCGCCGAGTCCGACGTCGATGGCCGTGTTCCAGGTCTTCGGGTTGTAGGTGAAGGCGTTGTCCTGCCCGTACATGAACGGAATCTCGAGCGCCGGGATGTACACGAGGTTCGTGCGCGGCGAGTAGGTCATGGGGTGCCAGTTGTGGCCCCCGTAGGGTGCGGGCAGCGTCAGCACCGGCTCTTCGGCGTAGTCGGCGTTCGGATTCTCGACCGGGCGCCCGGTCTCCGGGTCCACGTGGCTCGCCCAGGTGACGGGTACGTAGGCTTCGGCGGAGATGAATTCGCCGTTCGTGCGGTCGATGACGTAGAAGAAGCCGTTCTTGGGTGCCTGCATGATGACCTGGCGCGTTTCCCCGTTGATCTCGAGATCGGCGAGGATCATGTGCTGCGTGGCCGTGTAGTCCCAGGTGTCGCCGGGCGTGGTCTGGTAGTGCCAGACATAGCTGCCGTCGTCCGGGTCGATCGCGACGATCGAGGACAGATAGAGGTTGTCGCCGCCGCCGGGCGAGCGGACATGGCGGTTCCAGGGCGAGCCGTTGCCGACGCCGATGTAGAGCAGGTCGAGCGCCGCATCGTAGGCCATGGAATCCCAGACCGTGCCGCCGCCACCGACTTCCCACCACGCGCCGCCGCGCCAGGTGGAGGCGGCCGCCTCGAGATGTTCGCCCTCGAAGGGCTCGTCGGGGTTGCCCGGGACCGTGTAGAACCGCCAGGACTGCTCACCCGTGTCGGCGTCGTAGGCGGTGATGTACCCGCGCACGCCGTACTCGCCGCCGCCGTTGCCGATGATCACCTGGCCCTTCACGATCCGTGGCGCGCCAGTGATGGTGTAGGGGCGGCCCTCGGGCGTCGTCTTCACGCTCCAGACTTCCTCGCCCGTACCCGCGTCGAGCGCGACGAGGCGGCCGTCGATCGTGCCGACGTAGACCTTTCCTTCCCAGACGGCGACGCCGCGGTTCACGACATCGCAGCAGGCGTAGACACCCCACTCCTTCGGGACTTGCGGGTCGTAGCGCCAGAGCTCCTCGCCGGTGCGTGCGTCGTGGGCGAACACCAGGGACCAGGAGCCCGAGTTGAACATGACACCGTCGACGACGATGGGGGTGGATTCGAGGCCGCGCTTGGTGCCGAGGTCGGCGTACCAGGCGAGACCCAGCTCGCCGACGTTCTCCGTCGTGATCTGCGTCAGCGGGCTGTGCCGCTGCTCGTCGTAGGTGCGGCCGTGCGCCAACCAGTTCCCGGGCGCATCGTCGGCGGCGAGGATCGCCTCACCGTTCACGCCGGCCGCGCGGGCGCGGATGCCGTCGGCATCGAGCGCGCCGGAAGTCGCGCGGGCGGCCGCGCTCGCCGCGGCCGTCGGCGAAGCCTCCTCGGGCGCCTCGGAGCAGGCTCCCAGGGCCAGCGCCATGGTCGCGGCAAGCAGGCCGCGCCGGATCGCGAGGCGCAGAGAAGCGCCGGACGCGGCGCTGGGGCCGCGCGGTTCGATCGGATTCATCTCCATCTCCCCTGAGGGTCCTACCCGTGGCTTCCGGTCGTCGCCTGTTCGCGTCGTGCGATCGCCGGACGCCGGATCGTAGCAGGCTCCCGGTGTGCAGTTGCAGCCGGCACTCGCACGCTGCTTGTCCTGTCGCTGGGGACTTCGCACACTCGACGCACGTCCTCCCTGGCGCTGCGCCCATGAACGGACCCCTGTCGATCCGCGACGACGCCGTGGAATTCTTCGGCAAGGAACTGCGCCTGCCGTATCCGCGCGCCTATCAGCTGCTGTTCGTGGCCCTCACCGCGCTGCTGCTGGTCTACCCGCTGATCGGCGAACTCGGCGTGATACAGGGGCTCACGGAGTTCTTCGTGGGCATGGTGCTCGTCACCGCAGCGCTCGCCGGCTCGTCCACGGGCGCGCAGTTCCGAAACACGATGATCGTGGCCGCCGTGGGCCTGCTGTTCGGGCTCGTCGGTTATGCCTTCGAGGGGACCACCCGCGCGGTCGGGCGCGCCTACGGCTTCCTGTTCATGTGCTGGGTCACCTGGAAAGTCCTGCACGACGTCCTGCTCGTCGGAAGAAGAGTGAACACTCACATCATCTACGGCGCGCTCTGTGCATACCTCATGCTCGGCATGGTGTTCGCGTTCGCTTTCGCCGCATTGCACGCCTTCCGCCCGGATGCCATCGACGGACTGCGGCTGATCGACACCACGCACCGGGCGGCGTACTTCACCGAGTACGCCTACTTCGCCTTCTCCTCGATGACGACGCTCGGACTCGGGGACGTGGTGCCCGTCTCGCCCATGGCGCGCGCGTTGACCTACCTCGCGGCGGTCATGGGCCAGATCTACCTCACGGTGATCGTCGCGCGGCTGGTGGCGCTCTACAGCGCCGACGCGCTGCAGCGGCATCGGGACTGACGCGCGCCGCCTTCAGCCGCGGATTCCGCCGGATGCGCGGAGTGCGGCTGCCAGGCCCCGGTTCGCCCGTTCCAGCGGTGCCCTTGGATCCTCCATGGCCTCTTCCGGCGCAGGGGCGTCGCTCATCTTCGTGGACCTGTCCGGGGAGGGCCGGAAGGGTTCGAGGTCTTCGCGCTCGAAGCCCGCCCGGTCGGCATCGTCGGCTTTCACGTGGACAGGGTGTGTCAGCGACGAGCGCGAAGAACAGGCCTCAGTCGCCCTCTCCGGCGAGCGGATCGTCCAGCCACAGGCCATGTCCCCCGAACATGGGGCGGGATCGCAGGGGGTCGAGCGGCTCGAGGCGCTCGAGGACCCAGGCGACGAATTCCCGATCCGTCGCCATCGCCGCAGGCGCTCGGGGCACCGGGACCGGCGGGCACGCCTCGATCCCGGTGCGGGAGACCGCTCAGGGCTGGTCCGGCGTGCCCGAGCCCGGCATGGCGGCGGCGGCCTTGCGCTTCGCTTCTTCAGCCTGCTCCTCGGCCTCGCTCATCATCTCGTCCGCGGCCGCTCCCACCTCCTCCATCGTGGCTTCGGCCTGGTCCCGCGCCTCTTCCATGGCGGCCTCCGCATCGGCTCTGGCGCCCTCCATCGCCTCGCCGGCCTCGGCCATGCCCTCCTCGACCACGCGGTTCGCCGTCTCCATGGCGTCGGAGGCCGCGTTCTCCATGGCAGCACCACCGGAGGCGCCCGGAGCAGCCTCGCTGGCGCGCTCGTCGGCGCCGGATCCCGTTTCCGTGTCGGCACAGGCGGTGATCGTCGCCAGAAGCACGGCGGTGGTCAGCGCGCGCAGGGCCTGATGGCTGAACGTGCTATCGATGTTTCGCATCTTCTGTCGCTCCCTCTTTGCGGGCTCGAACGAGCCTCGGTGGGAACGCTAGGGTAGTGCTCACCGACTCGTCCAGCCCTTTGCGGAGCGATTTCGACTCGGCCTCGACGCGCGTCGCGGAGCAGAGGCGGGTCGCTCCTGCGAGGGACGCCACGCAGCGCGAGCGCATCGGGGTGGACGAGTCGGTCGGGACTGCCCCGGGACCATGCTCGGATCCGGCCGCATGGAGCCTCCCGGACCGCTGCGTTCGTCGCAGCACACTGTACTCCGGACCGGCACTCTCCCATGATGGACCGGCCGCGCCGGAGGCGCCCTCCGGTCGCGGTGACCGACCCGAGGAGAGCCGCATGAGCGATCGTCGAAGGTCCGGCCAGGGGAAACCCGTCGCCGTGGAAGTCCGCAAGCGCGTGCGTCCCGCGCGCCTCGTCTCCCAGCCCCACAGCACACCTGCCACGGAATCCGCCGAGCGCGATCTTCGCGCCGCCCTGCGCCAGCAGCTCTACGACGGCTTCGAGAAGGGTGAGGGCTGGCCGCTCTCCTGGGATCTCGCCTGGGCGGAATCCGAGCCCTACCGCGCGCAACTCCGGGGCCGCGCGCCCGGACTGCGCATGCAGGAGACGCACTACCGCGAGCTGCTCGCTCTCGACTGGCGTCGATGGTGCGACAGCTCCGGGCAGGCGCCCTAGAGCGTCGTCGTCCAGCCGCCGGCGAGCGGGAAGATCTGGCCCGGCACGAAGCCCGCCTCCGTCGCGAGGAACAGGGCGAGGGCGGCCGTTTCCTCGGGCTGACCGAGACGCTGCGCGGGCACCACGGTGCGCATGCGCGTGAGGAACTGCTCGTCCTCGGTCAGGCCCGGCGGGTAGTAGGTGTCGTTCTCCACGTAGTTCTGGGCGATGGCGGTCACGAGTACGCCGTCGCGCGCGAGTTCCAGTCCCGCCGAGCGCAGATAGGCGTTCTGGGCGCCACGGGCCGCGCAGTAGGCGGCGTTGCGCGGAATGCCGCGCAGCGGTGCGGCCGAGGTCATGCCGATGATGCGTCCGGAGCCGGAGGTCTTCATGGCCTTCGCCGCGGCGCGCACGAGGCCCATGAGCGGGTGCACGAGCACGTCGAAGAGCGCGTGCCAGTCCTCGTCGGACGTGTCGGTCACGAGCGCCGGGGTGGGCGGCCAGGCGAGGTTGGCGAACAGCACGTCGACGGCGCCCACCGCATCCACGATGGCAGCGCCCTCGGCCGCGCTGCGCGGGGTCGACGTGTCCGCGATCACCTCGGCGCCTTCGGCGCGGAAGCGTTCCGCCACCGGTACGCCCATGAAGCGGTCCGCATGCGTCACCAGTACCCGCCTGCCCGCGAGTCGATCGCCCATCCGCCCCTCCTCCCTAGCCGGGTCGCCCCGGGGCGGAGCATAGCGCCCGGCCGCTTCGCGGTCTGGGGGCTCCTTGGAAGTGTCGTTGCGGTGGTCTGGGGTGCGTGCTGTCGCGGGAACACGCCGGCCGCTCCCTCGGGCGATACCGCACGCTGCCGTTCGGCAACGGCACGAGGACCCGCTCGACGAGCGCCTCGGTCCTCGCTCAGCGGGGTCAGGCTGGACTCGAGCCCTCCTCGTGCGCGCTTCCGTCAGCGCGCCTTCCGCGTCACCTTCACGGGCAGTCGGGTGTAGCCCTTCACGAAGGACGAGAAGGTCCGCGTCGGTTCCTCGAGCACCTCGATCCTCTCGAAGCGCGGCAGGATCTCCTCCCAGAGGATGCGCAGCTGCAGCTCCGCGAGGCGATTGCCCATGCAGCGGTGGATGCCGAAGCCGAAGGAGAGGTGGCTGCGCGCGTTGTCGCGCTCGATGTCCAGCTGATCGGCGTTCGGGAAGACCGACTCGTCGCGGTTGCCGGAGGCGTACCACATGAGCAGCTGGTCGTTCTCGCGGATCTGCTTGCCACCGATCTCCACGTCGCGCTTCGCCGTGCGACGCATGTAGGCCAGCGGCGTCTGCCAGCGGATCACCTCGGCCACCATGTTGGGGATGAGGTCCGGCTTCGCGATCAGCTTGTCGTACTGTTCCGGGAACTGATTGAGGGCGTAGACGCTGCCCGACATGGTGTTCCGTGTCGTGTCGTTGCCGCCGACGATGAGGAGCAGCAGGTTGCCGAGGTGCTCCATGGGCGAGCTGTCCTTCGTCGCCTCACCGTGCGCGAGCATGGAGACGAGGTCCCCACCCGGGTTCGCCTTCCGTTCCTCCCACAGCCGCGCGAAGTATTCCACGCAGGCGAGCAGCTCCTCCCGCTTCTCGCCCTGGGTCTCGACGATGCCGCCGGGTTCGGGGATCGCGAACACGACGTCGGACCAGCGCGTGAGCTTGCGCCGGTCCTCGAGCGGGAAGTCGAACAGCGTCGCGAGCATGAGCGTGGTCAGCTCGATGGAGACCGTGTCGACCCAGTCGAAAGCCTCGTCCTCGGGCAGGGAATCCAGCACCTTGATCGTGCGTTCACGGATGAGCGGCTCGAGCTTGGCCAGATTCGTCGGCGAGACCACGCCGTTGACCGTCTTCCGCTGCGCATCGTGCGTCGGGGGATCCTGGGCGATGAAGGGGCTGTTGGTGCCCTGGAACACACCGCCCTGCACTTCCGTCCCGATCTGGAAACCGAGCGTGATGCCGTTCGCCGAGGAGAAGGTCTGCCAGTCCCGATCGACGGCGGCGATGTCATCGTAGCGCGTGAGCGACCAGTAGCGGCCGGCGAGATCGAGCTCGTTGAGATGCACCGGATCCTCGGCGCGCAGGCGATCGAAGACTTCCGCCCAGCGGTTCTCCTTGAAGAGGTGAGCGTTCAGCGGGTTCAGCGCTTCGACGGGGACTTCGTGGGCGCGCGGCGCGCCCGCGCCCTTGAAGGCTGCTTCCTGTTCCGGGGTGCGGTAGTTCGGGGTCTCCTCGGGGCTCAGGATGGTCTGTTCGCTCACGGGAAGCGCTCCGGCGGATCGGACGATGACCGGAAAATAGCAGAACGGGCGCGAACGCCGACTTGATCTGGGTGCGTCGTCGCGATTCGACGGGCGTGCACCGGAGCGCTAGAGTCCGCCGAGAGTGCGCAACCCCTGCGCCCCAGGACCCAAGGTGCCATGGAACACGCCGCCTGAACCGGATCTCGTGCCGCGCGCGTCGCGTGGCGTCGTTCCCGTTGCAGGAGGTGCCCCCATGGCTCGCTCCCCCCAGGTCGCTGTCCGCGACCTCTTCTTCACGCACGACCGCGCGAGCCGGCCGCTGTTCGATGGCCTCACCGCGAGTTTCCCTTCCGGCTTCACCGGCATCGTCGGAGCCAATGGCTGCGGCAAGACGACGCTGCTCGAACTCCTCGTCGGTCTGCGCTCGCCCGATGCGGGCGAGGTGAGCAGCCCGGGGCTCGCCGTGTACTGCCCGCAGCGCACTGATTCCGCGCCCGACGGGTTGGACGAATTCCTGGCCGGCGAAGACGCCGATTCGTGGGTGCTGCGCGGTCGCCTCGGGGTCGAGGCGGACTTCGCCGAACGCTGGTCGTCGCTCAGCCACGGCGAACGGAAGCGCGCCCAGATCGCCACGGCGCTCTGGCGCGCGCCGGATCTGCTCGCCATCGACGAGCCGACCAACCACGTCGACGGTGAAGCCCGGGACCTGCTCGAAGCGGCGCTCGCGAACCATCGCGGCGTCGGCGTGCTCGTGAGTCACGACCGGACGCTCCTCGACGGTCTCTGCAGCCAGTGCCTGTGGCTCGAGCGGTCGCGGGCGCGGCTCGTGCCCGGCGGCTACACGAAGGGACGCGCGGTGCTGGAAGAGGCGCGCTCGGCCGCTGTCCATGCCCATGAGAACGCACGCCGCGATCGTGATCGGCTCGCGCGTGAGGTCGTCCGCCGCCGGGAGGAGGCGGCTGGCTCGGCGCGGCGCCTGTCCAAGCGCGGCATCGGCGCGAAGGACCACGACGCGAAGCGTCGCATCGACGCGGCCCGCCTCACCGGCAAGGGCACGGCGGCGGGCAAGCGCCTGCACGCGCTCGACGGGCACGTCGCGCGCGCCGACGCATGCGTCCAGGCGAAGCGGGTCGACAAGCGCTACGCCACCGGGGTGCAGCTCCTTGCAGAGCGCTCGCGGCGGGACGCCGTGCTGAGCGCGGAGGCGGGCACCCTCGAGCTCGGCGCCGGTCGCGTCCTGCACTACCCCGAGCTGCGCGTGGCGCCGGATGATCGCATCGCGCTCACCGGACCCAACGGCGCAGGCAAGTCGACGCTGCTCCGCCACCTGATGGGCATGCTCGACGCGGCAGCCGTGCGCTGCCTCTACATCGCTCAGGAACTCACGGCGGATCGCGCCGCGGAGGAGCTCGACGCCGTCCGGCGCCTGCGATCGGATCGCCTCGGCACGGTCATGCAGTTCGTGAGCAGGCTCGGCTCACGGCCGGAAGCCCTGCTCGATTCGTCCCAGCCGAGCCCGGGTGAGGCACGCAAGCTGGCGCTCGCGCGCGGGCTGCTCGAGGCGCCGCAGCTCGTCGTCATGGACGAACCCACCAATCACCTCGACCTGCCCTCCGTGGAAGCGCTCGAGGAGGCGCTCGCCGAGGTCGACTGCGCGCTGCTGCTCGCGAGTCACGACCGGCGCTTCCTGGAGCGCCTCGCGCGCACGGAATGGAAGCTCGTCGTGGAAGGCGCGGACACGCGGCTCACGTCCGGTCCCCTGGAGGCGCCGGTGCAGTGAAGGCGTCGGCGCGCGCTCTCAGGACGTCGTCAGCGCCTCACCGACGCCGAAGGCTTCGTGCCGATCGGCGAAACGCAGCACGTCGTGGGCGAGGACGATGATGTCGTGCTTCTCGCCGTTGCCGTCGCGGGCGTGGTCCTTCAGCAGCGCCTCGCCGCGAAAGCCCAGCTCCTCGAAGACGGTGATCGCCGCGCTCTGATCCGGCGTCATGCGCGCCGTGAGCTTCTCGAGGCCGAGATCGAGGGCGAGCAGGAAGCTCTCCTGCACGAGCGCGCGGCCGAGCCCCCGGGCCCGGGCATCGGGGGAGACCAGCACGCGCAGTTCGCCGACGTGCGGCGAGAAGGAATGCGGGTCCGTGACCACGGCGCTGCAGCCGAGCAGGGCACCCTCGCGGCGGGCGAGCAGGCTGTGGATCGTGCCGTCCTCGAGTTCCCGCACCCAGGCCGCCATGACCTTCGGTTCCGTGATGTCGCGGCGCAGGAACAGCAGATCGTGCCGCGGCAGGCTGTCGCCGAAGGCCGCCACCTCGTCACGGGCGGCGGCCGTCATGCGCTCGATGCGTACCTCGCCCTCGGGCAGCTCGACGCTCCGCGGCCAGCGGTCCGCGGCGCTCACGTCGAACGCTCCGACAGCCAGGCGGAGACAGCCGGCCACATGCGCCGGGCCGCGTTCGGGCCGGCGATCAGGGAGACGTGGCCGCCCTTGAGCACCAGCCCTTCCTTGTCCTCGGAGCCGACCATCTCGAGCAGCGGTGCCGACGCCTCCGTGGACACGATGTGGTCGTGCTCGGCGGTCACGTGCATCACCGGAATGCGGATGTCGGCGAGATCCACGCGCTGTCGGTCGACCACGAGCTCGCGGGTGTAGAGCTTGTTGCCCCACATGAGTTCACGTGTGGTCTGCCTGAAGTACTCGCCGGCGAGCGGGATCGTCTCCTCGCCCCAGCGGTCGAAGGCACGGTAGGACTCGACGTAGGCGTCGTTCCACATCTGCTCCCAGACCTTCAGCCGCCCTGCCGGCTTCTGCGCCGGGCGCAGCATCTCGAAGGATGCCGTCACGAACTCCTCGGGAATCACGCCGAGCGTGTCCACGAGCTTGTCCACGTCGAAGTAGCGCTGATCGGACCAGTGCGCCATCAGGCCCATGCCATGCCAGTTCACCGGCGTCGTCAGACACACGAGGTTCTTCAGCGGACCGTCCGTGTGCGTCGCGGCGTAGATCAGCGAGAGCACGCCGCCCATGCAGTAGGCGATGATGGAGACGTCCGGTTCGCCGCAGTCGTCCCCGATGGCGCGGATGCAGTCGGGAAGGAAGTCCTGCGTGTAGTCGTCCAGGCCCAGGCCGCGTTCGGCCATGGTCGGCGCTTCCCAGTCGAGCACGTAGACGTCGAAGCCGGCGAGCAGCAGGAATTCGACCATGCTCTGGCCCGGTGCCAGATCGAAGACGTAGCCGCGGTTCGTGGTCGCCATCACCAGCAGCACGGGCACCCGATAGATCTCGTCGACCTTCGGGTGGTAGTGGTACAGGCGCATGGTGCCGCGTTCGCGGATCACGTCCTTCGGCGTCAGGCCGACCCGGGGCGGTGGGCCCGCCACGAAGCGGAAGCCGTTGCGGCTGCGCTGGATGGTGCGATCGACGAGGCGCCGGATCCGTTGCCGGGCATCGCCTTCCGTGACCGTCTCGCCGCTCACTTCGCCTCTCCTCGCGCCGACGGGGGTCGCTTCGTCCGCGGCGGTCCGCGCCGGACGCGGGCGTCGCGGCCCGCGTCGCCGCTCTGCGCCTCGAGCAGCTGTTCGATGTGGGCGACGCGACGATCGAGGGTGCGCAGGGTCTCGCCGATCTCGATCACGTCGTCACGGGAGGGCATGTTGAAGTTGTTCAGATGCGTCGCCATGGCCTCGAGGAAGGCGCGCTGCATGCCGAGCTGTACGCTCTGCACCGTGTTCAGGCCGCGGGAGAACTCGTCCGTACCCATGACCCGGTTCGCCACCGAGTCGATGCGCCGCTCCCAGTCCGTGATGAGCTGCTGGAGATCGGCCAGCGGATTGCCGCCGCCTGCGCCCTTGCCACCCGCCATGGCGAGCCCTCCCGGTTCCTGCAGGGGTCGTCGACCCTAGCATGCACCGGCCCGGGAGGGCGCCTCGGCCGCGACCCTGCCGCGCGCGGACTCGAAGGGCCCCGAGCCCTGCGCTCACCAGGGTCGCTGAGTGGCGTCGGCGACCGGTTCGGCAGGCCGGGATTCGGCGGGCATCTGCGGTACCGGCGCCGGCACCACGACGCCGGCGGCTTCTCGGAGTTCGTGGAAGGACTCGTCGATGCAGGCGGCGTAGAAGGCCGGGTCCGGCATGATCTCCCGGCAGGAGGTGAAGGAAACCGTGATCTTCCCGCAGTAGCTGAAGACCGGATGGATCAGGGCCATGCCGTCGACGATCGGGCCCAGGCCGTACTGGGTCACGAGGCGGGCGCCGCCGCTGTAGAGCGGAACCTGCGGCCCAGGCACGTTGGTGACCACGCAGTTGAAGAGCGGCCGGATGCGGTTCGCGAGACCGGCCCGCGTATAGAGCCGCGCCGCGAGTCCTGCCAGCGACGACGGGATGAACTCGCTGTAGTCGGTCATCAACTTGGCGCCGACGGCTTCCGTGAGCGCCTTCGAGCGCACGGTGCCGGCGTTCACGGCCTGCAGCCGCGCGAGCGGGTCGGCGATGTCGGAGCGCAGCTGCACGGCCATGGCGGCGACGCGGTTGCCCTGGGTCCCGGCCTGCTTCCTGTCGCGCACGGAAATCGGTGCCATGGCGACCGTCGAGGTCTCCGGCAGCTCGCCGTGGGTCGCCAGGTAGCGACGCAGGGCGCCGCCGACCACGGCGAGCACCACGTCGTTGACCGTGGCGCCGGGCACGGCCCTGCGGATGCCCTTGACCACGTCGAGGTCGAAGGTCCGTCCGTCGACGACGCGGTGGGGAGAGATCGTGCCGTTGAAGCGCGTGCGCGGTACGGGCGTCGTGCCGCCGAAACGCTCCTCGCGCAGGCCGCGGGTCACGCGGGCGATCGCGGGCACGGTGTCCGCCAGCACGCGAGCGTAGCGGAAGGGCTGGCGCACGTTGTTCGCCCAGGTGCGCAGCAGCAGCTCCGGCGTACTCGGGTCGCGGTCGGCGACCCAGGGCTCGGTCGGTGGAGCGACGGTGGCGTTCGGTTCGAGGTCGTGGATCGCACCGGTGATCTCGGCGCCCGAAACGCCGTCGATGGCCGCATGGTGGATCTTCGAGACGATCGCGAAGCTCCCCGGCGGCAGGCCGCCGACGTTGTCGAGACCCTCGACCACGTAGAACTCCCAGAGCGGCTTGGTGGTGTCCAGCGGCCGGGCGTGCAGGCGCGCCGTCTGGATGCAGAGCTGGCGCCAGTCCCCGGGTTTCGGCAGGGCGATGTGGCGGACATGAAACTCGACGTCGAAGTCGGCGTCGTTGACCCAGTAGGGGTGATCGAGGTCGAGCGGAACGCGGACGACGCGCTGGCGGAAGGTCCGCGCCAGATGCAGGCGGCTCTCGATGGTGCCGAGGATGTCCTTGAAGCGGACGAAGCCGTTGGGCGCCGTCGCCGGATCGTAGACGGCCAGCGCGCCGATGTGCATGGGCTGATTCGGCGTCTCGAAGTACAGGAAGGACGCATCCATCCCGCTGAGCTGTTCCATTGCGGTCCTGTCCCCCTGGGTCCTGCTATTCGTCTGCGGGCCGGCCGTGGTCGATGACCGGGCGCAGCAGCAACGGGGCCCTGAAACGCTGCCAGGGCGAGGGCGGCTGCGCGAGCCGGTCCGCCACAGCATAGAAGACGCCGGGGTTCACGCCGAGTCCGATGTGGCTCGCGCGCACTTCGATGTTCTCGGTCAGCGGACCCGGCGCCTCGCGAGCGATGCGCCAGGGCACGATTCCGTCGGTGCGAGAGTAGATCGCGCTGCAGGGCACGCCCTCGGGCGGCCTTCGCAGATCGGCTTCGCTGTAGCGGGTTTCCGGTTCCCGGCCGGGCTCGGGGTCTGCCCGGTCGTAGACGCGCCAGACCGTGGTGCGCGTCGGAGTGCCGCCGAGGGGGGAACCGAGCGTCACCAGGCGCGTCACGGCCTTCGGAGCGTGGCCGGCGAGGCGCCGCGCCATGAGGCCGCCGAGAGACCAGCCGAGGAGCGAGACGGGGCCGCCGGCGCGGTCGTTGGCCCGGGCGAGCAGGTCGCGCAGCTGATGGCCGACGGCGGCGAAACCGAGGTTGCGGCCGAGCGCCCAACCGGACGTTCGGAAGCCTCGTGCGTCCAGGAAGCGACGGAGGGGAACGGTCGAGGCGTCGGTGGCCATGAAGCCCGGAAGGACCAGTACGTGCTGGCCGTCGCCACGAGGGGCCGTGGCAAGGATGGGCGCGGATGGCAGCAGCGAGGCGAACTCGCCCGCGGCACGAAATGGCTCCAGTGCGCCGAGCAGGAGGGCCGGTGGTCCGCCCCCCTGCTCGCGCTCGCTCACTGTCCCTGCTCGCTGCCCCTCACGGGAGCGGGCGTTCGGAACGGGAGTCGATCAGTACTGGGGAGCCGGAGCCGGAGCCATCGGCTCTGCCGCGGGAGCGACGGCGCCTGCGACCTGCTCGATGGCTTCCGCGACCTCTCCGCGGGCGTCGGTGATGGCTTCCGCGACCCCTTCGCGTGCTTCGTTGACGGCTTCCTGCACGTCGTCCTCGGCGCGGCGGAAGGCGCCACGGACGACGCTGCCGGCGTCCTTGGAGGCTTCACGGATGGTCTCGATGTTGTCGCGCGCCGTGGTCTGGAACTTCTCGGAGATCTCGCGGATGTACGCGCGCTGCGAGTCGATGGCGTCGCGCAGCGAGCCGGCCTGCGTGAGCACCTTCACCTGGTCGACGGAGGCAGCGATGACCTCGGCCACGAAGGCGTTCTGGCGCTGGAGCACGGTACCGGTGGTCTCGGCGTTGATGATCACCAGGTCGGTCATCGGCTTGGTGACGCGGGCGAAGCGGTTCTGTTCGGACATGGGGGGCACCTCTTGTGCAGTGCAACAGAGTTTGTGCAGCGCAATATAGGTGCGGTCCGATGGGTCGTCAACCCCCTTCGTTGCTGGCCCTCGAACGCAGATTTGGAGTCTGTTCATCCGCTTCGGGCGTGTTCTCGGCGGGCTCGTCCAGGTCCGGGACCGGCGCCTGCTGCTGGTCCGCCGCCTCGGGATGTTGCAGTGCGGTAGCGCCCGGGCGGCTGCCGTCCCCACCTTCGCGCGGCTGTTCGCCTCGCATGATGCTGCGCCAGAAGGCGAGATTCTGATCGGCGATCCTCTGCACCATCTTGACGGGCGTCGCACTGAGCACGTCGCGCATGCGGCGCTGATAGAGCTCCTGCTGCTCCAGGAAGATCATCACGCTCTGCTCGATGTAGCGCGAGAGCACGCCCTGCATGCTGTCGCCGTAGAAGCGGATGAGCTGCTGCAGCACGCGGTTGGTGAGCAGCGGCTCGTGCCCTTCGCCCTCCTGCTCGGCGATGATCTGGAGCAGCACGGCCCGCGTCAGGTCGTTCCCGGTCTTCGAGTCCACGACCTTGATGGTCTCGTTCGCCAGTACCATCTGGCGTACGTCCTCGAGCGTCACGTAGACCGAGTCGCGCGTGTCGTAGAGCCGTCGGTTCGGGTACTTCTTCAGTATCCGCAAGGCGCTCACCTCGTGCTGGCGGGCCGCGATGTTAGCGCACTGCGCGCGAGGCCACGATCGCAGTCCGGCCTCGTACCGGCTCATGTGACAAGAAGGCGCGGCGCCACCACACTGGCGGCCCGACACGGCAGGCGGAGAGCCCCCATGAAGGTGAATCTGGAACTCGATCTGACGCCGGAGGAGCTTCGGCGCCTGTTCGGCCTGCCGGACGTCGCGCCGATCAACGACATGGTCGTGGAGAAGCTCGGGGAACAGGTCGAGAAGGGGCTCGACGGCACACTCGTGCGGAATCTGGCGCAGACCATGATCAAGGGGGGCGCACAGGGCTTCGAGGCCTATCAGTCCTTTCTCGGCGCGATGTTCCGCATGAGCCGGAAGAGCGACGTCGATGCGCCGTCAGCGCCGCCGCGTCAGCAGCGGCCGGCCGCGGAGCAGCCTCAGCCGCCGGCGTCCGGGACCTCGGGAGCGAACACGGGTGGCGGCACCACGTAGCCGCGCAGACCGGAGCGGTCGAAGCGCTTCCAGGCCTGCGGCTCCTGAGCGAGGCGCTCCGCCACGATCCACAGGACGATCGGGTTGAAGCCCATGCCGCAGTGGCTGCCCACGATCTCCACGTTGTCGGTGTGCGGCGCGTCCTGCTCGATGCAGGCGCGCCAGTGGGCGATGCCGTCCGTGCGCGAGAAGATCGCCGTCGTCGGCACCGGTGGTGGTCGGCGCATGTCGACGAACAGGTTCTCCTCGGCCAGCTCCGCCCGCGTCTTGCCCGTCGAGTTCTCGAACAGACGCGCGACACCGGGATTCGTGCCACCCCCCTCCAGCGCACCGAAAGGGCTGCCGAGGGAGACGACCTGCCGGACTGCCGCCGGTGCCTGCCGCGCGATCTCGCGCGCGTAGATGCCGCCGAGGGACTGACCCACCAGCGAGAGCGGCTGGCCGTAGACGTCGGCGAGTTCCAGCGTGCGTCGGATCATGCGTTCGACGAGATCGCCGCGCGGGCCGAGGTTGCGACCGAAGGTCCAGGGGTGAGCCGGGTAGCCGAGACGCCCGAGCCAGCGACGGAGCACGCCCGTGGACTGGTCCGACGCCATGAAGCCCGGCAGCACGAGTACCGGGTGCCCGTCTCCGCTCGGCAGCGCCGACAGGAGCGGCCCCAAGGAGAGCAGCGTCGACGCCTCGAGCACGGCACGGTAGCCCTCGGCGAGCGTGAACAGCAGGCTCGGGGTCGGGACCGATCCTCCCCCGGCGGAGGACGCTGCCGCTTCTGCCATGGAACCACTCCCTCCGAGCACGGCGCGAAGACCCTGCGCCGGCGTGGCGCGGACGTATAGCATGGCCCTGCCCGCTGCCGCCATCGTGGTCGACGGCGCCGCGCTCCTATAATCACGGCCTCGCCGCGACACCCGGAGCCCGATCTTGGCCGGACCCCTGTCAGCCGATCCGAACTGGTCCGAGGAACTCGAGGAGTGGCTCGACGCCTTCGACGCCCTCCACCGGGCGCGGGGCGAGGAGGCGTCCCGGGAGCTGCTGCGCGTGCTCCAGCAGCACGCCTCGCGCCGCGGCCTCGTGCTGCCCGAGGCGGCGCTCAACACGCCCTACGTCAACACCATCCCGGTCCAGGCGCAGCCGCGCTATCCGGGCGACATCGAACTCGAGACGCGCATCGAGAACCTCATGCGCTGGAATGCCGCCGCCATGGTGCTGCAGGCCTACGACTCGGGCTCCGGCGTCGGCGGTCACATCGCCACCTATCTGTCCGCGGCGACGCTGCTGGAAGTCGGCTTCAATCACTTCTTCCGGGGCCGCGACGGCGACGGGGCAGGGGATCAGGTCCACGTGCAGGCCCACGCGGCGCCCGGCATCTACGCCCGCGCCTTTCTCGAGGGCCGCCTGCCCGCCCAGCGTCTCGCGAACTTCCGCAGGGAGCTCGGTCCCGGTGGCGGTCTCTCCTCCTACCCGCATCCGAGACGCCTGCCCGACTTCTGGACCCTGCCGACCGCCTCCATGGGGCTGTCCACCCCATCCGCCATCTATCAGGCGCGTTTCGCGAAGTACCTCGAGAAACGCGGCCTGAAGGAGCCCGACGGCTCCAGGGTCTGGTGCTTCATCGGTGACGGCGAGGCGGACGAGCCGGAGGTGCTCGGGACCATCAACATGGCGAGCCGCGAGGGCCTCGACAACCTGGTGCTCGTCGTCAACTGCAACCTGCAGCGCCTCGACGGCCCCGTTCGCGGCAACGGCAAGATCATCCAGGAGCTGGAGCGCTCCTTCCGCGGCGCCGACTGGCACGTGATCAAGGTGATCTGGGGTACGGGCTGGGACCCGCTGCTCGAGCGCGACGTGCACGGCAGGTTGCAGCGACGCATGGAGGAGGCGGTCGACGGCGACTACCAGATGTATTCGGCGCAGCCCGGCGACGTGCAGCGCGAACACTGGGTCGAGGACATTCCTGAGCTGAAGGCGCTCATGGACAGCCTCACGGACGAGGAGATCCGCACGATCAAGCGTGGTGGTCAGGACCACAAGAAGATCTACGCGGCCTACGCGGACGCCGTGGCCACCGTCGGCAAGCCCACGGTGATCATCGCCAAGACCGTGAAGGGCGACGGCATGGGTGCCACTTCCCAGGGTCGCAACACCGTCCACCAGAAGAAGAACCTCTCGCGCGAGGAGCGCGTCGACTATGCGCGGCGCCTCGGCATCCCCCTCGACGAGGAGCAGGCGGCGGCCGCGGCCTTCCATCATCCCGGTGAGGACTCGGAGGAGCTGCGCTCCCTGCGGGCCCGACGCGCGGCCCTCGGCGGGCCCGTTCCGCAGCGACGCGTCGAGTGCCCCGAACTCGCGCCGCCGCCGCTCGACTACTTTGCCGAGCAGCTGCGCGGTTCGGGGGAGCGAGAGATCTCCACCACCATGGCCGTGGTGCGCATGCTCGGCCGGCTGCTCAAGCACCCGGAGCTCGGCCGTTTCGTCGTCCCCATCGTCCCGGACGAGGCACGCACCTTCGGCATGGACGGTCTCTTCGCGCAAGCGGGCATCTACTCTCCGGCTGGGCAGGTATACAGCCCCGTCGACGCGAACACGATCGCACCGTATCGCGAGGCCGAGGACGGCCAGATCCTCCAGGAGGGAATCTGCGAGACCGGCGCCATGGCGTCCTTCCTCGCCGCCGGCACGGCCTATGCCGATCACGGCCTGCCCATGATTCCCTTCTACATCTTCTACTCGATCTTCGGCTTCCAGCGCGTGGGCGACATGATCTGGGCCTGCGGCGACTCCATGGCGCGCGGCTTCCTGCTCGGCGGCACCTCGGGGCGCACGACGCTCAACGGCGAGGGCGTGCAGCACCAGGACGGTCACTCGCTGCTGGTGGCCGAAACGATCCCGAACCTGCGCAGCTACGACCCGGCCTTCGCCTACGAGCTCGCGGTCATCGTCCGGGAGGGCATCGATGCCATGTACCGGCGCGGCGAGGACGCCTTCTACTACGTGACCGTCACCAACCAGAACCAGCCCATGCCGCCCATGCCCGAGGGCGTCGAGGACGGCATCGTCCGCGGCCTCTATCGCTTTCGCGCGTCGGCGCTCGCGGCCGAGGGGCATCGTCAGGCCCATCTGTTCGGCTCCGGAGCCATCATGACGGAGGTGCTGGCGGCTGCGGACCTGCTCGAGGCCCGGGGCATTCCGGCACATGTCTGGTCCGTGACGAGCTACGGCGCGCTGCGCCGTGAGGGCCTCGCCACGGAGCGGCGCAATCGCCTCCGGGCCTTCGAACGCCGCGAGCAGGCATGGGTCGAACGACAGCTCGAGAGTGCGCGGGGTGTCTTCGTCTCGGCCTCGGACTATCTGTGCGCCCTCGGCGAGGGCATCTCGCGCTGGGTCCCCGGCCCCTACGTCGTGCTCGGAACGGACGGCTATGGCCTCTCGGAGGCGCGCGACGTGCTCCGGGACCACTTCGAGGTGTCCGCACCCTGGATCGCCCATGCTGCGCTCTCTGCGCTCGAGCATGCGGGGGAGCTGGCGGCCGGCACGGCGGAGGCGGCAGCCGCGGAATGGGAGCTCGATCTGGGGCGCATCGATCCCGCCGTCGCCTGACGCGCGCAGGGCGCTCGGGTACGGATCGAGTCCGCGCAGGCGTCCGATCTCCGCCGCGGAGCCGAAGGCATCCGGGCTTCCCCCGACGCACGGCCTCCTTCACGGTGCCGCGATGGTCGTCGACCTCCACCGGCTTCCCGGGAGTAGGGCATCATCGAGCCATCGCACAGCCCGCGGGCGAGGGCGGCATTCGTGCCCGGGCCGACCCGTCGCGACCGCCGAAGGATCCACTCATGTCCCAGGACACCGTCGACCACGAACGCATGCATCCGGTCGAGGATCGGCCCGCGTGGAGCGAAAGCTACTACTTCAACTTCGTCGATCCGAAGACCGGCGTCGGCATGTTCACGCGCATGGGCTTCCGCCCCGGCGACGGCTGGGCGGATGCACTGCACGCGCTCTACCTCGGCGGCTCGCGTGTGGCTTTCACGTACGGCCGCCGCGACATCGGACGCGATCTGGCGCAGTACGACGGAGATCTGCGCGTGGGGAACCTCGAGATCAAGGTGCTGGAGTCCTTGCGCCGCTGGCGCATCGACTACTCGGGTCCGGCCCAGGACATCGCCGACGGCGCGATCCTGCTGGAGCGCAGCAAGCTCCGTCCGGCAGGCTGGTATCGCCCGGCGCAGCTCGACATGTCGCTCGTCTTCGACTGCCTCACGGAGCCGCACTTCTCGTACTCGAGCAGCGACTCCGCGGGCGCGCACGGCCACTTCGAGCAGAGCGGTCACGTGACCGGCATGATCCGCCTCGACGACGAGACCTTCTCCGTGGACGGCTACGGCGTCCGCGACAAGTCCTGGGGCCCGCGCGACTGGGGCGCAAGTCAGCGCGAGGCGAAGCCGGAGCCGGGTGCGTCAGGTGGCAGCAGCGGGTCGGTGTTCTCGACGCCCGAGGCGCCAGCGCCGTTCGTGAACTGGTTCTCCATGAATTTCGGCGCCGATGTCGCGCTAGGTGGTTCCTGCTTTCGGCACCGGTCGGGAGAGATACGCGGCGGGGGCTGGATGCTGCGCGACGGCCGATCGCACTCGCTGACGGACGTGGTGATCACCACGACCTACCGGGACGCCTCGATCCTGCACGAGACCGTGCGCCTCGTCGGACGGATCGACGGCGGCGAGATGATCGAGATCGACGGTCGCGTGCTCAACATGTGCCCGACCAAGGTCCCCATGCCCGGTGGTGCGACCTTCATCAACGAGGGCCTCGCGGAGTTCCGGTGGAACGGGCGCACGGGCCACGGCATCGCGGAGCACTGGCATGCGGTCGCCAAGCGTTGAAGCGGGCAGCTGCTTTCTGTGCGCTCGGCCGCCACCTGAGTGACGTCAGCGGGAGCGGAGGGGATCGAAACTCCCCGGCCGTAGCCGCCCGGCGCAGTCAGGCGCTGAACGCACGGAGGAGGCCCCCCAACGCGAGCTGCAGGAAGAGCGTCAGGACGACGTATACGCCCACCGCTGACGTACCGGCACGTAGCCAGCCACAGCCGTAGACATGACGCATCGCGGCAGCGAGATGCGCCATGAGAAGGAGCGACAGCACGCCGAGCGATGCGGTGAGCATCAAGGGATCGTCGAGGAAGATCGTGGGCGTCGTGACGATGACCATGATCGTCGCGAAGTGTGTGCCGAAGACGAGATGCAGCATCGTCAGGCGTCTGGGAAAGGCGATCTTGAGCAGACCGCCCAGGAAGAGCGGCGAGAGGAGATTCACGAGCGGAAAGACGGTGAGGACGCCCGGGTCGAGGTCGCCGAAGCTCGAAAAGGCATTGAACGTCGTCATGAGACCGATGACGGCGGCGCTCACGACGATGTAGACGCGTAGCGGGCCGCTCTGGCTCGCGCGACGCCCTTCCGCGTAGCGCCGCGTCAGTTCACCGGGGCGCAGGAGCAGCGTTGCGAGCGTCCGCGGCAGGACGGCATCCGCCCCGAACAGGCCCTCCACGAGATCGCCGAACCAGTCGCCGACGGGAACGATCGACGGCGTCTGGCGCTGACCACAGTTGGCGCAGTAGGCAGCCGTCATCGTACTGCCGCAGTTCGGGCAGGCCACTCCCACGTCTCCGCTCCCCTTCAGGTGATCGGCTTCAACCGACTCGGAACGGGTCGAGTTCACCCGCGCCACTGGCGTCCGTGAGCAGCGCCGCTCCGAGACGACCGATCTCGTCGGAGCTCTTCGCGCCCTTGCCGTTGCCGCCGCAGGCTACGGCGATACGCCCCGGTTCCACCCAGTCCACCAGGGGGCGCCCGGACGCTGTGAGCGTCGCCGCGCACTGCGCGGTGCGGAGCTCCGCGCCGGCGAGGTCCGGGACGAGCGTCGTCAGCGCCGTGCTCAGCCGTTCGACGTCCTCGAGCGGCGGCGCGGAGCGGAACCAGTCCTGGAGCGCTTCGAGTTCGTCGATACGCCGGACGATGCTGCCGCTGCCGACCTTCACCCAGGCCGCGCCGTCCGGATAGGTGACGGGCGGCATCAGGTAGAGGTCCGGCAGGTCCGCCGCGGGCGTGTCGAGCAGTACGCAGGGCAGCTCCGCGATGCGTTGGGCGAGCGGTGCTTCGACGCGCGCCAGCAGCACGGTTCGGCCCTCGGTCCACAGCGGCAGACCCGCCGTCAGCCCCACGGGTTGCGTGAAGGCGCCGGCGCAGAGCAACACGCGTTCCGCCAGCACCTCGCTGCCGTCGTCGAGGATCAGGCGCGTGCCGTCCGCGCCGGCGTCGCGCAGTGCCCAGACCGGCGAGCGCAGCACGCGGGCACCGGCCGCGAGGGCGGCCAGGGTCTGCGCCTGCACGAGGCGGCGCGGGGCGATCCAGCCGGCGACGCCCTGCTCGATGCTCGCACGCGCGTTCGCCGGCAGGCTCAGCGTCGGCGGCGGTGTCGCGGGCGCGTGCAGCTCGACGGCGAAGGCGAGGGCGGTCGCCTGCATCGCATCGGTGAGATCACCGGGGCCCGCATCGGCGTAGAGCACGGGGTGCGGGTGATGGAAGCGGATGCCGGTCGCGGCCTCGAGCTCGGCGTGCCGGCGCAGGCTCGCGCGGGCGAGGCCCGCCCAGATCGGGTCGCGGTCGAGCAGGCGCGTGATGCGCGCGGCGTCGTGATGAGAGGCGAAGACGCCGGCGTGCCGATGCGGCTCGGTGGGTTCGTCAGGACCGACGAGCAGTACCTCGTGGCCGGCCTCGGCGAGATGACGTGCGGCCGCGCTGCCGAACAGGCCCTTGCCGACGACGGCGAAGCGCACGCGGCGCATCAGCGGCGCCGCCCCGGCCGACGCCGGATCGCGAGCTCTCGATAACCCGTGCGTGTATCGATGCGGCGCGCGAGCTGCTGCCCGTGAAGGTCGGCGAGGACGAGTTCGGCGGTCGTCCGGACGCGACAGCCGGGCAGCACGTGGCCGCCGAAGACCCGGCCGTCGGCGTCCGAGACGGAGGCATGCAGATGCACGCCCTGACGCGAGAGTGATCCCGCGAGCGTCAGGATCTCCAGGTCGCCCCGGACTTCGAGCGTGCCTTCGGCGCCGGCCGGGCGCAGGCGGGCGCCGTCGAGACTGCCGATGCCCGAGAGCAGGAAAGCGGGCGCTGCGGCCGGCCTCCGCGCTGCCTGCTCGAGGGCGCGTCGCAGATCGGCGCCCGGATGCAGGCGCAGTATCCGGATCGCGTCAGCGCTGCGCTGCATGGGCGGAATCTCCGAGGTCGGGCTGCTCGGGCTGGCGGGCCTCAGGGGGTCTCGCCGTCCTCGTGGCCGCCGAAGGGGTCCACTGCGCCGGGGCGTGCCCGGACGTCACGTGGGGCCAGTTCGCGTCCGTCTGCCGCGAGGGGGCGCAGTTCGCGGATCGGCTGCTGCGTCTCGCGGTCCACGAACTCGATGCGCGGGCCCTCGTGGGGCCCCGGATACCAGCGATCGCCCCACTGGGTGAGCGCGAGGAGGGCCGGCTGCAGGTCCCGGCCCTTCTCGGTGAGGTGGTACTCGGCGCGGCGTCCGCCCTCGGTCAGGGACCTGCGTTCGAGGATGCCCGCCGCCACGAGCGTCGCCAGGCGCGCCGAGAGGATGTTGCGGGCGATGCCGAGACGCTTCTGGAACTGCTCGAAGCGACGGATGCCGAAAAAGGCGTCGCGCAGGATGAGCAGCGTCCAGCGCTCACCCACGATCTCGAGGGTCTGGGCCAGGCTGCAGTCCATGTCGCTGTAGGACTTCAGTTTCATGGCCTCATTGTCTTGACAGGCGTTGCGTCATGCAACGACTGCGCGCAGCATGGCCGCGGAGCCAGGACGCATCCCCTGGAGGCGCGAACATGAACGACGCGGTCATCGACTACTGGTTCGACTTCGGCAGTCCGAACTGCTGGCTGGCGCATGCCATCCTGCCCGGCATCGCGGCGCGCACGGGCCGTGAACTGCGCTATCGCCCCATGCTCCTGGGCGGTGTCTTCAAGGCCACGGGCAACCAGTCACCGATGCAGGCCTTCGGTCACCTGCCTCCGAAGTTGAACTGGATGAACCAGGCCACGACGCGCTTCGTCGAGCGCCATGGCGTGCCCTACGCCTCCAATCCGCATTTCCCGGTGAACACGCTCGGGCTCATGCGCGGGGCGATCTGGATCCGCGCGGCGCAGGGCGAGGACGTCTTCGCCCGCTACGTGGATTCCATGTTCCGGCACATGTGGGTGGAGCCGAAGAAGATGGACGACGAGACGGTACTCGCCGCGGCGCTCACCGGGAGTGGCTTCGACGCCGAAGCCTTCGCCGAGGGGATCCAGCTGGCCGACGTGAAGAGCGCGCTTCTCGACGCGACCCGGGCTGCCGTCGACGCCGGCGTGTTCGGCGCACCGACCTGCACCGTCGGCGACCAGCTGTTCTTCGGCAAGGACGACATAGAACTCATGGAGGCCTGGCTCCTGCGGCGCTGACGGGCGCGCCCCGGGGTATGGCCCGGATGCGGATCCCTGTCCCCGGGCCTGCGGTCCGAACTGTCGGCCTTCAGGCTTCCGCGCCCGTCAGCGACGCATAGCGTTCCGGACGGTAGCGCGCGATCAGGGCGTGCAGGATCGCGACCGTCTCGGCGTCGGCGACACCGTCGTGGCGGGTCGGTCGGAAATGCATCTGGAAAGCCTCGAGGGCGAAGCGCGTGTCGGTGTCGAAGAGGGCCGTCTCCGTCACGCCGTAGCCCCAGGCCGCGAGCGCGCGCTGTACCGAACGCGCCTCGAGGTCCTCGGGCGCGAGCCCGGCGCGAATGCGCATGACCTGCTCCGTTTCGTACCAGGCGCCGATGCCGGCCTCGTGCAGCCGTGCCCAGGGAAACAGCGGGCCCGGATCCACCTTCCGGTCCGGGGCGATGTCGGCGTGCGCGACCACGTCTTCCGGGTCGATGTCCGGATGCCGCTCGAGGATGCCCTGCAGAAGTGCGATGAGCACGTCGATCTGACGATCGTCGTAGGGCTGAAAGACACAGCGGCGCTCGTCCGGGTCGCGGACGGCGTTCATGCCGTTGGATGTCTCGCATCGGGATTCGTTGACGATCTCGATGCCGATGGAGCTGTCGTTGAGCGCAGTCGTCCCGGCCCAGTGGCTGCGCCCGGCGTGCCAGGCGCGTCGCTCCTCGGCCACGAGACGAAGCACGACGACCTCGTCCCGGCCCCAGCCCGGGTCGCGCGGATCGGGGATCAGATAGTGCGCGCTCACGGGGGCATCCGTCGGCTGCGTGAGCAGGCGCAGCGATTCCGCGTGGTTCTCGGACGTGAAATGCAGCACCAGGTGCTGCACGCGCGAGTTGTGGTTCGCTGACGGCACGTTCCAGACGCGCGGTTCCCCGCAGCTCGTGAGCAGTACGCCGGCCAGCAGCAGGACAGTGGTGCGCATCTCAGAGTTCCGGGAGCGGATTGTCCGGACAGTTCTGTTCACGCGTGAACGTACCGCCCGTGATGCGCCAGCCCGCGTCGGCCCGCACGAGGTGGAAGAGATCGACACCGCAGTGGCTGTAGCTGGTGCCGCTGTGGAAGTCGTAGCGCGCACGATAGCTGGCGATGTCGCCGTCCACGCGCACTTCCGGATCCCAGGTCCGCTCGATCAGCGGCACCTCGCTCTCCGCCACACGCTCGACGAAGGCGACGTGGTCGAGCACCGCGGTCTCGATGCCGCTGTCGCCGCGATCGACGATGACGAAGCGGCCCTCCGGCAGCAGGACGCGTGCCGCGCCCGGACCGTCGGTCGCGGCCATGGCGTCGAACAGGGCCTGCACGGTGTTCATGATCTCCAGGCGGTCCATGGTCTCGTCTGCGGCCGACGGTACGGCACTGCAGAGCAGCGCGAGGGTGCCGAGCGCGAGCTTCGCGGACTTCATCGCATCGCTTCCTTCTTCTTTTCCGCGGCCACCATGGCGCGGGCTTCTGCCAGGAGCGCCGGGGCGTCGAAGACGATGCCGTCGCGGATCGTCCAGCGCACGCCGCCGACGCGCCTCAGTTCGCCCGTCTCCCGGTCGAGCTTCATGTGGCCCGTGCCGTAGAGCACCTTGAAGTTGGCCACGGGGTTCTCGGGCACGAGCACGATATCGGCGCGCTTGCCGGGCACGATGGAACCGATCTCCGCTTCGAGGCCGAGCAGCTCGGCGCCGTTCAGCGTCGCGGCCTGGATGACCTCCAGCGGATGGAAGCCGGCTTCCTGCAGCAGCTCCAGTTCGCGCACGTAGCCGAAGCCGAAGAGCTTGAAGATGAAGCCCGAATCGGAGCCCGTCACCACGCGGCCACCGTGGTTCTTGTAGTCCTCGACGAAGTCCATCCAGCGCCGGAAGTTCTCGCGCCAGGCGACCTCGTCTCCCGTGGTCCAGTCGAAGTGGTAGGAGCCGTGCAGGCGCGGATCGGGCATGAAGAAGCGCCGCAGGCCCGGCCAGGTGTAGTCCTCGTGCCATTCGGCGTCGCGCGCCCGGGCGACGTCGCGGTTCGCCTCGTAGATCGTGAAGGTCGGCACCAGCGTGAGATCGAGTTCGACCAGCTCGTCGCGTACCGCGTTCCACTTCTCGCTGCCCGGCGGCGCCGCCTGCAGCCACAGCCGGCCGGCTTCGCCGAAGCGGTCCTGCTCGTCGGCGTAGTTGTAGTCGTGCGGATAGGCCTGGATGGTCCGGTCCGTGAACATGGCCTCGGGCAGGCCGTACCAGTGTTCGAGGGAGTCGAGGCCGAGGCGGGCGCTGTCGAGGGCGTTCACCTGGTAGACGGCCGTCTGGTCGTGGTGGTTCGCGGAGCCCATGCCGAGCCGCGCCGTCTCCTCGTAGACGGCGACGAGCGCCTCGCGAGTGCCGCCGCGCAGCTTCACGCCCTTGGCGCCGCGGCGGCGCACGGCGCGGACCCACTCGCGGGCGCGCTCGGCGCTGGTGACGGTGCTGCCCGGGAACATGGCGTAGGGGATGATGCGCGGCGCCGTGATCTCGCCTTTCTCCGCGCGCTCGGCATGGCCGACGGTCCACTCGAGACCCATGGTGCTGCCCGGGTCGCGCACGGTGGTGATGCCGTGGCCGAGCCAGAGCCGGAAGACGTACTCCGGTGGTGTGAGCGAACCGGCGAGGCCCTGGAAGGGCGTGCCGTGGTGAGCGTGCGCGTCGATGAAGCCCGGTAGCGCGTACATGCCCTCGGCCTCGATGACGTGTGCGTCCGTCGTGTCGATCTCGCTGGAGGCCGGTAGGATGCGCGTGATGCGTTCGTTCTCGACGACGATGTGCACGGGGCCGCGTGGCGGTGCGCCCTCGCCGTCGACGAGCATCGCGTCGCGGATCACCAGCCGTTCGAAGGGGCCTTCTCCGACGCTTCGATCCGGCGCTGGTGCCGGCAGCTCGATGCCCGCGCCGCGCGCCCGCGTGGCGTACTCCTCGCCGGGCTCGGTGGCCGCCCGGGTTCCGCCACTGCAGGCCAGCATCAGGATCGTGACGATCGTGACGCCTGTTCGCGTCCTGCTCATGACTGACTCCCCCCGCCCTCGATGACCGCATGCTACCGCGGGGCGACCAGGGCGGCTGCCGCGCGCTCGACGTGGTGCAGGCCCGGGCCGAGACAGCACTGCGTCGTGGCGGCCGGTGGCAGCGTCCCGCCCTTTCGCCCGGTCCCGGATCAGGGCCAGCCTCGCAGCTCTGGCGCGGCGTCGCCCGTCGTGTGCGCCTCGATGATTTCGTCAGAGCGCTCCCACAGGCGCTGCGCCGTGTCAGCATCGCGCGACTCGGGCGTGCTTTCCGAGATGCCGCAGTCGCGGAGATAGGCGCCTGCGAGCTCCCTGGCGGGTTCGTGGACCGCGGCCCAGACCGACGTCGCTGCGCCCTGGCTGCAGGACTTGGTGAAGGGGCTCACGAGGCGCATCAGCAGACCGAAGAAGGCGTTGCCCCGGCCGATGTCGGTGGTCACCAGGGTGCCCGGGTGCAGCGAGCACGCCATGAGCCCGCGCTCGCCGTAGCGCGCCTGCAGCGCACGGGCGAAGAGGACGTTGCAGAGCTTCGCCTGGCCGTAGGCCACGAGCCCGCGGAAGTTGCCTGCCGTCATCGGGAAGCGATCGAAGTCGAGGCGTCGCGGCGCGCGATGCGATTCGCTCGACACCATCACCACGCGTGGCTCCGGCGCGGCCAGCAGTCGCGAGATCAGCAGTCGGGTGAGCAGGAAGTGGCCGAAGTGGCAGACGCCCACGGTGCGTTCGATGCCCTCGTCCGTGGTCGAGAAATCCGTCGTCGCGAGGCCGGCGTTCGCGATCAGCACGTCGATGGGCGCCTCGCCGAGCCCGGCTGCGAAGTCCCGGATGCTGCGGAAGGATGCGAGGTCGAGGGTCGCCGCGACGGCGTCCGCCTCGGGGTGCGCGACGCGGATCCGCTCGACGGCTTCCGCTGCCTTCGCTTCGTCCCGGCAGGCCAGGATCACCGTCGCGCCAGCCGCCGCCAGGGCGCGCGCCGTCTCGAAGCCGATGCCCGTGTTGGCGCCGGTGACGACGATACGCCGACCGCGGAGATCCTTCTCCGCGACGACGTCGTCGGCCGTGCTTCTTCCATTCAGCGCACGCGTTCTGGCCATGGTGATTCCCTGTGTGGTCTGAGCCGATCCGTCGCCGGCACGTCCTGCGGTGCCCCGCCGTGACGGTCCCGCAGCGAAGGATGACCGATGCCGCGCCGGAGGTCCTCCCCGGGTTCCGGTGGCTTGCCGTGCCCCCGTGATCCTGTCCTACTGCGGCTTCTTCCAGCGCGTCCGCGGCTCGCTCGCGTCGGAGACCGTATGAACGTCGGCAGATGGTTCGCAGTCGCGTTGCTCCTGCTCGCCGTGCTGGCTGCCGTGGCCGTCGGCTTCCGGCATCGGCTCATGATCTTCGCCCTGGCCACAGGCGAGCCGCCGCCCCTGCTGGATGCGCAGGAGGAGGGTCCCGGCGTCGTCTGGTTCGACGACTACTTCACCATCGAGCAGCTCGACGAACGGACCTGGGCGATCGGTGAGCCGCGCTACGACCAGCAGGTCTTCAACTACCTGATCGTCGGTCGCCGCCGGGCGCTGCTGTTCGACGCAGGAACGGGTCTGCGTGACATCCGCCCGGTGGTGGCGGCGCTCACGGACCTGCCTCTCACCTTCATGCCCTCGCATCTGCATTACGATCACATCGGCAACGAGGTGACCTTCGAGCACGTCGCGCTCGTGGACCTGCCCGCGCTCCGCGCTCGGGCCCCGGACGATCGCCTGACGCCGACCTGGGCCGAGCACCTCGGCAGCGCGGAAGGCTATGCGATCCCGACGCTCGAGATCGACGAGTGGGTCGCGCCGGGCGACTACCTCGAGCTCGGCGGCCGGCGCCTGAAGCTGCTCTACACGCCCGGTCACACGAGCGACTCCGTCTCGCTGCTGGACGAGCAGCGCGGCCTGATGTTCTCGGGCGATTTCCTCTACGAGGGCCCGCTGTTCGCGTTCCTGCCGAACAGCAGCCTCGCCGCCTATCTCGATGCCGCGGGCGCGGTGCTCGAGGTGGCGCCGGAAGCGCTGCGCATCTACGGCGCGCACCGCACCTCGCCGCCCGGCGCGCCGCGCCTCGGCATCGAGGACGTGCGAGCTCTGCGCGCTGCGCTCGAAGGCGTGCGCGACCACACGATCGCCGGGCGCGGCCGCTATCCGGTCGTCTACCCGGTCAACGCGCGCCTCGAACTCTGGGCCCAGCCGCGCTGGCTGCAGGACTGGTAGCGGCGATCGGCGCCGATGGCGTCGAGCTGAGGAGACGTGCGCGTGCGCGCCGCTACCGGGGTCTTCGGCCGGTTCGTCGCTCGCACCGTCGCAGTCTGTCGTCGCCTCGTCGCAGCCTGATCCGCTCCGGCTGCGCGCGGCTTCCGTTGTGGCTAGCGTCGGGCGACCACAGGCGGTGGCCGAGGAGCCGACCGATGCACGTACCGCTCGATGCGCGCCTGCGCAGCCTCTGGGGCGAGAACCGCCCGCTCGTCCTCTTCGTCGTGCTCATGACGCTGTTCCGAAGCTCCTTCGCTGACTGGAACGACGTCCCCACGGGGTCCATGGAGCCGACCATCCTCCCCGGTGACCGCATCCTCGTCGACAAGCTCGCGTACGACCTGCGCCTGCCGCTCCTGGGCACGCGGCTCGCGACCTTCGCGGATCCGGCGCGCGGCGAGATCGTGGTGTTCGACTCCGCCGCCGCCGACAAGCGGCTCGTCAAGCGCGTGATCGGCCTGCCCGGCGACCTCGTCGCGCTGCAGGACAACCAGCTGTGGCTGAACGGCGCGCCGGTCGCCCTTTCGCGGCTGGAGGATCACGAGACGGGGTACGAGCTGCTCGAGGCACTGCCCGGCGCGGCGCATCGCATGCGGCTCGAGCCTCGTCCCTCCTTTCTCGCGAGCTTCCCTGCGCTGCGTGTCCCCGCGGATCACTACCTGGTGCTCGGTGACGATCGCGATCGGAGCGCCGACTCACGCGTGTTCGGCCTGGTGCCGCGCGAGGAGATCATCGGGCGCACGCGGCGCGTCGTTCTGTCCCTCGACCGGGAGCGCTGCTGGCTGCCCCGCCCCGACCGCTGGCTGACGCCGATCTGATGTAGCCCCGTACGCGTTCTTCCGCACCACGGGTGGTCGCGCACGAGCGCACTACAGGAGCAACCGATCGAGGCCGTGGTCGGCGTCGATCACCCGGTGCACTTCGCCCTGCCGCGCCCGCTCCACGCGGGTTCCGCCCGGGTCGGGGGCGTCTTCCGGTTCACCCGCCTTCCGAGACGGCGTCCTCCAGGACCCGGATGTAGCCGAGCTTGCCGTCGAGTACGTGCACCTTGCCGATGTAGAACGGATTGACGGTTTCCATGAAGAATTCGGCGATCGAGTTGCGCATGACCTTCCAGCCGACCGCCGATTGCTTCCTTTCGGTCGTCTCTCCGTCCCCACGCAGCACCAAGCCATCCTTCAGGAGCACGCGCGTACCGGCGTGGCTGAACCAGGGCTCCGGCGGAACGTGCGGCACCGCGTCGCCGTCGTTCACGACCCGGTAGGCGCGGACGCTCTGCGCTTTCGCGCGCGCGTCGAACTGCTTGTCGAAGGCGCGATTCCCGACTCGCGGTGCGCCGAAGGTATAGAGCCCGGCGAGTCGGTGGGCATCGCCGAGGGCATGCGTGGTGCCGAGGCTGTGGAGTTCCTCGAGGAGCATCGCCGTGAAGATGCTCGCGAGGGCGCCGCCGAGGCTGTGGCCCGTCACCCAGACCTGCTTGCCCCCGGTACCGAGATGGCGGAGCACGTAGCCGAGCTGCAGCATCACCGGGAACAGCGCGTCCTGAAAGCCTTCGTGGACCTTGGTCTTCGGAAAGGGGCCCGGGTCCGTGACCGTCTGCACGTTCGCGAGCCAGTCCGCGGCCTTCGCCTCGCTGCCGCGGAAGGCGACGACGACGCGATCCTCGTTCGCCGCGACGAAGCCCTGCGTGTCGATGTCCTTGCCGAGCCGCTTGTCGAAGGGCAGCACGGCAGAGAAGCCGAAGGGCCCCTCGAGCACTTCGAACATCTTCTTCGGCGAGGCGTAGGCGAGAGAACTGAGGACGGCGAAGGCGAGTGCGTCCTTCGGGTGGTAGCCGTCCGTGTGCCACTGCGGATCGTAGAGTCCCGTATAGCGCGTCGTGAAACCCATGGCGGGGTCCTGCCCTGATCATCGACACCCCGCCATTACACCACGGCCGGTTGGCGATGCTGGAGTGGTTCTGGAGCGCGCGAGCGGAAGGAGGGCGCGTGTTCCGGCGGCCGTGGAAGCCGCGCGTCCCGCGTCGGCTCCCGTGTCGGCACCGGATTCGATCAGTAGCAGCGTCCCTGCTTCGCCAGACCCGGCGGACAGAAGGCGCCCCGGCCGTCGCGGCGTCCGCTACGGAAGCCTCGGCGCCGATCGTCGCGACGATGGCGGTAGTGCCGGTCGTCCTGTCGATGGTGGTCGTCGTAGCCGCGCCGTGCCCGATGGCCGCGACCCTGGTCGCGGTAGCGGTGGTGCCGGTCTCGATAGCGGCGATCGTCGTCCCAGCGACGCTCCAGACCTCGATAGCGGCCGTGGTAGCGGTCGCGGCGGTCGTCGGTGGCGATGGCCGTGCCCAGGGCTGCGCCCAGCGCTCCGCCGATGACGGCGCCCTCCCGGCCGTCCAGCTCCTGGCCGAGTGCGGCACCCACGGCGCCGCCGATGCCGGCGCCGAGGAGGGCGCGATCCCGATCACGGTCCGCCCACGCCGGTGTGGTCGTGAGCCCGGTGGTCAGCAACAGAATCGTTGCGATCCTCTTCATGGCGTGCTCCTCGTCCTGCGAGTCGATGCGTCCGACGCGGGGTCTGAACGCAGGCCCACCATGACCGTGCGAGGATGAACGGGGCCTGACGGGATAGCCGCCCGGTGTCGACCGTTTCACGGCTCCGCTGAGCGTGGACGACACTCAGCAGAACTCGACGCCCGAAAGTGGCCGATTCGCGCGCGCCCGAGAGGGTGAGTCGGGGTTTCGAGCCGCGCAGCGGAGAGCCGAGGAACGCCCGGGCCGTCCCGGTCCGGGCCGGAAATCCGAACGGGCGCGGCAAGAACGAAGAGATGGCGCGCCCGAGAGGA